>DAIRFV010000372.1:0-5206 GCA_036794905.1 Pyrinomonadaceae bacterium | reverse complement strand
GACAAGCCGCTCATCAACTACCGCGTCGGCACCTACGTGGACTTCCTCGACAAGTTCCTCTCGGAGCTGAAGGTCGAGCGCGCGACGCTCGTCGGCAACTCGATGGGCGGGTGGGTCGCCGCGCTCTACGCGCTGAAGTACCCGGGGAAGGTCGAGAGGCTCGTGCTCGTGGACGCGGCCGGCTTCGCGCCGCCGAAGGAGTTCGACTTGAACGCGCTGGCGGGACTCAACCCCTCGACGCGCGCCGAGATGAAGCAGCTCGCCGGGATGGTCTTCCACAACCCTCTGTTCAAGTCGGACGCGGCCGTCGACGTGCTGCTGGCGCAGCGCCTGTCGGCCGGCGACGGCTACACCATCCAGCGCCTGGTCGAGTCCATCCACCGCGGCGAAGACATGCTCGACGGGAAGCTCGCGGGCCTGAAGCAGCCGGTGCTGATCGTCTGGGGGCGCGAGGACGGGCTGACGCCGCTGGCGCGCGAGGGCGAGAAGTTCAGGCGCGAGCTGCCGCAGGCGCAGTTCGTCGTCTTCGAACAGTGCGGCCACGTCCCGCAGGTCGAGAAGGCCGCGGAGTTCAACGCCGCGGTGCTGAAATTCCTTTCGCAGTGAGCCGGGGGGGAGGGCGGGATGAGTCTAAAGGTCGGCGACGCGGCCGAGATGCAGAAGACCATCGCGGACGAGGACGTGCGCGCCTTCGCCGAGCTGACGGGCGACCGCAACCCCGTCCACCTCGACGAGGAGTACGCCGCCACGACGCGCTTCGGCCGCCGCATCGCGCACGGCATGCTCAGCGCGTCGCTCATCTCCGCGGTGCTGGCGAACGAGCTGCCCGGCCGCGGCACGGTCTACCTCTCGCAGACGCTGCGGTTCACCGCGCCCGTCTTCCCCGGCGACACCGTCACGGCGCGCGTCGTCGTCAGGGCCGTGCGCGAGGACAAGCCCGTCGTCACGCTCGAAACCTTCTGCACCAACCAGCGCGGCGAGCGCGTCGTCGAGGGCGAGGCGGTCGTGTTGGTCAGTAGCCAGTAGCCAGTAGCCGGTAGGGCTCCGCCTACCGGGCGTTGACGATGACAACCGCATGGTTTGGAGCGGCGAAAAGATTTTCTACTGACTACTGTCTACTGCCTACTGCCTACTTCTTCTTTATGTCTTCTCCGACGCAAGCGAACGAGAAAATACCCGCGCACTCGTGGTACGCGCTCGGCGTGCTGACGGTCGTCTACGTCCTGAACTTCCTCGACCGCGTGCTGGTCTTCATCCTCCTGCCGCCGATCCGGCGGGAGATGAACTTCTCCGACTTCGAGCTGGGGCTGCTCGGCTCAGCCTCCTTCGCGGTCTTCTACACGGTGCTCGGCATCCCCTTCGGGCGGCTGGCCGACCGGGTAAAGCGCAAGCTGCTCATCGCCGCGGGGCTCGCGGTGTGGAGCCTCTTCTCGGGGCTGACCGGGTTCGCGGAGGGGTTCTGGTCGCTCTTCGTCTGCCGCGTGATGGTGGGCGTGGGCGAGGCGACGCTGGGGCCGGCGGCGCTCTCGCTGCTCTCCGACTACTTCCCGCCGCGGATGCGGGCGACGGTGCAATCCGTCTACTCTTCGGGGATCGCAATCGGCGGCGGCCTGGCCTTCTTCCTCGGCGGCCAGATCGGGGCGGCGTACGGCTGGCGGTGGGCGTTCTACCTGCTCGGCTTCCCGGGCCTCTTGATGTGCCTCTTCGTGCTCTCGCTCAGGGAGACGCGGCGCGGGCAGACCGAGGGGGCGGCGGCGCCCTCGTACACGTCGCGCGACTGGAAGGTGCTGTTCAAGTCTTCGGCGCTGCGCTACCACTACGCGGGCTACGCGCTGTTCGGGCTCGCGTCGAACCAGCTCTCGATCTGGGGGCCGCTCTTCTTCAACCGCGTCCACGGCTTTCCGCTTCCGCTGATAGGCAACTGGGCGGGGGCGCTGTCGGTGTTGGCGGGCGTGCCGGGGACGATCCTGGGGGGCGTGCTGGCCGACCGTCTGCGCCGGCGCGGGCGCGGGGGGCGGATGCTGTTCAGCGCCGCGTGCGCGCTCATCACGGTGCCCTTGTGGGTCGCGCTGCTGTTCACGGGCAACGTGTGGCTGCTCATCGGGTCGAACTTCGTGCTGCTCGGCGTGGCGCTGATGTGGGTCGGGCCGGCGGCGGCCGACGTGCACGACATCGCGGGGCCGCACCTGCGGGGACTGGGCGTCGCCATCTACTTCTTCACCGTCACCATCGCGGCCTACGGCGTCGGCGGGCCGCTCATCGGGCGCGTCAACGACTCGCTCGGCGCGGGCCAGAACCCGCAGATGATGCGCTACGGCCTGCTGCTCTGCCCCGTCGCCTCGGCGCTCGCCGCGCTGCTGCTCTGGCTGGGGAGCCGGAAGCTCGAACGCGAGGATTGACCGCAGGGGAATTTTGCGCGGGCGTCTGAGGAGAAACGCGCGGGCGGACGGGCGGGAGTTATGGTTTTCCTGTCGGGGCGACTCCGGAACGGGTGTTGCAGTCGTAGCGCTAGTCCCGCCGGGAGGGTAAAGGGGGAAGTGATGGCGGCGAGAGTTGATTACAACAGGGGGGGCGGCGGCGCGGTAAAGTCGGGGGCGGGCGGCGGCGTGCGTCTGAAGACGGTGGCGCTGCCGACCGAGCACGGCGGGTGGGGCATCACGCTTGAGCCGGTGCTGCTGGGGCTGCTGGTCGCGCCGTCGCTGGCGGGGGCGGGGCTGGCGCTGGCGACCGTCGGCGCTTTTCTCGCGCGCCACCCTTTCAAGATCGTCGCGGGCGACCGCCGCCGCGGCCGTCGCTTCGCGCGCACGCCTTACGCAGAGAGGTTCACGCTCGTCTACGCGGCGGCGGCGGTCGTGGGACTCGGCGTCGCGGTCTACGCGTCCGCGGACTACGCGTTCCTGCTGCCGCTGGCGGCGGCGGCGCCGCTCGCGGGTCTGCAACTCTGGTACGACGCGGCGGGGCGGAGCCGTGGACTGTTGCCGGAGCTGGCGGGGTCGTTGGCGATGGGGTCGGTGGCGTGCTCGCTGGCGGTGGCGGGCGGGGCCGGTTGGCCGCTCGCCCTGGGGCTCTGGGCGCTGCTCGCGGCGCGCTTCGTGCCGGCCATCATCTACGTGCGCGCGCGGCTCGACGAACTGCACGGTAAAGAGCCGGCGCGCTGGCCCTCGCTGCTGGCGCACGCGGCGGCGCACGCCCTCGTGGTCGCACTCGCGGCTTACGGGTTCCTGCCGTGGGTGGCGGTATTGATGACGGCCGTGCTGTTCGGGCGCGCGGCCTACGGCTTCGCGCGCCGCTGGCCCTCGACGGCCCGGGGGGTCGGCTTCGGCGAGATCGCCTTCGGCGCGTTGACCGTCGTCGCGGCGGCCGCGGGCGTGTTCGCAGGTTTGTAAGGAGGCGAGGCGCGGGGCGGGTTGCCGAATCGCGGGCGGGGCGTGGGCGTCAGTCGTATACTCTCTCACCCTGGTCGGTGACGTACCTGTGGGAAACGCCGTGGACGGTAAACTCCTTCGGGGTCGCCGTGTCGGGCGTCACGCTGATGTTGTAGAACTGTCCGTCGAGATTCCACTGAATGATTACCGTCACGGATACGCCGTCCCCCTCCAACTTGCGCGCGGCCGTAAGCCGAACTTTATCGTCGCCCGCGACCCAGTTCTCGACCACCGGGTCACTCTTGAAATTCAGCTCCGGGTCTATCGCCTTCAACTTGGCCGCCGCCGCCCTCATGCGCCGGACGAACTCCTCTTTGCTCACGTTCGTGAAGACGGTGTCGCTCGCCTTTTCGTAGAGCTGCTCGAACCTCTCTTCGCGCAGGCAGTCGATCATCCCGGCGACCAGCCTCTCCTTGTTCGGGCGGACGGGCACGAGGAAGCTTATGAGCGCGAGGCCGCTGAGGGCGATCAGGATGGGCAGCGACCGTTTGCCCCTCGCGGCGGGCGGGTAGTTCATCGAGCGATTCATGCTCTCGTCTCCGTCGGAAAGCGACCTGGGCGTCGGAGTCAACGAAGATATACCCCGCCCGGGGCGGGGTGTCAATAGTGAGTTGTCGCGGGCGCGGGGGTGGAAAACGCGAACGAAAAGGGCTCGCGCAGATGGAAGCGCGAGCCCTTTTCCTGACGCGGAGGTGACCGCTACAGGCGGACGTACTCGAACTCGAACGGCTTGCCCTTGATGCCGGTGGCGGGCGGGGCGATCCAGTTGGCGATCTTGCCGGGCTCGGTGACGGGGTGCATGAGGCTCTGGACGTACTCGCGGTCTGCGCGCGTGGGCAGCCACTCGTCCTGACGCGCCTCGAACTCTTCGGCCGTAATCAAATTGCCGTCGAGGTCGAAGTGGTGGCCGGCGAACTCGCCGACGTGGCGGTGGAAGCGCGTCGAGGGCAGGCGCAGCTTGTAGTCCACGCCCTCCTCGGCGATGTACTTGTTCCAGCGCTCAAGCGCGCGCTCGCAGTCGCGCACGTACTCGCCGCGCAGGACTTCGTTCAGGGCGTTGCGCATCGGCACCTCGCGCTCGCGGATGCGCCCGTCCTCGACGACGGGGAGCGTGAACGAGCCCTCGGCCAGAACGTGCTCGTCGTACTTCTTCTGCTCCTGGTAGCGCCCCTTCAGCCCCGCGGCGAAGAAGTCGGCCGCGTTCGAGCTGATCTCGCCGCCGAAGAGGTCGAGCGAGTAGGAGAACCAGTAGTTGATGTAGCGCTGGACGATGTCGAACGGGATGCCGCCTGAGTGCCGCACGTCCTCGTCCGGGCTCTCCTTCATCAACTGCGCCGTGCGGCGGACGATTCGCCCCACGCCCGTCTCGCCGACGAAGAGGTGGTGCGCCTCCTCGGTGAGCATGAACTGGCAGGTGCGCGCCAGCGGCTCGAACCCGCTTTCGGCGAGCGCTGAGAGCTGGTACTTGCCGTCGCGGTCGGTGAACATCGTGAAGCAGAAGAAGTTGAGCCAGTCGTCGCACGGCTGGTTGAAGGCTTCGAGTATCCTGGGCTTGTCGGGGTTGCCGGAGCGGCGCTCCAACAGGGCGTCGGCCTCGTCGCGCCCGTCGCGGCCGAAGTAGCCGTGCAGCAAGTAGACCATCGCCCAGAGGTGTCGGCCCTCCTCGACGTTGACCTGGAAGAGGTTCCGCAGGTCGTACAGGGACGGGCAGGTCTGACCCAGACGACGCTGCTGCTCGACCGAGGCGGGCTCGGTGTCGGCCTGCGTGACGACGATGCGGC
>DAIRFV010000371.1:0-5222 GCA_036794905.1 Pyrinomonadaceae bacterium | reverse complement strand
GCACAACAACCTGCTCGCCGTCCTGCGCGTCGAAGAGGTCTTCGCGCGGGACGGCGAACGCGAGGCCGCGCACGCCTGCGGCACACGCGACCCGCGCCACCCGCTCGTCGCCGAGATGAACTCCTGGGGGCCGCTCTACGTCGCGGGGCGCCCGCGCGTCATCCAGCTTCCGCGCTACTACGACTTCCGCGCCTTGCGCATGCCGCCCCCCTGGGTGCGGCGCTCACTCTCCGCCCTCGGCCGCCGCAACGGCGTCGCCTTCCAGACGCGCAACCCTCTGCACCGAGCGCACGAGGAACTGACGCGCCGCGCGGCAGAGGCCGTGGACGGCGCGCTCCTCCTGCACCCGGTCGTCGGCATGACGAAGCCCGGCGACATCGACCACTTCACGCGCGTCCGCTCGTACAGGGTGCTGGCCGAGCGTTACTACGACCCGACGCGCATGCTCCTCGCGCTGCTGCCGCTGGCGATGCGGATGGCCGGCCCGCGCGAGGCGTTGTGGCACGCCCTCATCCGGCGCAACTACGGCGCCAACCACCTCATCGTGGGGCGCGACCACGCGAGCCCCGGACTCGACTCGAAGGGTCAGCCCTTCTACGGCCCCTACGACGCGCAGGAACTCGTCGCACGGCACGCGGCCGAGACAGGCGTACGCCCCGTGCCCTTCAACGAACTCGTCTACCTGCCTGACGAAGACCGCTACGAGGAGGCGACGCGCATCCCCAAGGACAGGCGCACCGCCTCGATCTCGGGGACGGAGGTGCGCGAGGATTACCTGCGGCGCGGGCGGCAGCTCCCGCGCTGGTTCACGCGCCCCGAGGTGGCCTCGATTCTCGCGGAGGCGCACCCGCCGCGCCACCGGCAGGGCTTCTGCCTCTGGTTCACGGGTCTGTCGGGCGCGGGCAAGTCCACGACCGCCGACATCCTCGCCGTCAAGCTCCTCGAACACGGGCGACAGGTGACCGTGCTCGACGGCGACGTGGTGCGCACGCACCTCTCGAAGGGACTCGGCTTCAGCAAGGAAGACCGCGACACCAACATCCGCCGCATCGGCTTCGTCGCCTCCGAGATCGCGCGCCACGGGGGCGGCGTCATCTGCGCGGCCGTCAGCCCCTACCGCGCCACGCGCCACGAGTGCCGCGCGATGGTCGGGGCCGAACGCTTCATCGAAATCTTCGTGGACACGCCGCTCGAAGTCTGCGAGGAGCGCGACGTGAAGGGCATGTACCGGCAGGCGCGCGAAGGCAGGATAAAAAATTTCACCGGCGTTGACGACCCGTACGAGCCGCCGCTCAACCCCGAACTCGTCCTCGACACGGTCCGGCGCTCGGCCGAGGAGAACGTCGAACTCATCCTCGCCCACCTCGCCGCCCAGGGCTTCCTAAGCCGTGAACCGTGAACCGTGACCAGAGGAATGCTGTATTCATCTTGTCACGGTTCACGGTTCACGGCCTTACCCCTATGCTTTTCACCGACCGATTCGTCTACGTCCACGAGCCGAAGACCGGGGGGACGTTCGTGACCTCGATGCTGTTCCGGCTCTACGGGCTGCGCTGGACGCGCTGGACGCACCTGCGTAACGCCCTCTTCGGCGGGGTGCGCCACAGACACCCTCGTTACGGCGCGCTCGCCCACGACAGCAACAAGCACGGCGGCTGTAACGAAATCCCCACGCCACAGCGCGGCAAGAAAGTCCTCGCCACCGTGCGCAACCCCTTCGACCTTTACGTCTCGCAATACGAGTTCGGCTGGTGGCGGCGCGCGGAGTTCCTTCGCTACTACGAGGCGCTTCCCCACTTCCGCGCCGAGTACCCGAACTTCCCGAACCTCTCCTTCGCGGAGTACGTCAGGCTCTCGAACGCCGCCCTCCGGCCGCTCTCGGGCGGCACGCCCGAGGGGCACGGGGCGGGGCCGGGACTCATCACAGAGCAGTTCTTCAACTTCTACTTCCGCGACCCGCGCGCGTCTTTCGAGCGGCTGCGCGCGGGCGCTTACGCCGCCATCGAAGGCGCGGCGCCTGACATGCACGAACTCCACTTCGTCCGCACCGACCAACTCAACCGGGGGCTCTACGACTTCCTCCTCCAGGAGGGCTACGACGCCGGGGACGTGTCCTTCATTCTCGGCGAGGGCAAAGTCCTCCCGCGCGGCCGCGGGCGCGGCGCGGCGCAGAAGTGGCAACACTACTACACGCCCGAACTGAAGACCTGGGTCAGAGAGAGGGAGGACTTTCTCTTCAGGCTGTTCCCCGGGTTCGACGTTTGAGGCGCGAACCGCGCCCGGTCACATGAAAGTCTCAGCGAACAAGGGTGCGGGCGACCGCCTGCGCATCGTCGTCCTCGGCTACGTCGTGCGCGGGCCGCTCGGCGGGCTGGCGTGGCATCACCTGCAATACGTGCTGGGCCTCAGCGCCCTCGGCCACGACGTTTACTTCGTCGAGGACAGCGACGACTACCCTTCCTGCTACGACCCCGCGCGCGGCGTCGTTGACGCAGACCCTTCGTACGGACTCCGCTTCGCCGCCCACGCCTTCGAACGGCTCGGCCTCGCCGAACGCTGGGGCTACTACGACGCGCACACCGCGCGCTGGCTGGGGCCGCTCGCGCCGCGCGCCCGCGAGGTCTGCGAGTCGGCGGAGTTAGTTTTGAATTTGTCGGGCGTCAATCCTCTGCGCCCCTGGACGGAGCGCGCGCCTGCGCGCGCCTTCGTTGACACAGACCCGGTCTTCACGCAGATACGCCACCTGACCGACCCCGCCGCGCGCGCTCTGGCCGCCGCGCACACCTCCTTCTTCACCTTCGCCGAAAACGTCGGGCGCGCCGACTGCCTCGTCCCCGCGGACGGCTTCGCGTGGCGGCCGACGCGCCAGCCCATCCACCTCGACGCGTGGCCCGTCACGCCGGGGTCGCGCGAAGGCAGTTGGACGACCGTCATGCAGTGGGACAGCTACCGCGCGCGCGTATACGGCGGGCGTCGTTACGGAATGAAGTCCGACTCATTCAACGCCTTCGTTGACCTGCCCGCGCGCGCCGGCCCGGTCTTCGAGATAGCTCTGGGGAGCGAGTCGGCGCCGCGCACACTCTTACGCGCGAAGGGCTGGCGGCTGCTCGACCCGCTCGAAGTGACGCGCGACCCCTGGGCTTATCAGGAGTTCGTCGGCGGCTCGAAGGCCGAGTGGGGCGTCGCCAAACACGGTTACGTCGCATCACGCTCCGGCTGGTTCAGCGAACGCAGCGCCGCCTACCTCGCTTCAGGCCGCCCCGTGCTCACGCAGCAGACGGGCTTCTCCGACTGGCTGGAGACGGGCGCGGGACTGTTGAGCTTCGAGACGTTAGAGGATGTGCTTGCGGGGATGGAAGCAATCGACGGCGACTACGAACGCCACTGCCGCGCCGCGCGCCGTCTGGCGGAAGAATTCTTCGCCGCGCGCAAGGTCTTAACGAACCTGATTCAGGGCGCGCTCGGAGACTATTAAGCGCGGACGCCTCGAAGTCGAAGCGCATGCACGAAACAATAATTCTGTCATCCATCACCCCGGTGGCGCGGGAGCCGGGGGAAATCGAGGGGTGATAGTTACGGCGGGAAAACGGTGCGTTGGTTATTGAAAGGGTGGTGACATTAGGGGGCGGAGGCCAGAGGCCGCGGAGCCTCCGGGCCATCGCCGCATGGTGTCGGGGTGCGACCGGCAGGCATCACCCGAGCACACGCAAAAGTGATGGGCGGTCAAAAAATAATTTGTCTTGCCGGGCGCGACATAACGTTCGTAAAGTCGCGCCCCCGATTCGGATTCTAGCTGCTACACGCTCCGCAGGCAGTTCTTCGAATTCGCGCGCTAATGGCCGCGACCATGTATCTCTCACGAACCTTTGTCAGCACACATTATGGCTGAATACAAGGCTCGGCATTAACGCCGGATGCAGCCCGACAGCTCGACAATAATTAGAAGCAGTCTCAAAGACCTGCACCCCATCCGCCGCTCTGGCGGCCTCCGGACTGTCCAAGGTTTTCCGGCTTCAATGTCTAGCCGAAGCGTTTCAACAGACAGCCGCATATGTTGATGAGACCGCCCCTCAGTTCTTTAAGTTCACACTCCATCAACCCGGATAGAATATCCGACCGCCCGACACGCCCTGTAGGGTCCCGCTGATACTCACGTCCCCTGGCGCAACACTCGCGCAGCTTCTAGCCCGCGCCGCACGAGGGTCGTGTGCGGCGTCCCGGCTGACCTCGTCATTTACCGAAGGAGATTGAAATGAGGCGTCTGCTTCCCGCCCTCTTCGCGCCCGCGCTGGCGCTGCTCGCGTGCTTCACGCTGGCCCGCGCCGCCGCAGCGACCTACAACGACACCGTGGCCGGCTCGCAGACCGCCTCCGGTGTAAACGAAGGCATCTCCTTGAACCTGAACGCGACGGGTGACCTGCCCGGCATTCTCATCCTTTCGCTCAAACACGAGGGCGGGAGGGTCAGCGATGTGAGTTGGACGCTGACTGTCCTGCCGCCCGACGCCGACGCCTCCTCCAACGAACGGGGCAAGCTCGCGGGAAGTATCAACGGCGGCACCCTGACCCTCGACGCTAACGGCATCGTTACATCCGCCGACTCCGTGCAACTGACTGTGCGAAGCGGTGCGGGTCAGTACGCGGGCGTGTCGAGCGGAAGCGCGACTCTCAGCCTGTCGGCCGACGCGAGGATTCCGACGAAGCTCGTCGGCCCCCTCGCCTTCAACTTCTGACCCAAACGTTCACTTCCCGGTCTGGTGGAGGTGGATGTGAAGCGAGCCCGGCCTCCTTCGCGTATGACTTCAGGTTCCGGTTCCGAGACCTCACGGGCGGTGAACTTCACGCCCTTGCGGCGGCACTTGATGACGAGCGCCCCTTCCCTCACTTCCAGATCTTTTCCCTTCAGCCCGATGACCTCACTCCATCTCAGCCCGGTCAGGAAGTAGAACAGGACCAGCGCGTAGTCGCGCTTGCCCACGACCGACCCGGAGTCCGCCAGCCGCCTCACCACGCCGCGCAGGGAGTTCATCTCCTGGTCGGAGAGCGCCTTCGTCGATTCCGACTGGTAGGGTCTGGGGTATCTGGGTCTGGCCTGCGCGGCCGGGTTACTCCTGATGAACCGGCAGAGCTGCGGGTTGGTCGTCAGCCAGCGGTAGAAGGCCGCGAGACAAGCGAGACCCCGGCGTAGACGGTCGCAGGCTTCAGGCTCCGCCGCTCCATCTC
>DAIRFV010000100.1:0-18939 GCA_036794905.1 Pyrinomonadaceae bacterium | reverse complement strand
CAAGGTAACCATGTTCAGAAAAGCTTTGCTCACGACCGCCGCCGCCATCGCGATGTTCGCCCTAAGTTCCGTCGCGCACGCCGACCCCATCACGTTGACTTCGGGTGTTCCGACGACCCTGAACTTCCAGTCGCCCAACTTCGCGGGCAGCACCTCCACGGCCACGTTCACCCTCAACGGGAACACGCTGACTGTCGTGCTCACCAACACCTCTACTAACGGCACGTTCCTCAGCGGCCTGGGCTTCGACACCAACCCGAACCTGACGCTTACTAATGCCACGACGGCCACGGACGGGTGGACGGCGGGCTCGGGCCCCGGCGGCGGTCTCGGCAGCTTCGAGTTGGTCGCCTTCGGCAACGGCAACCCCAATAGGCTGGCGCAGGGGGAGTCGGCCACGGCCACCTTCGTCTTCTCCGGGCCGGCACTCCAGACGTTAACCCTCGACCAAGTCATCGTCCACCTGACGAGCCTCCCGAACGGGAACAGCGAGAAAGTGCCGGGCACACCTACACACGCCCCCGAGCCGATGACAATGCTCCTCTTCGGATCGGGTCTGGCCGGCATCGCCGCCCGCGCACGCCGCCGCCACCGCAACGCCAATGCTTAAAGCGGCCGTACAGGTCAGGGACGTGGGCGGCCGTGCGCCGCGCCCGTCACGGAGCAGAGAGAGGCCGGGGACGACTCAAGTCGTCCCCGGCCTCTCCCTATTTCCCGGCACACAGCGCCCGGCGTCTGTTCCCGTGTGTTAAAAATTTCGCTTTACATTTTTTTCTGAAAGTCGGGAAATTGCCTTCCGGTTTTCTGAAAGTGCCAAAGAATTAAATATTTACTGACTGCATAGGCTTTCGAACGCTTGAATCCGCAGGGCAGCAGGCTGTTTGCCCCTACCTACTACCTGTAACGTTTGGTCTGGGAACACGGTCTTTACAAGCACGGCGTCGGAATCAGAAAGTACGATTCCCTTTCGCCTTCAGCAGCGAGCCGCCCCGCTCCTGCGTCAATGGCCGTCCCGTCCAGGTGAGTGCAAACGACAAAGTCTCGAAAAGGAACTCGGAGGAACTCAATCAATGATCAACCGAACTCTCGCGATGGTTAAACCGTTCGCACTCAGCCTCTTCGCTGTCGCTATCGTCGCCCTGGCCCAGGGGACGGCGCGCGCCGACGAGGTGTTCATCTCGGGCTTCACCAACGGCTGCTTCGGCGGCGGGTGCACCCCCGGGGCGTCGGCCTCGATCCCGGGACTGACCTACAGCAACTCCACTTTCAGCGGGACGACGGCCGCCGGCTTCCGCGGCTTGGGCGGCAACCCCAACCCCGGCGCCAACGTCAACAACCTCGGCTCGTTCACGCTGAGCACCGCGCCCAACACCTTCAACACGACTTTCACGCTGGAAGTCACCTTCACCGCGCCGCAGGGCATCAACGGCTCGCCCACCACGACCTTCACGGCGACCGTCACGGGCACGGTGATGGCCGCCGACACCGGCGGCGTCATGCTCGACTTCAACAACACGCCGATCCTGTTCACCTTCAACGACACGAACTGCGGCGCGACGACCATCCCCGGACAGCAGACCACCTGCGGCACCGGCTCGTTCTTCTTCAGCGTCAACGACCTGTCGATTGACCCCGGCCAGACCGCTTCGCTCACCGGCCAGATCACAAGTGCACAGCAGACGACCGTGCCCGAGCCCGCGACGATGATCCTGCTCGGCACCGGCCTGACGGGCATCGCGGCCGCCGCGCGCAGGCGCCGCAGCCAGAAGTCGCAGGAGTAGATTTCCTCCTGTTTTCGGAACGAGAGTTCCTGGAAAGGCCGGGCCGGGCACATGCCCGGCCCGGCCTTTCTCTTCCACAAACAATCTGCTCCGAACCCGAAAAAATATTTTCCGAAAGTTAAAGATTTTTCTGGAGGACAAAACACATTGAACGTTTATGTGAGATACAACGAACGGGAAGCTCGGCGAGGCGGTTGGCGAAAGCGGCAGGTCTGAGAGCGGCGGGGAGGCGCAGTCGGCGCCTTTTTCTTTTTTGCACTCCTTTCGACGCGGGACTTTAAAGCTTTCGCCCTCGCCGTTTTCGTCCCCTCAAACCGCTTCAGAAAACCCCTGCGCGCCCTTCTCATCCCGAAACAAAGTCCGTGCTATCATCTCGCCGCGTGAGAAAGATCGTGACGGCAGCCGAGATGCGCGAGATCGACCGCCTGACCACAGAGCGGTACGCGATCCCCTCCCTCCTCCTCATGCAGGCCGCGGCCGACGCCTCGGCGCGCGAGATCGCGGCGCAGTTCGCGCACGACCTCGCGGGTAAGACCTTCCAGATTCTCTGCGGGCGCGGCAACAACGGCGGCGACGGCGCGGCGCTCGCGCGCTCGCTCTGGGCGCAGGGCGCGCGCGTGGACGTGATACTCTTCGGCGGCGTGGACGAGACGAAGGGCGACGGGCGTGTGAATTTCGAGATCGCGCGGCGGCTCGCGAGTTTCGAGGCCGGGTCGAACGACCGGCCCCCGCCTCTCTCCTTCGTCGAATGTAAAGACATCCCCGCCTGGGAGACGACGGCGAGCGCGGCGCGCGGCTACGATTGCATCGTGGACGCGCTCTTCGGGACGGGGCTCACGCGCCCGCTCGAAGGGCTGTTTGCGAAGGTCGTCGCACACCTCGAACTGCTCCGCACGGCGCGGACGCACGCTGGTGCCGCCGCGCCGCTCTTCGTCTCGCTCGACCTCCCTTCGGGTCTGGACGCGGACGCGCGCACGCCCATCGGCCCCGCGGTTCGCGCAGACCTGACCGTCACCTTCACCGCCGCGAAGCCGGCCAACGTCCTGCCGCCGGCCTCTCACCTCAACGGCCGCCTCGCCGTCGCAGACATCGGCTCGCCGCCCGCGCTGGTCGAAGCCGCGCCTTCGAGACTGTTCCTCGTCGAAGCAAGGGACGCGCGCGCGTGGCTGGAAGCGACGCGGTACACGCCCGACTCATACAAGAACACGCACGGCCACGCCTTCGTCGTCGCGGGCTCGCGCGGGATGACGGGCGCGGCCGTGCTCTGCGCCGACGCGGCGATGGCCGCGGGCGCGGGGTTGGTGACGCTGGCCGCGCCCGAGTCTGCGCAGTCGGCAATCGCGCCGCGACTGATGCCCGAGGTGATGACGGCCGCTCTGAAAGAGACCGGAGTCGGGAGCGTCAGCGCCGAGGCTTTCGCGCAGTTCGAGAAACTGTCGGTGCGCGCGACCGTCGTCGCGGTCGGCAGCGGCCTCGACTCGGGGCACGAGTCCACGCGCCGCTTCGTGCGCGAAGCGTTCGAGCGACGCCGGACGCCGCTCGTGATTGACGCCGACGGTCTAAACTCGCTCTCGCCCTGGCCCGAAGATTTGAGGGGGACACGCGAGGCGCCCGTCGTGCTGACGCCGCACGAGGGGGAGATGCTGCGACTGCTCGGCGCTGCGGAGCCCTCGGCACTCGACGAGCGCGCGCGGGTCGTCGCGGAGTTCGCCGCGGCGCACGGGCTCTTCGTCGTCCTCAAAGGCACGCGCACGCTCGTCGCCGCGCCGGACGGCCGCGTCTTCGTCAACCCGACGGGGAACGCGGGGCTCGGCACGGCCGGCTCGGGCGACACGCTGACGGGCGTCATCACGAGTTTCCTCGCGCAGGAGTTCGGCTCTAAAAAAGGCGAGGCTGATGCGCTCGCGGCCGTGCTCGCGGCCGTCTACGTCGCGGGGCTCGCGGGCGACCTCGCCGCGCGCGAACACGGCATGAGGACGATGGTCGCGTCCGACGTGAGAAAGCACCTGGGCGCCGCCGTGCGCGCGCTCGACCCGGAAGGAGAGACGCCTTGAACGCCGCCACACGAGACGACATGAACCCGGCGACGAACGATGGGAATGACACGGTCGGCACCGTCGGCTCCGTGCCGACGGGCACTTCGACTTCACACAACCCCGAAGAGACTTTCGACGCGGGCCGGCGCGTCGGCGAGCGCCTCGCGGGCGGTGAGGTGCTTTTGCTGAGCGGCACGCTCGGCGCGGGCAAGACGGTCTTCACGAAGGGGCTCGCCGCGGGGCTCGGCCTCGACCCGGCCGAAGTCGCAAGCCCCTCCTTCACGCTCGTCAACCGGCACGGCGAGGGCCGCCTCGTCCTCTACCACTTAGACCTCTACCGCCTCGCCGAAGGCCCGGCCGCGGCGCACGCCGTCGAGTTGGAAGAACTGCTCGCCGACGAGAGCGCCGTCATCGTCATCGAGTGGGCCGAGCGCATGGGGCGCTACCGCCTGCCCGAGACCACCTGGCGCGTCCACATCGAAGGCGACGGCGAAGACCCGCGCCGCATCCGTATCGCGCGCGCCGCGGACTCTGCGGGCTAAAGACTCCGCGTCCCGTGTGTTAAATTACAGGCGCGAAGATACTCAAGTTTAGGAACAGACTACGGTCTTACAACAAGGAGAAGTGAACATGCCTTATTCAGAAATTCTCATCAAACCGATGCGCGAAGACCTGACGCGCATCGGCATCGAGGAGACGCGGAGCCCCGAGCAGGTCGAAGAGGCCATCAACAACGCGAAGGGCACGCTGCTCGTCGTCGTCAACTCGGTCTGCGGCTGCGCCGCGGGCAAGGCGCGCCCCGGCGTCGCGATGGCGCTGCAAAACGCCGCGCGCCCCGACCGCGCCATCACCGTCTTCGCCGGCGCCGACATCGAGGCCACGGCCACGGCGCGCGAGCACTTCGCGCCCTACCCGCCCTCGTCGCCGCAAATCGGGCTCTTCAAGGACGGCCAGCTCGTCTTCATGCTCGAACGCCACCAGATCGAGAACCGCTTCGCCGAGCAGATCGCGCAAGAGCTGACGCAGGCCTTCGACCGCTACTGCGCCCCGGCCGGCGCGGCCACGGCTTAGAGCGTTAACCGTAAACCGCAAACCGTGACAGGATAAAGACCCGCTCTTCCTCTTGTCACGGTTTACGGTTTACGGTTAACGCCTCTTTCCCCATGCCTCTTACACTCGACACGCCCGTCCTGCATCTGGCGGAGCAGGGCATCGCGCGGCTGGGCGCGCAGATGTCGCGGCGGCTGGCGCTGGCGCTGGCGCACGTCGCCGGCAAAGCGGACGCGGGCGAAGTCGCCGTCGAAGACCTCCTCAACTACCTGCCGATGCGCTACGAGGATCGCTCGAACATGGCGCGCATCAGCGACCTCACCGACGGGGTCGAAGCCTCCCTGGACTTGTACGTGCGCGTGGCCGGCGGCTTCCAGGTCGGGAAGAACCGCGGGCCGAAGGCGCCGCCGCTCTACATCTTCGAGGTGACGGCGAGCGACCCCGAGCGCTCGGGCAAGCCCGTCGTCGTCAAGTGGTTCGTCTCGGGTCGCCAGGCCGGGCGCATCGTCGCGTACCACAAGCAGCGCTTCCAGCGCGGCGCGCGCTTCGTCGCCTTCGGCAGGTGGGAGTGGGACGCGCGCTCGAACACCTTCGCGCTCATGCTCGCCAAGCCCGACGAGCTGGAGATGCTGCCCGGCACCTTCGCGCCGCCGGAGCACGCGCTCATCCGCCTCGCCGAACAGGCGCAGGGGGATTCGGACAGCGGCCCTCTCATCAAGACCGAAGGCGCGGAGGCCGCGGAGGTTGACGAAGAGGGTGCTGACGAGAACGGCGACAACGTTGACGAGGTGACCGACCCGGCGCTCGCGGCGATTCACGTCGGACGCCGCGTGCCCGTCTACCGCAAGCTCGGCGAGTTCCGCACCAAACGTTTGAGGGAGGTCGTCCACGCCGTCCTCGCGCGCCTCGACGACGCGGCCTTCGAAGAGACTCTGCCCGCCGAACTCATCACGCGCCAGCGCCTCGCCTCGCGCGCCGAGGCCACGCGCCGCATCCACTTCCCTTCCGACGACGTGCCGCTCGCCGAGTACGAGCGCGCGCGCAGCCCCGCGCACCTGCGCCTCATCTTCGAGGAGTTCTTCTGGGTCGCGCTCGCCATCGGGCTGCGCCGCGACGAGCGCGTCAAGGAGCCCAAGGGCGCGCTCATCGAAGTCACGCCGCACGTCCGCGGGCGCATCATGGGGGTGCTGCCCTTCCAGCTCACGGGCGCGCAGGAGCGCGCCGTCTCGCGCATACTCGAAGACATGCAGTCGGACGTGCCGATGAACCGGCTGCTGCAAGGCGACGTGGGCAGCGGCAAGACGGCCGTCGCGCTCCTCGCCATGCTCGCCGCGATGGAGAACGGCTACCAGGCCGCGCTCATGGCGCCGACCGAAATCCTCGCCGAGCAGCACGCGCGCAACGTCAAACGCATGCTCGCCGAGACGCCCTTCCGGGTCGAACTGCTCACGGGCTCGCTGAAGGCGGCCGAGAAGCGGCGACTTCAGAAAGACCTCGCCGCGGGCGAGATTCACGCCGCCGTCGGCACGCACGCGCTCATCCAGGAGGCCGTCGAGTTCTCAAAGCTCGGCCTCGTCGTCATCGACGAGCAGCACCGCTTCGGCGTCCTCCAACGCGCCGCCTTGCGCGAGCGCGGCTTCAACCCCGACGTGCTCGTGATGACGGCCACGCCCATCCCGCGCTCGCTCGCCATGACGGTCTACGGCGACCTCGACGTGTCCGTGATTGACGAACTCCCGCCCGGGCGCACGCCCATCAAGACGGTCGTCGTCGGCGAGGAGAAACGCGCCGGGGTCTACAAAGGCATCGAGCGTGAGGTGAGGGCCGGCCGCCAGGCGTACGTCGTCTACCCCCTGGTCGAAGAGTCGGAGAAGATGGACTTGAAGGACGCGACGCGCATGTACGAGCACCTGCGCGACCGCGTCTTCCCGCACTTCCAGATCGGCCTGCTCCACGGCAAGATGAAGCCGGCGGAGAAGGAGGAGGTCATGCGACTCTTCGTCCGCGGCGAGACGCAGGTGCTCGTCGCCACCACGGTCGTCGAGGTCGGCGTGGACGTGCCGAACGCCTCCGTCATGGTCGTCGAGCACGCCGAGCGCTTCGGCCTCTCGCAGCTCCACCAGTTGCGCGGGCGCGTCGGCCGCGGCGCCGAGCAGAGCTACTGCGTGCTGTTGGTGTCCGACCGCCAGACCTCGGTCGCGCAGCAGCGCCTCGGCATCATGGAGGAGACTTCCGACGGCTTCCGCATCGCCGAAAAGGACCTGGAGATACGCGGCCCCGGCGAGGTGATGGGCACGCGCCAGTCCGGCGTCCCCACCTTCCGCGTCGGCAACCTCGTCCGCGACCTTCACATCCTCGAAGACGCGCGCCGCGAGGCCGAACACTACCTCACCGCACGCCGCCACACCCGCGAGACCTCCGGCCTCATCGCCCGCGTCCGCGCCGACGCGCGCTTCGGCCTCGCCGCCATCGGCTGATGTAAGTAAGATGGTGCCGCACTGAGTTCGGGCCGACACGGAGGGGGAGGTTCTAACGCGTTGAAGGTGATAGAGAAGATTTTCGCCGTCGGGTATGTGGGCACCGTCGTGCTGTTCGTGTGCTGCGGGCTGGCGCTGATCGTCTTCGCCGCGATGGAGTTGTGGCACGGGGTCAACCCGGTCGCGGCGCTGCCGCTGCGGGAGCGCTTCAACGCCGTGCTCGAAAGCATCGGGCTGCTGACCATCGCCGTCGTCGCCCTCGAACTCGGCCAGACGGTACTGGAGGAGGAGGTGCGGCGCGAGGCGCAGGTCAGCGCCCCGACGCGCGTCCGGCGATTCCTCTCGCGCTTCATGGTCGTCGTGGTCGTCGCGCTCGCGATAGAGTCGCTGGTCTCCGTCTTCGAGTTCGCCCACGAGGACGCCTCGCGCCTGCCCCACGCCGCGTCCATCGCGGTCGCGGCCGGGGTGCTGCTGGCCGCGTGGGGCATCTTCATCAAGCTGAACCGGAGCGCCGAGGAGTTGGAGCCCGAGGCGATGGAGAAGACCAAGCGCGAGGACGAGAGGCTCGAATAGGCCGTCGCCCCGGATTAATTTCGCCGCGCATTCTCTGTATAATGCGTCGCCCGCCGCGGCCCCCGGACGTGCAAGGCGTGAGGGACTTATCCGATGATTAAGACACTGCAATGCCCCGCCTGCGGGGCGCCGCTCGAATACGACGAGGATAACGAGCGCGACACCATCCGCTGCCACTTCTGCAACAGCACGGCGGTGCTGCCCGCGCGCCCGCGCGCCCAGCAGCAGCACATACGCATCTCGTTCGGGCGGCCGAAGTTCGGGTCGAAGGGTTCGCCCGCGACGGTGGCGCTGGTCATCGTCGCCGTCGTGCTCCTCGTCGGCGGCGGCATCGTCTTCGCCGTCATCGGCCTCATCGGCCGCGCCGCCTCGGACGTGACGCGCTCGGTCGTCAACACGAACACGCGCACGACGCTCAAGCCGCCCAGCCCCCCCGCGCGCCCGCCCGAGCCGAAGCCCTTCTTCGGCAAGGAGGGCGTCGGCGCCGGCCACTTCAAGGACGCGCGCAGCATCGCCGTGGACGCCGCGGGCAACATCTACATCGGCGAGTACACGGGCGGGCGCATACAGGTCTTCGACTCGTCGGGCCAGTTCGTGACGCAGTGGACGGTTGACCCGAAGATGCCGCTGCGCGGGATGACGGCCGACCGGCGCGGCACCGTCTACGTCATCCAGCGGGGCGAGATCAACAAGTACGAGGGGGCGACCGGCAAGCACCTCGGCACGACCGGAGGGGGCGGCGGCCACTACGACGACGTGTTCGCGACGCCCGACGGCGGCCTCGTCGCCTTCGCGCGCAAGGGGCACGACAACGTCGTCAGGCTCGACGCGTCGGGGCAGGTCAAACAGGTCATCGAGAAGGCCGTCAGCGGCCAGACCGACCGCAGCGAGCTGAGCATACGCGTCGCCGCCGACGGCGTGGGCAACGTCTACGCGCTCGGCGAGTTCAACGACGCGGTCTTCAAGTACTCTCCCGAAGGCCGCTTCCAGACGCGCTTCGGCGGCGACGGCGACGAGCCGGGGCTCTTCCGCGCGCCCGGCGCCATCGCCGTGGACAACCAGGGGCGCGTCTACGTCGCCGACTTCAAGGGCGTGCAGGTCTTCGATCCGAACGGCCGCTACATCAAGGTCATCGGCGTGAAGGGCGCCGCCTCGGGGCTCGCCTTCACGGACAAGAACGAGCTGCTCGTCGTCGCGCGCACGGCCGTCTGGAAGTTCAACGTCGATAACTGAGTCGAGAACCATACCACCACGAGGAGAGAAGATGCGACACGTCATCCGCCTCGCCCCCCGACTCCTGGCGGCCGCGGCCCTCCTCGCGTGTGCCGCCGCCTGTGCGGAGAAGCAGAAGGAGCCCCTGCGGACGCGCCTGCTCGTGACCGGTGAGTCGGACTCGAAGGTGCCGCCGGACACGGCCGTCGTCGTCCTCTCGGTCGTCACGCAGAGCACGCGCGCGCTCGACGCGCAGCGGCAGAACGCGCGTAAGTCCGACGCCGTCATCCAAGCCATCAAGCAGACCGCGGGCGCGAACCCGGAGGTGCAGACGAGCGACTACGCTTTAGAACCCCAGCGCGACTGGTCAGGCGGCCTGCCGCGCATCAAGGGCTACGAGGCGCGCAACAGTGTGACCGTGACGACCTCCGCACTCGACAGCGTCGGGGCCGTCCTCGACGCGGCGACGCAGGCCGGGGCCAACAGCGTGGACAGCGTGCGCTTCACCCTGCGCGAAGCGAAAGAGGCGCGGGGCCGCGCGCTCGGCGAGGCGGGCCAGCAGGCGATGGCTAAGGCCGAGGCGATGGCGCAGTCGATGGGCGGCCGCATCGTCCGCGTCGTCGAGGAGCGCGAGGGCAACTTCCCCGCCCCGCCGCCGCAGCCCGGCGCGTACGACTACCTCTCGTCGGGCGGCCTGGCCAACATCCAGGCGGAGGCGTCGGCCGCCAGGGTGGGCCCGCGCACGCCCGTCGAGGCCGGCCCGCTCCAGGTTCGCTCGCAGGTCTACCTCATCGTAGAGGTCGAGGCGCAGCCGCGCTGAGCCTTCCGCGGCGGGTGACGCCGCGAAGTCGCGCCGTGTTACATTCGAGTCATGCGCGTCATCGCCGGACAGTACCGCGGGCGTGTGCTGAAGAACCCGCAGGGGTTGCAGACCCGCCCGACCTCAGACCGTTTGCGCGAGACGCTCTTCAACGTGCTCGCGCCGCGGCTCCCGGGCTGCCGCTTCCTCGACCTCTGCGCCGGCACGGGCGCCATCGGCATCGAGGCGTTGTCGCGCGGCGCCGCCTTCGTCACCTTCGTTGACCGCGTCCACAAGATGTGCGGGCTCGTCGAGGAGAACCTCGACCTGCTCGGCGTGCCCGAGGAGACGACCGAGGTCGTCAAGAGCGACGCGGCCGAGTACCTGCGCCGCACCGGGCGCAACGAGGGGCAGGAGTGGCGCGCGGGGAGAGAGCCCTGGGACGTGGTCTACTTCGACCCGCCCTACTCGTCCGACTACCTCGCAGTCCTGCGCGAGTTCGGCGCGCACACGGCGGCGCTGCTGCGCGAGGGCGGCGTCCTCGTCGTCGAACACCACCATAAGAATTCTCTGCCGGAAACGCTCGGGAGCTTGCGCCGCTGGCGCGTGCTCAAGCAGGGCGACTCGGCCCTGAGCTTCTACGAGGCCGCCTGATTGACGCGGGCGCACGCCGTGCGCCAAACTCCTATAGCGAGAAGCCCCTCCGCCTCAAAGTTCTCAGCAGTGTTTGTAGAGCGTGGCACGCGCCCCCGCGCGGCCGCGGCCGGGACTCGTTTTCCTGATGGAACAGAAGGGTAAGGAACGCCGCCTCAAGCCCAGATTCAACGCGGAGCTGCCGTGCGACCTCGCGCCCGGCGACGCACAACTTCTCAACCCCGACGACCGGCTCGAATGCCTCACGCGCGACCTGAGCGAGACGGGCGTCGGCGTCGTCGCCAACTCGATTTATGTCGGCTACACCTGCGTCGTGGACGAGGAACGCGCGCTCCGCCTCCGGCTCGCCCTCCCCCCCGGCGAGATCGAGATGGAGGCCACGGCCGCGCACTACATCCGCCTCGACTCCGACGCCGACAACCCCGTCTACCTCATCGGCGTGCGCATCACCTCGATGTCCGAAGAGGCCAGAACCATCTACAACAACTATCTCGAAGAGTTGAGCAAGATCGAGGAAAGTCGTGAACCGTGACAGGAGCGTGAACCGTAAACCGTAAACCGTGACAAGAAGAAGAACCTGTCTTCACTTGTCACGGTTTACGGTTTACGGTTTACGGCTTACGGCTTAAGCCTACTTCTCCGTCGGGCACGCCGGGAGGTTGAGGTGGACGGAGAGGCCGGTGGGCTCGAGGTCGTGGAGCGTGACCGAGCCGCCGAGCACGTCGAGCAGGCGGTGCGCGATGACGAGGCCCAATTCGTTCATGTTCGTGCCGCGCTCGTTCGGGGCGTCGATGTCCACGGGCTCGAAGAGCCGCGCGGGGTCTTCGAGCGGCGCGCCCGAATCTGTGATCTCGATGCGGAGCCTGCCGCCCTCCGCCGGGACGGCGTTGACGTTGACCGAGCCGCCCGAGGGGCTGCGGCCGATGGCGAAGGCGAGGAAGTTGTAGAGCACCTGCCGGAGCTTCCCCTCGTCCGAGACGATGCCGCCCACCTCCGGCGCGGTCGTGCAATCGAGCGCCACCGACTGCTTCTGCGCCAGATGCGAGACGGCCGCGCACGACTCGCGCAAAGTCTCGCGCAGGGAGAACTCGTGGAGGAACAGCTCCGTGTGGCCCGCCTCGAGCCGCGAGAGATCGACGAGCTGGTTGAGGCTCGACTGCAACTGGAAGCCCGACGACTGTATCTTGCCGCAGAAGCGCCGCTGCGTCTCGCTCAAGTCCTCCTGGTCGATCAGAATCTCCGCGAAGCCGAGGATGGAGGTGAGCGGCGTGCGCAGCTCGTGCGACATGCGCGCGAGGAAGAGCGAGCGGTAGCGGCCGACGCGTAGCAGCTCAAGGTTCGCGCTCTCAAGCTCGGCCGTGCGGCTGCGCAGCTCTTCGACCAGGGACTCGATGCGGCTGTGCTGCTCGGCCATCGCGGCGCTGCGCCGCGCGTTGCCGAGCGCGATGACGACCGTCTGCGCCACGCACCTCACGCCGCCGAGCGCCGAGCGCAGTCGCGCGGCGTCGCGCGCGGCGACCACCAGCACGCCCGCCACCGCGCCGCTCGCGCTGACGGGCACGGCCGCGGCCGCCTCGAACCCCGCGCGCGCGAGCAGGGCCTTCGCCCCCGAGGCCGCGCCGCCCTCTCCGCCGTTCTCGCCCGGCCCGACCACCGACTCGACGCCCGTGCGCGCCACCTCTTCGGCCAGCCCATCGCCGACGGCGCGCGCCGCCTCGCCGTCCACGTGCGGGTGCGTGAAGGCCGCGCGCGCCGCGAGCGCGCCGCCCTCCTCGCGCAGGTATATCTTGACGCAGCAGAGGTTCCAGTGGCGCAGCAGTATCTGTGAGAAGGACTCGCAGACTTCACGCTCGGTGGTGGCCTGCCCCTGGGCGAACGCCTGCTCGTTGAGCAGGCTGACGACCTCGGAGACCATCCCCTGCAAATGGCCCTGCGCGATGTCCGCGCCGCCGCAGGCGAGGTCGCCGCGCACGCCCCCCCCTTCGCCATTCGTCTGTGCGCGGCCGCCCTGAGCTGTTTTCGATCTTTGCACCATCACGTTCGGCGTGAAAAACCTGCCTGAGCCGGCGGCCCCTGGCGGCCGCCCCGAGTGTACGCACCCTGACAGAAACTTTTCCGTTTTTTATCTCAAAACTTGTCGCAGATGCTTGAGGCAGAAGGTAGAGGCCGGGGACTGGAGTTCAGAGGCCAGTGGTTGCAAACGCGTCATCCGTCCTCATACCCGCTCAAGTCGCTCACGACTTCAACCAGCCCCTGGTCTCTAGTCTCTGGCCTCTCACTAAGCTATGATTGCGCGGGGTCTGTTGAAGGGTTGCCCCTATTCCTCGATGAACGGCCGACTGTCAGACCACCCTCTAGCCGAACTCGTACGCGAAATCTCGGACACACGTCTGTCGGGCGCGCTGCGCCTGGAGCACGAGAGCGCGAAGGCCGCGGTCTATTTCGACGGCGGGCAGGTCGTGGCCGCGGTCTCGAACGTGCGCGCGCTGCGCCTGGTCGAGGTGCTGCGCCGCAGCGGGGCCGCGGACGCCGGCCGGCTCTACGCCGCCGTCGGCGAGCGCATGTCGGACGAGCAGGCGGGCGTCGCGCTCCTGCGCTCGGGCGTGCTCGACGAGGCCGGGCTCAAGCGACTTCAGGAGCGGCAGTCGAAGGAGGTGCTGGGCGAGGTGCTGCGCTGGAGTGCGGGCGAGTGGAGCTTCGACCCGCGCGTGCGTCTGGCGGGCGGGCAAGGCTCACGGGTTGACGTTTCGGGGCTGCTCGCGGAGTCGGCGCGCAACCTCCCGCCCGAGCTCGCCGCCGCGAGGATGCGCGACAACGCGGAGACGTTCGGCCCCGCCGAGGGCGTCGAAGAGAAGATCAACTCCGGCCTCCGGCTCCTCCCCGCGGAGGCATTCGTCATGTCGCGCGTCTACGCGCCGACGCCCCTGAGCGAGGTCGTCGCCGTCAGCGGGCTGCCCGAGCCGGAGACGCGCCGCGCCGTCTACGTGCTCGCGCTCGGCGGCCTGCTCACGCGCGCGGGCGGCCCGCGCATACTGCCCGCGGGGGCTCTGAAGCTCGCGGCGCAACAGCGCGCCGCCGCGGCGGCGTCCGCGCAGGAGGGCCCGCGCCAGGCCGCGGAACGCGAGAGTCAGCCGCAGATTGATGAGCGTCCGGCCGCGACCGAGCCCGAGCGGGACACGCGCGGCACCGTCGAGGAACTGTTCGCGCTCGCGCGCGGCGCGACGCACTACGAGGTTCTGGGCGTGGCGCGCTCGGCCCCGACCGACGAGGTCAAGCGCGCCTACTACTCGCACGCGCGCCGCCTGCACCCCGACCTCTTCCGCCGCGACGCAGACGAGGAGACGCGCCAGCGCATAGACGCCGCCTTCGCGCGCGTCGCGCAGGCTTACGACGCACTGAGAGACCCGGCCCTGCGCGCCGCCTACGACCTCAAGATCGAGAAGAAGAAGGACAAGTAGGCAGTGGACAGTAGTCAGTAGCCAGTAGGCTCCGCTTTGCAGAGGTTGAGGATGACAACCGCACGGTTCGAGCGACCAACGTTTTTTCTACTGACTACTGTCTACTGTCTACTGTCTACTTATACTTTGCCTACTTGTTCTTCTCGACTTTGGAACGTAAACTTTAACCTCTATGGGCATCGAGTTTGCTGAGAGCGACCGCGCGGCCGGCGAGGCGTATCTGCGCCTCGCGGCGGGCGTGGACGAGTTCGAGGGCTACGCGCACCCGCACGCCGCGCGCGTGGCGCGGCTGGCCGAAGCGCTCGCCGGACACTTCCGCCTGTCGCGCGCCGACCGCGCCTCCATCGTCTTCGCCGCCCTGCTGCACGACCTCGGCGAGCTGACGATGAAGCGCGACTACATCAGGCGCGACGGGCCGCTCAACGAGGCCGAGCGACTCGACCTCGCGCGCCACCCCGTCATCGGCGAGCAGGAGGCCGCGCGCGCGGGCGCCGACCGCGCCGTCCAGCTCCTCGTGCGCTGGCACCACGAGTGGTTCGGCGGCGGCGGCTACCCGGACGCGCTGCGCGGCGAGCAGATACCTTTGGGCGCGCGCCTGCTCCGCGTCGCCGACGCCTACGCCGCGCTCACCGACGCGCGCCCCTGGCGACCCGCCGGCACCGAAGCGGAGGCGCGCAGGCACCTCGAGCTCTGGGCCGGCATCGAGTTCGACCCGGCGGTCGTCCTCGCCTTCCTCTCGCTCGAAGGTCTGCCCGAGCTGCGCTCACACGCCCGCGCCGCCCGCGCGGAGGAAGTGTCCGCGGCCGAGCCGCGGGCGCCCGCGATCATACGCCCGCGCGAAGAGCCGGCCGACGGCGACGGCGTGCGCGAAGAGGTCGTCCACGCCGGCGAGCCGCCCGCGCAGTACCCCCGGGGGTCGGGCACCCCGACTTAACTTTGCGGGACTGGTTTAAGTTAACTTCAAGAGATTGACCTGAGCAGGACTTCCGTCCAAATCTTTCAGAGGCCGACGACGTTGCGCAACTTCTCCGACTCGCTCCCCGAAGGCTGGCTCGCGTTCGAGCTGAGCGTGCTGCGCCGCCTGCAATTCCGCTCGGTCGCCGACCCGTTCGCGGGCGAGGGCGCCACCCTCGCCTACCTCAAGCGCTGGGGCGCGCGCGTCGCCGCCAACGACTCGGCGCAGTGGTCACTGGAGCGGGCACGTGCGCGCGTCGAGAACAACACCGAGACGCTCGGCGAGGCGGACGTGGAGGCCGTCCTCGAAGACGCGTACGTCCCGCGCCACCGCCTCTACAACCCGGCGCTGCGCCGCTGGTTCGGCGAGACCGACGCGTGGTGGTTCGACAACGTCCGCGCCAACGTCGAGAGACTCGAACCCTCGAAGCGCCCGCTCGCGCTCGACCTCGGCATGGCCGTCGGCGACTACGCGCTCGCCTTCGACGACGACACGCGCGAGTTGCGCCAGCCCCTCTCGCGCGCCTTCATCAGACTCCTGAACGCGGCCCCCGCGCCCTTCGACAACAGTCAGCAGAACACCGCCTCGAACCGCGACGCGCGCGACTTCGTCGGCCGCGAGCAGGCGGAACTGCTCTTCCTGCGCCTGCCGCGCCCCTCGCGCCGCGCCGCGCGCGACGCGTCGTGGGCCTGGCGCGAGGTCTGGGTGCGCGGCGAAGGAGACTTCTGGGACGACTTCGAGCGCTCGCGCGAGGGTCGCCTCGGCGCGCGAGCCGAAGCACGCCGCCAGTACCTCCGCCACGTCGCAGACCTCCTCGACGCCGCCTCGCACCTCCCGGCCTGGGCCGTCTCGCACGTGGACGACGGCTACCTCCCGACCGAAGAACTGGTCGAGACCATCGGCCGCCTCCGCCGCGTCGGCACCGTCTACACCAAAGACTTCACCGAGCTGACCGGCGCCCGCGCCGTCATCGTCACGGCATAAGGCGCGTAAACCGTAAACCGTGAACCGTGACAAGAGAGAGCGTGTCTTCTCTTGTCACGGTTCACGGTTTACCCGTTTTTATCTTGTCACGGTTTACGGTTTACGGCTTTAAGGATGACGAGCGTCTGGTCGTCGCCGCGGTCGGCCTGGCCCGTCCAGCGGTCGATCTCTTTGAAGATGTCCTGGCGGATGTTCTCGGCCGTCTCGGAGCGGTGGGCGGCGACGAGTTGGGCGAGGCGCTCTTCGCCGTACTCCTCGCCGTTTGCCTGCTGCGCCTCGGTGATGCCGTCGGAGTAGACGACGAGCAGGTCTCCCTCGCCGAGCGCCGCCTGCCCCTCCTCGAAGCCCACGCCGTCGAAGGCGCCGAGCACGGTGCCGCCCGTCCAGAGTCGCTCGAACGTCCCGTCGGTGCGCACGAGCAGCGGCGGGTTGTGCCCCGCGTTCGTGTAGCGCAGCGCCCGCGCGCGGTCGTCGTAGATGGCGACGAAGAGCGTGGCGAAGCGGTCGGCGTCGGTCGAGCGGCAGAGCTGTTCGTTGATGCGCTCGGCCATGCGCGAGACGAGGCAGCCGTCGTCCGTCCCCGTCACGCCGCAGGGCATGTCGAACGCCTGCGCGCCGTCGCCCGCGGCCGCGCCCCGCTGCGCGTGCGCCGGCTCGGTCACCCGCAGGCGCTCCGCGATGATCGAGACCTGCGCCCGCAGCGTCGCCTGCAAGTTAGACATCACGAGCGAGGCCGACAGCCCCTTGCCCGACACGTCGCCCAGCGCGAGCGCGACCAGCCCGGGCGCGACCTCGACGAAGTCGTAGTAGTCGCCCGCCACGCCCAGCGCCGCCCGGCACTCGCCCGTGATCGAGGCGGTCGAGAGCGCGGGCGTGCTGCGCGGGAAGAGCTGCGCCTGCACCTCGTGCGCGATCTCGACCTCGCGCTTCAGGCGCTCGTGCCCGACGCGCTCGGCCAGCAGCGCCTCGATGTTCGCCGACATGTCGTTGAAGGCGAGGGCGAGCTCGCCCAACTGGTCGCGCGAGCGCGTGCGTATGCGGTGCGAGAAGTCGCCGCGCTTGACCGACTCGGTGGCGCGGTAGAGCTTGTGGACGGTGCCCGTCACGGCGCGCGTCATCCACCCCGCCGAGAAGAGCGCCGTCAGTTCGAGCAGGAGGAAGATAACGGCGATGACGTAGAGCATCTGCCACAGGAACGGCCCGAGCACGGCGTCGCTCCAGAACTGCTTGCCGCTGTCGGCCCAGGACCAGTCCACGACAAAAGCCCAGTGGGGCGCGGCCTCGCCGCTGCGCCAGTCGGTCGCGTCGAGGAAGACCGGATACGGGAACCTGACCCACCCGACCTCCGGGAGGCTCTCGCCGAACTGGTCGCGCGAAAAGTCGAGCACCACGTCGTCCGACTCGCGCTCTTTCTCCGCGGCGCTGCGCTCGGCCGCTGGTTCGCCGGACTTGTAGCCTACGCGTGCCCGCTGGCCCTCCTCACGCCTGACGCCGACGAAGAAGGGGCGCACGTTGACGCCCGTGTTCTCGCGGTAGCTCCGGACGAGCGCGCGGCTGACGGGCACGCTCACCAGCACCGCGACCGCACGATTGTCCGCGCCGCCGCGCGCGAGCGCCCGCACCGAAGGCGTGCCGAAGGCCGTCCGCGACCCCTTGGCCGGCGGCATGAACGTGAAGCCGCTCCACTCTTTATGACCGCCGAGCCACCCCGGCAGAGACTCGCGCGCGTCCGCGGCGTCGGAGCCGACGCCGCGCGCCTCCTCGCGCGCGTCCGCGCTCAAAAGCTCGGCCGGCGCGCCCCCGCCCAGCGTGAGCGTGTGCGCGCCCGCGTCCCCGCGCCAGGCGTAGACGCGCGCGCCCGGCACCGCCGCGCGCAACAGCGCCGCGCGCTCTTCGAGCCACGCCTGCGCCTCGCGCTCCGGAGTGTTCGGCGGGAGCTTGGCGAGCGCGGACGCGAGCGTGCGTGCACTCTCAAGCGCCTGCCGCTCGGTCGCCTCGATCTCGACCGTGACGACGCGCACCATCGCCTGCGACGAGCCGCCCGTCGCCACCAGCACGCCGAGCGCGAGCAGCAGCACGACCGGCGTCAGCCCGATGAAGAGGTACGTGACGATCAGCCGCCGCCGCACCTTCCACAAGAGCATCCGCTTGAGCCGCACCGCGAGCTTGAGGCCGAAGTAGAGGACGACGCCCGCGCACACGGCGAAGGTGACGGGGCCGAGCAGCCCGAAGGGCGTGTCGCGATAGAGCGAGGTGTCGCGGACGAAGAGCCGCAGCAGGAAGAGCGCGCCCGCCGCCAGCGCCACGCGCGGCATCGCGCGCCGGAACAACTCGCGCGCACGCCCGAGCAGCACCGCCACACGCTCCGACATCCCCGACCTCCCGCCCATCAACAATCCCCTTCCGACAAAGCAGTCGGCAGCAGGCAGTAGGCAGCAGGCAGTTCAGGGCCGTTTGAGAATTCGCGCAGGGGCGACATGTTCATAGCCAGGGGCAATAATAATTTGTACGAAGTCCGTAGGAACTGCATGTCTCTGTCGCCCCTGACGGGGCTCCGGATTGAAGAAAACGTTCGGGCTAAAACATCAAGCCCCTCCGGGGCTCACTGCCTGCTGCCTGCCGCTCTTACTGCCTACTGCCATCTGCCGACTGCCGACTGCTCTTCGTCCTCCCTCTTACGCCGGCAGGGCGGACGGTGTTTCAGCACCAACTTCGTCAACCTTAATCTTCGGCGAGGGCGCGGACGTGCGCGGCGACCGTCCCGCCCAGCGTCAGGAGGTTGTAGCCGCCTTCGAGGCACGAGACGAGGCGGCCCGCGCACGCCCCGCGCGCCCACTCCTTGGCCGCGCGCGTCAGCGCGACGAAGTCCTCGTCCGTCAGCGAGAGCTGCCCCAGCGGGTCGCCCGCGTGCGAGTCGAAGCCGGCCGAGATGATGACGAGGTCGGGCTTGAACTTCGCGC
>DAIRFV010000099.1:0-18945 GCA_036794905.1 Pyrinomonadaceae bacterium | reverse complement strand
AGGCGCGCGCCCGGCGCGGCTGAAAACGGGTCGGGCACGAACCGCTCCGCCGTCAACGCCGGCCTGCGCAGATAGCCGCGCGCCAGCCCTTCCCCGGCGAGGTACAACTCGCCGGCCACGCCGACCGGCACCTGCCTCATGCGCGCGTCGAGCACGTAAGCACGCGTGTTGGCGATGGGTCGCCCGATGGGCGGCGCCGTGTCCCGTCCCCGTTCGATGAGTGCCCAGGTCGAATAGGTCGTGTCCTCTGACGGGCCGTAGAGGTTGTAGACGCGGCTGACCGGGCCGCTCGCGTAGACATCTTCGACGAGCGCGCGGCCGAGCGCCTCGCCCGCGAGGTTGACCGTCCGCACGGAGGCGGGCAGTCCCGCGCCGCGCACGAGTTCGGCCATCGCCGAAGGGACGGTGTTGACGAGCGTGACCCGCGGCGCGGCGGGCAGCGTCGGGAGTTCGAGGACGTTCTCAGAGAGGATGACGCGCCCGCCGTAGCCCAGCGGCACGAACAGCTCGAAGACGGAGATGTCGAAGCAGATGGAGGTCGAGGCCAGCACGCCTTCAAGCTCGTCGCGGCCGAAGACTTCGCCCGCCCAGTGGAGCAGTGCGACGGCGCTGCGGTGCTCGATGGAGACGCCCTTCGGCGTGCCCGTCGAGCCGGAGGTGTAGATGATGTAAGCGAGGTTGTCGGCCGTCGCCCCGCGCCCGCTGCCGGTCGCCTCCTGTCCCGTCGCTTCTTCGCCGCCGGTCTCCGACCACTCCGCCGCGTCGAGACACAAGACCTCCGCCCCGTGCGCCGGCAGCCGCCCGAGCAGTCGCCGCTCCGTCAGCAGGACTCGCATCCCCGCATCCCGCAGCATGAAGGCGATGCGCGCTTCCGGGTGGTTGGGGTCGAGCGCGACGTAGGCACCGCCCGCCTTCAGGATGCCGAGCAGCGCGACCAACATCTCAGGCGAGCGACCCATGAGCACGCCGACCGCCGTCTCCGGCCCGACATCTTTCTCGGCGAGTCGTCGCGCCAGGCGCCGCGCGCGCGCGTCGAGTTCGCCGTACGTCATGCTCTCGCGCCCGAAGACGAGCGCCTCGGCCTCCGGCTCCGCGGCGGCGCGCGCCTCGAACATTTCGTGCAGCAGCGCGCCGCGCGGGAAGTCCCCGCGCGTGTCGTTCCACCCGACGCGGAGCAGGCCTTGTTCTTCGGGCGAAAGGAGGGGGAGCGCCGAGACCGCCACGTCCGGCCCGGTGACGATGCCGACGAGCAGATTCGCGTAATGACTCAAAAGACTCTCGGCAGTCGCGGCGTCGAACAGGTCGGCGTTGTACTCAAGCGAAGCGACCGCGCCCGCCCCTGTCTCGGCCAGCGTCAGCGTAAGGTCGAACTGCGCGGCGCGCCGCTCGATCTTCACGGATTCGGCGTCGAGGCTCCCCAGCGCAAGCCGCCCGCCCTCCTCGCCGAGCGCGAACGGCGTCAACGCCTCCAGCCCCGGGCGCGAAGCCTGCTGCATGACGAACATGGCCTGGAAGAGCGGCGCGCGGCTCGGGTCGCGCGGCGGTTGCAGGCGCTCGACGAGCAGCGTGAAGGGATAGTCTTTGTGCGCGAACGACTCAAGCGCCGAGCGCCGCACGCGCTCGAGGAACTCCACGAACGTCGGGTCGCCGGAGATGTCCGCGCGCAGTGCGACGGGGTTGACGAAGTAGCCGACGACGTTCGCCAGTTCCGCCGAGCTTCTCCCGTTCGTCGGCGTGCCTACGAGCAGATCGTCCTGACCCGTGTAGCGATGGAGCAGCACGTAGAAGGCCGCCAGCAGCGTCATGTATGCGGTCGCACCGTGCACCCGTCCGAGCGCTTTGACCTGCCCGGCGAGTTCGCGCCCCAGGTCGAGCGAGACGGACGCGCCGCGAAAGGTCTGCACCGGCGGGCGCGGCCTGTCGGTCGCGAGATCGAGCGTCGGCAACTCGCCCGCCAGTTGGCGCCGCCAAAAGTCCCAATGGCGTTCGCCCTCCGTGCCCGCGACTGACTGCTCCGGCCGCCGCACTAAGCTCTCGTACTCCGCGGCCAGCGGCTCTGATTCCGCCGACGGCGGTTCAGTCCCTGTGCCGAGCCCCTCCTCCGTACATCGGTAGAGCGCCGACAGCTCTTCGGCCAGCACTTCCAGCGAGCGGAAGTCGGCGACGATGTGGTGCAACACGACCAGGGCGACGTGCTCTTCGGGGCCGCGCGCGAACAGACGGACGCGCAGGAGCGGCCCGCGCTCAAGGTCGAACGCACGGTGCGCTTCCTCCGCCAGCAGCTCGCGCAAGGCGGCCTCGTCCCGGCACGCAGCGTCCGTCACCCCGAAGGCGACTGCGGCCCGGGGCCGGACGATCCGGACCGGCTCGCCGTCGCGCACGGCGAAGGTCGTCCGCAACGCCGGATGTCGCTCGACCAGACGTTGAAACGCGCCGCGCAACGCCTCGACATTGAGCGGGCCGCGAATCCGCATCGCCGAAGCGAGGTTGTATGCGCCGCCCTCCGGCGCCAGCCCGTGCAAGAACCAGAGCGCACGCTGGCCGTGCGACAGCGGGTAACCTGCCGCGCCGTCCGCGAAGTTCGTCTGTGTGCTCGCACCCTCGCCGGCCGGGGGCAGAGCGCGCGCGCCCGCCACGGACACGCCGTCCGCCGCAGCGCCGCCTTCGAGTTGGCGCGCGGCCTCCCCGGCGAGCGTCTTGATGCTGCCTCCCAGTAAATCCTCGAAACGCAGCTTGACTCCCAGTTCTTCCTCGACGCGGTTCTTCAACTCCGCCGCGGTGAGCGAATCGAGCCCCATTGACGCGAGCGGCTTTCCCGTGTCGAGACGTGACGCGGGCACGCCCAAAGCCCGGGAGGTGAGTGCGCGGAGGTATGTTTCGACGAGCGGGCGGCGCTCTTCGGAATCCGCCGCCGACAGCTCGTCGCGGCCCGGCGCCACGTCTGCGGGGTCGGGCGAGCCTTCGGTAATCACGTCGCGCGCGACGACCTTCAAGCCGCCCGTGCGCGCCAACTCTCGGCAGACGTGTCGCTGAATCTTCCCGCTCGTCGTCCTCGGCAGGGTGTCTGCGCGGATGAAGACGATCTCGTAAAGTTGCAGACCGTGCTCTTCCGCGACGGCCCTGCGCGCGGCGGCCGCCGCGGCGCCCGCGTCCGTCCCGCCCGGCACCTCCTGCACCAACACCAGGCGCTCTTCGCCCTCGACCTCCGCCGAGAACGCCGCGCCGCCGCCCGCTCGCCCGAATGCCGGGTGGCACTTCTCCACCGTCAGCTCGATGTCCTGCGGATAGTAGTTGCGTCCGCGGACGATGATCAGCTCTTTCAGACGACCCGTGACGAACAACTCGCGGCCGCGCACGAACCCCAGATCGCCGGTTCGCAAATACGCGCCTGCGCCGCCGTCCGTGAGGCGCGCGCGGAAAGTGCGTTCGGTCTCTTCGGGTCTTCCCCAGTAGCCCGCGGCGACGCCCGGGCCTGACACCCAAAGCTCCCCGACCTCTCCCGACCTGCGCCGCGCGCGCCTGTGTGGGTCAACGACGACCACGCGCGTGCCTTCCGCGATCTCGCCGCAGCTCACAAACTCGCGCGCGCCGTCCCCGTCGCTCGGGGGCCGCGACACACGCCCACGTCCCGCGACTTTCGGCCGCGCACGATTGACGCCCCCGGTGCCCTCCGCGCGGCCACGACCGCCGGAGACCAGCAGCGTCGCTTCGGCCAGGCCGTAGCAGGGTTGGAAGGCTTCGCGGCGGAAGCCGCACGGCCCGAAGGCGTCGGCGAAGGCTTCGAGCGTCTCGGCCCGCACGGTCTCAGAGCCGTTGAAGGCGACCGTCCAACTGCCGAGGTCGAGGCGTGCGCGCGCCTCCGGCTCGATCTTCCGCAGGCAGAGTTCGTACGCGAAGTTCGGCCCGCCGCTCGTCGTCGCGCGGTAGCGCGAGATGCAATCGAGCCAGCGGAGCGGTCTCTGCAAAAAGGCCAGCGGCGGCATCAGTATGCAGCGCGACCCGGCGACGAGCGGCTGAAGCACGTTCCCTATCAGCCCCATGTCGTGATAGAGCGGCAGCCAGCCCACCACCACCGAACTTTCATCCTGCCGGAAGGCCCCCCGGATCGACCTCTCGTTGTGAAGCAGGTTGCCGTGCGTCACCCTCACGCCTCTGGGCGCGGCCGTCGAACCCGACGTGTATTGAAGGAAGGCCAGCGTGTCGCCCGTCAACGAGGGCGGTCGCCAGCGCGCGGCGAGGTCGGGCGCCGTCGCGTCCGTCGCCAGCAGCCGCAAGTCGCCGCCCTCGACCGAACGCCTGAGCCAGCGCGCGGCACGCGGGAGGAAGGAGGACTCGGTCAGAATCACACTCGGCCGCGCGTCATGGATCGTGGCGCGCAGTCCCGGCAACGCGTGGCTCGAACGGGGGGGGACGGCGGGCACGGCGACGGTCTTTGCGTAGAGGCAGCCGAAAAACGCCGCGATGAATTCCAGGCCGGGAGGGTAGAGCAGCAGCGCCCGCTCGCCTTCGAGTCCGCCGTCCTGAAGCATTGCCGCGACGGCGCGCGCGCGTTCGTCGAGGCGGCCGAGCGTGAGTCGCGCCGCCTCTCTTTCGCCGTCGGGCAGGAAGGTGTAAAGGACTCTCTCCGGGTCGTCGAGCGCGCGCGCGCGGAGCAGGCCGACGAGGGTGGAAGACTCGCCCGCCGCCTGAAAGGAGTCGCCGTTCATGCCCTGCATCCTCACGACCGGTAACGAATTGCCGACGCCGGAACCGCCGAGCCAGATGTTTCGCGCCGCGGCGCGCGCCGTGCGAACCTCCCCGCGGCCTCGAAATGGTGTGAGCCTCGGGCGGGACGCGGAGGGGGTTTCGGGTCCTGGGGCTGCTTAAGGACTCGCCCGCGCGGCCCGTTAACTTGAGGATACCTGAGCCGCGCGAGACCAGGGCGGTAATGGCAGTTTGATTTTGAAGGAACCTTTGAGTGTTCTTGCCAGACGGGGCCGCGAACGTTCAACCGACCGCAGCCGCTATGCTCTCGGCGCAGCCCGCGTGCCGCGTGCCGAACGCATCACGCCAGGTTCGCTTTTCAGGTGTGCAGAATATGCCGCGCCCCAGAGGCTGTCAAGCATCATGTTCCCGGCGCCCGCGTTCTATCCCTGCACCGGGCTCAAGTCTGAACAGGGCCTCATGCGCGGGAAAGAAAAACTTGACATAAAAAGTTTCCGGACTTATATGTACTCCCTGGAGGACAACTCACTATGGCATTGCTCTCTCAGCTAATCTCGGTCCGCGAACTCGCGAGCCTGAGCGAACATCAACTTGACGTGCTTACCGCTGCTCTTGACGCCGAGCTTCTTTCGAACGCCGCCGTTAAGAAGGCGGTCTCCGCAAAGATTCAGGGGGTACACAAGAACATCACTGCCGGCGGCGGCGGCGGCGGCGCGGCGGCTACCGGCAAGAGGGGCGGGGGCGGTACGACCGGGTCTTAGTCTCCGGCCACGCTGCTCCGTTAAATAGTCAACAACCCTTGGCAAGCCCGACCTCGGCCTAACCCTTGCGCGGCCCAGGTCGGGCTCCTTGCGTCTAGTGGCGACAATCGTCAACGTTCGCCGGGCGTCGGGTAGGAACCGACGCCCGACGGTTAGGGCCTTTTAACTCCCGCCGCCGGCGCCGATTCCACCCGACGGGTCGAAAGCGATGCTCGCCAGTATCCCCTGAAAGTCTTCGAGCAGGCGTGTGATGGTCGCCTCTCGGAAGAGCTCGGTCTTGTAGCGGAGCGAGCCCGCCAGCCCGTCCGGCCCCTCCCACATCATCAGCACCAGATCGAAAGTCGTGAGCGTGATTTCTGGCTCGGACGACGCCACCGCGTCTTCGAACGGGCTGAGCGTGAGGCTCTTTAACTCAAGCGGCTGCGTCGGCGCGTTCTGGAGGATGAATAACACCTCGATGAGGGAGGCGCGCTGAAGTTCGCGCTCACGTTCCAATTCCTGCATCAACAGCTCGAAGGGCAAGTCCTGGTTGTTGAAAGCCGCGAGGACGGTCTCGCGGACTTGCGAGAGCGCCTGCCGGTAGGTCAGTTCGTCGGACAGCGTCGCGCGGATGACGAGCGTGTTGATGAAGAGGCCGATCAGTCCCTCGGTCTCGGCGCGGTTGCGGTTGGCGACGAGGGTGCCGACGCGTATGTCGCGCCGGCCGGTGCGGCGATGGAGCAACACCTGGAGCGCCCCGACGAGCGTCGTGAAGAGCGTCATGCCTTCGTCGCGGCTCGCGCGTTTGACCGCGTCGGAGAGTTCGGCGGGCAGGCGCAGCGTCCGCAGCGCGGTCCTGAAGGTGGGCCGGGCCGGGCGCGGGTTGTCGGTCGGCAGGTTCAGCGGCTCCAGTTCTCCTTCGAGCTGCTTCCGCCAGAAAGCGAGTTGGCGCTCGAAGGTCTCGCCGCGCAGCCAACGCCTCTGCCAGACGGCGTAGTCCGCGTACTGCACGGGCAGTTCGGCGAGCGGCGAGGGGCGTCCCTCCGAGAAGGCTTTGTAGAGGGCCGCCAGCTCGCGGATGAAGACGCCCACCGACCAGTCGTCGGCGACGATGTGATGGAGGACGACGAGTGCCCTGTGCTCCTCGTCAGCGAGGCGCAGCAGAGTGATGCGCAGCAGCGGCCCGCGGCCGAGGTCGAAGGGGCGCTTGAACTCTTCCGCGGCCAGCCGCCGCGCCTCCTCCTCGCGCGCGCGCGCGGAAAGTTCGCGGAGGTCTATCAGACTGAGGAGGGGCGGGCCGGCCGGGGCGATTGACTGCACCGGCTCGCCGTCCACTTCGGCGAAGGTCGTGCGCAGCGATTCGTGACGCCGCACGATCTCGGCGAGGCTCCGTTCGAGCAGGGCGACGTTGAGCGCGCCCGACAGCCGGAGCGCGGCCGGGACGTTGAAGAAGGCGTTGCCGGGGAGCGCGCGCTCGACAAACCACAGCGGCTCCTGCGCGAGCGAGAGGGGCAGGTCTTCGTCGCGCGTGGCGGGCCGCACGGGCTCGGCGGGGGGAGGCGTGTCGCCGCCCAACGCCGCCTCGACGCGGACGGCCAACCCGGCGACCGTGCCCGCTTCAAACAGGTGTCTGAGCGACAGCTCGATCTTGAACGCGTCGCGGACGCGCGAGATGAGTTGCGCGGCGATGAGCGAGTGGCCTCCCGCGTCGAAGAAGTTGTCGTAGACGCCGACCTGCTCGCGCCCGAGCAGGTCGGCCCAGACGCGCGCCAGCACCTCCTCGACCGCCGTGCGCGGCGCGACGTAATCGGGCACCCCCGCCGTGGGCGCCGTCTGCGTTCGCCATTCGCCACGCAGCCGCGGCCGCGCGGCGTCGGGCGGTGTGGGCAGCGCAGAGACGCGCGCGCGCGGGTCGGAGGCGATTGCTTCCAGTAGCCGCCGCAGGTGCGCGAGCATCGCGGCGATGGTCTGCGGCTCGAAGCGTCGGCGGTCGTAAGCGATGTGAAGGAACAACTCGGGGCCGGGCATGGCGACGAGTGTGATCGGGTATTTCGTCCGCACCGCGACCCGCAGGCCGCCGACTTCGAGAGCCGCGCCGCCGTCGTTCAGGAACTCTTCCGCCGGATAGTTCTCGAACACGAGCAGGCTTTCGAAGAGCGGGCGGCCGAGCGGCACTTCGCTCCACTCTTGCACGAGCGGGCTATACTCGGAGTCGCGCATCTCGACCTGCTCGCCCTGGAGTCGCTCGAGCCACTCGACGACCGCCGCCCCGCGCGGGACGAGGACGCGCACCGGCAGCGTGTTGATGAAGAGGCCGACCATCGTTTCGACGCCTTCGACCTCCGCCGGCCGGCCCGAAGCCGTGACGCCGAAGAGCACGTCGTCCGCGCCGCTGTGTTGACTGAGGAACAAAGCCCACGCGCCCTGGACGAGCGTGTTCAAGGTCAGGCGGTGACGGCGTGCGAGCGACTGAAGTTTTCCCGTCGCCGCGCGCGAGAGTCGAATCACCTCGTCGCCCCACGACTCGGCGGCCGCGGCGTCGTACGGCTCGTGGTCGGCCCCGAGCGGCGTCGGCGCCGCGAAGCCCTTCAGCACGCGCCGCCAGTACGCCTCGGCCTTCGCCTGATCCTGCCGCAGGAGCCACGCGATGTAATCGCGGTAAGGCCGCGCGGGCTCGACGTGCGGCTCGCCGCCGCCGCACAGCGCCCGATAGTGCTCAAGCACCTCCCTCAACACGAGCGGCACAGACCACCCGTCGAGCAGCAGGTGGTGGTGGCTCCACACGAATCGGTGCGCGCGCTCGCCGGTGCGGAAAAGCGCGAGGCGCATCAGCGGCGCCGACGCGGGGTCGAACCCGCGCGCGCGATCCGCGACGAGGAACGCCTCCAGCCGCTCGCGCTGCTCGTCTTCCGTCAGGCCGCGCCAGTCCTGCGCGTTCAGGCCGGCGGCGGCCCGGCGGTGCACTACCTGTACGGGCTGTTCGAACTCACCCCACGGGAAGGAGGTGCGCAGGATCGGGTGATGCTCGATGACGCGCTGCCACGCCCGGCCGAAGGCGTGCGCATCCAACTCGCCGCCCAACTCGCAGCTCAACTGCTCGACGTAAGCGCCGGCCCCGGGAGCGGCGAGCGTGTGGAAGAGCATGCCCTGCTGTATGGGCGAGAGCGGGTAGATGTCTTCGACTTCGCGGTAATTAGCGCCGAGACGTTCCAGTTCCCCCCGGCCGAGCCGCGCGAGCGGGAAATCGGATGGCGCGTAACGCGACGCCCCGGCGGATGCGCGGTGCGCGATGACGGCCCGCAGCGCGTCCGCGTACGCCCGCGCCAGCCACTCGACAGTCGCGCGCTCGTGCAGATTCTCGCTGTATGTCCACGCGAGCGAGAGCCGTCCGCCGGCGACGCCGCCGTTGATCTCGAAGAGGTACCGGCGCGGCGCGCGCGGGCTCCGCGCCGGCCCGTCAGCGTCGCGCGCCGACACGAAGAGCGCGGCGCCGGGCGCGGCCAGGTCGAGCTGCCCGAGGTAGTTGAAACTGACCTCCGGCGGCGGCAGCGCGCGCAGGCGCTCCGCCGTGGCGTCCCGCCGCAGATACCGCAGCAGTCCGTAGCCGAGTCCCCGCCGCGGGAGTTGTCGGAGTTGTTCCTTCACTCCGCTCACGGCGTCGGCGGGCCCGGCCGCGCCGCCGAGGTCGATCAGGACGGGGCTGATGGTCGTGAACCAGCCGACTGTCCGCGACAGGTCAACGTCGTCGAACAACTCTTCGCGCCCGTGCCCTTCGAGATCGACGAGCAGTCGCCGCTCGCCCGTCCATGCGGCGAACGCGTAGGCGAGTGCGGTCAGCAACACGTCGTTGATCTGCGCGCGGTAGCAGGCCGGGACCTCGTGCAGCAGCGCACGCGTCTCTTCCTCGTCGAGCGACACCTCGACGGCGCGCGCCGACGCGACCGTGTTGTCGCCGCGCGCGCGGTCTACGGGCAGACCTTTAACTCCCGCGCGCTCGTCCGCAGTCCAGTAGGCGGCCTCGTCGTCCACCTGCGCGGCGCGGGCGTACTCCGTCAGCCGCTCGGCCCAACGCTTGAACGAGGTCGTCTTCGGCGGCAGTTCGACCCGCTCGCCGAGGCGGAGCTGCTCGTACGCCGCGTGCAAGTCTTCCAGCAGGATGCGCCACGACACGCCGTCCACGACGAGGTGATGGATGACGACGAGCAGGCTGCCGGAACGTCCCGCGCCCGGCTCGAAGAGCGCCGCGCGCGCGAGCGGCCCGGCGGCGAGGTCGAGGCTCGACTGCACCGCCGCCGAGATGTCCGCGACGGCCCGCCGCCTTTCGCCCGTCAACTCGGAGAGGTCGAACCGCGTGAAGCGGATTACCGCGCCTTCGTCGGCGTGCGCCTGACGCCACGTCTCGCCTTCGCGCGTGAAGCGCAGGCGCAGGGCGTCGTGGTGCGCGCACACGCGCGCGAACGCTTCCGCCAGCGTCTGCGGCTCGGTGCCCTCGCGCAGCTCGAAGAGCAGGGACTGGTTGAAGTAATGCGCGTCCGGAAGCCCCTGTTCGAAGAACCAGTGCTGGATGGGCGTGAGCGGGGCGCGCCCCTCGACCGCGCCCTGCTCGGCGTGAGCCACGGCGACTGCGCCGGAGGCCGCGGCCAACTCTGCGATTGTCTGGTGCTGGAAGAGTTGTTTGGGCGCGAGGCGAAGTCCCGCGCGGTTGGCGCGGGCGATGATCTGGATGGAGAGGATCGAGTCGCCGCCGAGGTCGAAGAAGTTGTCGTGCACGCCGACGCGCGGGACGCCGAGCGACTGCTGCCAAATCTCCGCCAGTTGCCGCTCGGCGGCGTTGCGCGGGGCGACGTAGGCCCGCCGCGCCGCGCGCTCGTCGGGGTCGGGAGGCGGCAGGCCCCTGCGGTCGATCTTCCCGTTGCGCGTCAGCGGTAACACGTCGAGCATGACGAAGGCCGAAGGCACCATGTATTCGGGCAGCTTCTCTTTCAAGTGCTCGCGCAGCTCGGCGACCGCGACGCTCTCGCGCGCGGGCACGACGTAGGCGACCAGACGCCTCTGCCCCGGCACGTCCTCGCGTGCGAGGACGACCGCCTCGCCGACCGCCTCGTGCTGCGCGAGCACCGCCTCGACCTCGCCGACCTCGACGCGAAAGCCGCGCAGCTTCACCTGGTGGTCGGCGCGACCCAGAAACTCTATCTGACCGTCGGGCAAGTAACGCGCGAGGTCACCCGTCTTATACAGGCGCGCGCCCGGCTCCGCGCTGAACGGGTTCGGCACGAACGCCTCGGCCGTTAAGCCCGCGCGGCCGAGGTAGCCGCGGGCGAGGCCGTCACCGCCGACGCACAGTTCGCCCGCCGCGCCCACGGGTACCGGCCACATGTGCGCGTCGAGCAGGTAGACTTGCGTGTTGGAGATCGGGCGTCCGATGGGCGGGGGCGCGTCACGCCTGGCGGCGGCGGCGCCGACGCGCGCGGCGGTGGTGACGACCGTGTTCTCGGTCGGCCCGTAATGATTGAACAGCAGGAAGGGGGCGTCCGCGTCGGGGCCGCGGCGCAGCCGGTCGCCGCCCGTCAGCAGGCATCTCAGCGCCGGGGCCGCGGGCCAACGCTCTTCGAGCGCGACCTCGGCCAGCGGCGTCGGCAGAAACGAGAGCGTGATGCCCTCGGACGCGAGCCAGCCGACGAGCGCGGCGGGCGACGTGCGCGTTTCTTCGTCGGGGATGTGGACGCTCGCGCCCGCGGCGAGGTAGGGCCACAACTCCCAGACCGAGGCGTCGAAGGCTTGCCCGGCGACGAGCGTCGCGCGGTCGCCGGGCCGCACGTCGTAGGCGCGGCGGTGCCACGCGACGAGATTGCGGAGGCCGCGGTGCTCCACCGCGACGCCCTTCGGCTTGCCGGTCGAGCCCGACGTGTAGATGACGTAGGCGAGATTCTCCGGCGCGGCCGGCGGCGCGGGATTCTCGTCGCCCTCGCCTCCGGGTTCTTCGGGTTGTGCACCCTCCCGGTCGAGAAGGACGACGCGCGCGCTCGTCGCGGGCAGCCGTTCGACGAGACGGCCCTCAGTCAGAAGCGCGGCGGCGCGCGCGTCTTCGAGCATGAAGGCGACGCGCTCCGGCGGCTCTTCGGGGTCGAGCGGGACGTAAGCGCCGCCGGCCTTGAGCACGGCCAGCAGCGCCACGACCGCGCGCGGCGAACGTTCCAGCAGCACGCCAACCCTCGTCTCCGCGCGGACGTTCAGACCCCGCAGCCGGTGTGCCAGGCGGTTGGCGCGCCGGTTCAACTCGCCGTAACTCAGCCGCTCTTCGGCGGAAGCGACGGCCGTCGCGTCGGGCGCGAGCGCGGCCCAGGTCTCGAACAGTTGATGGACGCAGGGGCCGCCGTCATCCGTCGCGGCGGCGTCCGCCGTGTCGTTCCACTCGACGAGCAGCTGGTGGCGCGCGTACTCGCTGAGGACGGGGAGTTCGGAGAGCCGGCGGTCGGGGTCGGCGACGATGGCCGCGAGCAGCGTGCGGAACTGTTCGGCCATCCGGATGACGGTGGACTTGTCGAAGAGGTCGGTGTTGTATTCGATCCAGCCCTCGAACCCCGCGTCGTTGTCCCAGAGCGCGAAGGTCATGTCGAACTTCGAGGACTTGCCGTCGATCATGTAGGGCGAGATGTCGAGGCCGGCGACCTTGAGAATTCCCTGCTGCTGCGGGTTGAGGAAGAGGAAGACGACCTGCGTCAGGGGCGTGTGGCTGAGGTCGCGTTCCGGCTGCAACTCCTCGACCAGTTTGCCGAACGGCATCTCCTGGTGCGCGTAGGCGGCGAGCGCCACCTCGCGCACGCGGCGCAGCAACTCGCGGAACGTCGGGTCGCCGGAGAAGTCCGTGCAGAGCACGAGCTGATTGATGAAGAAGCCGAGCAGCTCTTCCGTCTCGGCGCGGTTGCGGTTCGCGATGGGCGACCCGACGATGAGCCGCTCCTGCCCCGTCAGGCGGAAGAGCAGCGCCTTGAAGACGGCGAGGAGCGCGATGAAGAGCGTCACCTCTTCCTGCTGCGCGAGGCGGCGGACGGCGTCAGAGTGTGCCTTCGAGAGCGTGACGGGCTGGCGGTAACCCCACGGCGTCTGCGCGGCGGGACGCGGGTGGTCGCGCGGGAGGTCGAGGACGAGCGGCGCGCCTTCGAGTTGTCGCCGCCAGAACTCGGCGTGCGCCGAGACGGCTTCGCCTTCGAGCCAGCCGCGTTGCCACGCGGCGAAGTCCGCGTACTGGAGTGGGAGCGGCGCGAGCGGCGACGGCCGGCCGGTGAGAGCCGCTTCGTAGAGCAGCGCCAGCTCGCGCTCGAAGATGTGGAACGAGACCCAGTCGGTGATGATGTGATGAAAGACCGTGGCGCAGACGTGCGACTCTTCGTCCACGCGCACGAGGACGGAGCGGAAGAGCGGCAGCCGCGTCAAATCGAACGGGCGGCTGACGAGCGCGGTGGTGATGCGTTCGGCCTCCGGCTCGCGCGCGGGCGCGGGGAGCGCGCGCAGGTCAACGACGGGGATGCTCACGCGCAGCTCGGGCGCGATGACCTGCGCGGGCCGGCCGTCCACGGCCTCGAAGGTCGTCCGCATGATCTCGTGCCGGCGCGCGATCTCGTTGAGGCTCGCGGTGAGCGCGCGCACGTCGAGCCGGCCCGTGAAGCGGTTGGCCGTGTAGATGTTGTAAGCGGGGCTGTCGAGGTCGAGTTGCTGAATGAACCAGATGCGCTCCTGGTCGAGCGAGAGCGGGCAGTAGTTCTCCTCCTGCCTCTTCGGGATGCCCGGCGGCGCGGCGGCCGGGGCAGGCTGCTTCTTCCTGAGCCTCAGCTCCAGCAGCGCGCGCTGGGCCGGGGAGAGCGCCGAGAGCCGTTCGTTCAACTCCTTCATCCGGTCATGACCCTTCGTGATGGGGTACGGGCGCGGGCGCCTCGCCGGGAGGCGGAGGCCCGGCCCGCCCGCCACCCGCTTGTTCTATTCGCCCGCGCCGAGTTCCTCGGCGAGGTTCCGCTCGGCCTCGTCGAGCGAGAGACCTTCGATCTCGGCGAGCAGTCGTTCCATCTCCTCCTGCCCGGTCGGCGCGGCGTGCGACTCGCGGATCTTCTGCGCGAGTGCGGCGACGGTCGGCGCGTCGAAGAGGCTCGTCATCGGCAGCTCGATGCCGAACGCCCGGCGCAGCCGCGTGACGAGCTGGATGGCGAGCAGCGAGTTGCCGGCGAGGTCGAAGAAGTTGTCTTCGACCCCGATGCGCTCGATGCCGAACGCCTCCTGCCAGAGCGCGGCGATGGTGCGCTCGGTCTCGTCGCGCGGCTCGACGTAGGCGACGCCGAGCGCGGGGCGCGGGTGCGCCTCGGCCGGGCGCGCGCGCCGCGCCTCTTCGAGGAAGCTCGTGACCGTGAAGGCGTCGGTCTGCGCGATGGTCGCGCCGAGGTCTTGCGGGCAGACGACGACCTGCGGCGACCCGCCGTCCAGAGCGCGCTCGAAGCACTCCACACTCTCGCGGGCCGAGATGCCGTTCCGGCGCAGGTTCTCCTGAAGCTGCTCTTGCAGGCCGGGCAGCGTGGCGGGCGCGGGCGATTGCCACTCGTCCCACTGGAACGCGCTCCAGTTGACGGCGACGGTGCGGCCGCCCGCGCGCGCCGCGGAGCGCTGCTGCGCGAAGGCGTCGAGGAAGGCGTTGGCCGCGCAGGTGTCCGACTGCCCGAAGCCGCCCGCGACGGAGGCGGTCGAAGAGAAGAGCGCGAAGAAGTCGAGCGGCGTCCCTTCCAACAGCGACGCCAACACGAGCGCGCCCTTCGCCTTCGGCGCGAGCACGGCGGAGGCAGCTTCCGCCGTCTTCAACTGAATGATGCCGGCGCCGGGCGCGCCCGCCGCGTGAATCACGCCGTCGAGCGCGCCGAACCCTGCGCGCGCGCGCGCGAGCGCCGACTCCATCTGCGCCGCGCTGGTCACGTCCGCCGTTATCAGCAGCACGCGCCCCGGCGCCTCGGCTTCGAGCGCACGCAGGCGTCGAACCTTCCGGCTCACCTCGTCCTCGTCGTCGTGCGCGCCGAGCCAACGCTCCCACCTCTCCTGCGCCGGAAAGTCCGGCGCGGCGACCAGCGCCGCCTTCGCGCCTGCCGTGCGCACGAGGTGTTCGGCGAGCACGAGGCCGATCTCGGCCTCCGCGCCCGTGATGAAGTAATGCCCGCCCGCCCTCAGCGCGCCCGTCGCCGGCCGCTCGATGCGCGCCGGCTCGAAGTCCCTCACCCAGCGGTGACGGCCGCGGTAGGCGACCGCCTGTTCGGTCGCGTCGGAGACGAGTTCCGCGACGAGTTGCGCGGCCCGTCTCGACGCGGTGCAGTCGCCGCGCGCGTCTTCGCCTTCGTCGTCGCGTGGGGTTTCGGTTCCCGCGGATTCGAGGTCGATGCTGCGGCAGGTGACGCCGGGGTACTCCTGCGGGATGACCTTGCACGGCCCCCAGAGCGTGGCCTTGTGCGGGCAGCAGGACTCTTCGCCCGTCACGTCGTGCAGGTTATCGGAGACGACGTTGATGCGCAGCGGCGCGCCCGCGCCGTGCTCGCCGAGCGCCTGCGCGAGAAAGAGCAGACTGTAGAAGCCGCGCTCCTGCGCGGGGTCGAACGACTTGAGGCCGGGGGGCGCGCCGCAGTCACCGCCCACGCTCCAAAGGTGTGCGACGTGCGTCGGCAGTCCCGCCCACTCGCGCACCTCTTTAATCAGCGCGTCGTAGTCTTCACGCCGGCCGGGGTTGATCGTGTATGCGCCTCCGTCTTCGTCAACGTCGAACTGTTCGCCGGCCTTCACGCGCGTGACCTCACAGCCGCGCTCTCCCTCAAGCCCGCGCGCCACGCGCCGGCCTAACCCCGTGTCGTCGAGGAAGACGAGCCAGCGCGTGGCGGCGGCGCGCTGCCCCGCTTCGCGGGGCGCGGGGCGCGGGCGGGAACGTTTCCAGACGGGGACGTAGAACCAGTCGGCGAGGTCTTGCCTCCTCTCCGCCTCGTCGCCGCGTCGCGTCGCGGCGGCCGGGCCGAGTGCTCCCGGCTCGACCCAGTAGCGGCGGCGCTCGAACGGGTAGGTCGGCAGCGGCACGCGCCGCCGCCGCTCGTGCGCGTGAAAGCCGCGCCAGTCCACCCCCACGCCCGCGAGCCAGAGCCGCCCGAGCGTCGTCAGCAGGAACGCCACGTCGGAAGCCTCCTCGCGGCGGTCGCGCATGGACGAGAACACGTGGCGCCGCGCCGACACGGACGCGGCCTGCTGCCTCGCCAGCGTGCCGAGCGACTGCCCCGGCCCGACCTCGAGCAGCACGCGCGCCGGCGAGTTCAAAAGCTCCTGCAACCCTTCGGCGAAGCGCACCGTCCGCCGCATGTGTCGCGCCCAGTAGGCGGGGTCGGCGGCCTCCCCCGCGGTCAGCCACGTCCCCGTCACGTTGGAGAGCACGGGCGTCCGCGGGGCGTTGTAGCGAACCGTGCGCGCCAGCCTCTCGAACGGTTCGACGGCCGGCTCCATCATCGACGAGTGAAAAGCGTGCGAGGTTTGCAGACGGCGGAACGCGACGCCGCGTTCGTCGATCAGCCGCTCGAACGTCTCCACGCTCTCGCGCGGGCCGCCGACCACGGACAGCGCGGGGCCGTTCGAGGCGCAGAGCGAGAGCCGCGCGTCCGCGAGCAGCGGGCCGACCTCTTCCGCGGCCAGCGGGACGGCGAGCATCGAGCCGCCGGGCAATTCCTGAATTATCCGCGCGCGCCCCGCGACCAGGAGCAGCGCGTCTTCGAGCGTGAAGACGCCGGCCAGACACGCCGCGACGTACTCGCCGATGCTGTAGCCGATCAACGCCGCGGGGCGCACGCCCCAGGACATCCAGAGTTGCGCCAGCGCGTACTCGACGGCGAAGACGGCGGGCTGCGCGACGGAGGTCTGATTCAGCAACCGCGCGCCCTCGTCTTCCGGCGCGCCCTCTTCGCGCGCGAGCAGCTTGCGCAAGTCCTGACTTCGGCGCAGAGATGGCGGCGGCGCGGCGGGGTGCGCGCCCTCGGCGCCCGCCGGGTACAGGACTTCGCGCAGGTCTCGTCCGAGCCCCGGCTTGAGCAGTTCGGCGCAGATGTCGAAGTGCTTGCGGAAGGTCGGCTCGGCGCGGTAGAGGTCGGCGGCCATGCGGGCGTGTTGGTCGCCGAGGCCGGGGAACATGAAGGCAACCTCCGGCGGAGACGCCTCGCACGCGCCCGTCATGACGCGTGCCGGGTCGAGGCTTTCGAGCGCGTCCGCCGCCTCGCGCGCGTCGCGGCAGACGAGCGCGCGCCGCTCCTCGAACTCCCTGCGCCCGACGTGCAGCGTGTGCGCCGCGTCGGCGAGGTTAAGCTCGGGCTGGCGGCGGAGGTGCGCGGCGAGGTTCGCCGTCGCCGCGTCGAGCGCCGACTCAGTCCTGGCGGAGAGCAGCAGCAGTTGATAAGGGCGGGCGGCGCCGTCGTCCGCAGCGGGCGGCGCGGCGGGCGCTTCTTCCAGCACGAGGTGCACGTTCGTGCCGCCGATGCCGAGCGAGCTGACCCCGGCGCGGCGCGGGTGGCCGCCGCGCGCCTCCCACTCGACCGCGGACGGGTTGACGTAGAAGGGGCTGTCGGCGAGTTCGAGCTGCGGGTTCGCCTCGCGGAAGTGAAGCGTCGGCGGGATGATGCGCTCCTTGAGCGCCGAGACTGTTTTGATGAGGCTCGCCACGCCCGCGGCGTTGTCGAGGTGGCCGAGGTTCGATTTGACGGAGCCGAGGGCGCAGAAGTTTTTCGCGGGGGTCGAGGCGCGGAACGCCTTCGTCAGCGCGCGGACTTCGATGGGGTCGCCCAGCGGGGTCGCGCTGCCGTGCGCCTCGACGTAGGTGACGGTCTCGGGCGAGACGCCGGCCAGCGAGAGCGCTTCGAGCACCACCTGCGCCTGACTCTCGACGCTCGGCGCGGTGAAACCCGCCTTGAGCGAGCCGTCGTTGTTGACGGCCGAGCCGCGGATCAAGGCGTGGACGAAGTCGCCGTCGCGCAGAGCGTCTTCGAGCCGCTTGAGGACGACCACGCCGGCGCCGTTGCCTTCGACCGTCCCGGCGGCCGCAGCGTCGAACGAGCGGCAGTGGCCGTCGGGCGACCAGATGCCGCCCGCCTCATAAAAATATCCGCTCCGGTGCGGGAAGCTCACGGCGACGCCGCCCGCCAACGCCATGTCGCACTCGCCGTCGAGCAGCGCCTGGCAGGACATGTGCGCGGCGACGAGCGAGGTCGAGCACGCGGTCTGCACGGCGATGCTCGGCCCGCGCAGGTTGAGCTTGTAGGAGACGAGCGTGGTGAGGAAGTCCTTGTCGTTGAGCATCCGCAGTTGAAGGCCGCCCGCCGCCTCGTAGACGGCCGGGTTCGACAGGAGGTTAAAGAGCAGGTAGGTGCTCATCGCCGAACCGCCGTAGACGCCGATGCGCCCGCTCCGCCCGCCGAAGTCGTAGCCCGCGTTCTCCAACGCCTCCCACGCGCATTCGAGGAAGAGGCGGTGCTGCGGATCCATCACCTCGGCCTCGCGCGGCGTGAAGCCGAAGAACGCGGCGTCGAAGAACTCTATCCCGTCGAGCACGCCCTTCGCCCTGATGTAGGCCGGGTCTCTGTAGACCTCCGGCCTGACGCCTGCGCGCTCCAACTCCTCGTCGGTGAAGAAGGATATTGATTCGACGCCTGCGCGGAGGTTGTGCCAGAATTCCGCGACGCCCGACGCGCCGGGGAAGCGGCAGGCCATGCCGACGACGGCGACCGCCTCTAAGCCCTCGTTTGAAGTCGAACTTGAGTCGTCCCTCTGCATCCGCTCACTCCGCGCTCAACTGTAGCCGCGACTGCTTGAAGCGCCTGCGCCGCCGCGCCGACTCCTGACGCGCGCGCGCCTGCTCGTCAACCTCCGCGCGCGACGGCAGCCCGTCGTCTCCGCCGCGCCAGTGCCCGGCCAGCGAGGAGACGGTCGGGAACTGGAACATGTCCACGAAGGAGACGTGAGTGCCGAGACGCTCGCGCAGCTTGAGCACGGCCTGCACCGCGAGCAGCGAGTGGCCGCCGAGGTCGGAGAAGAAGTTGTCGCGGACGCCGACCTCCGCCACGCCGAGCACCTCGCGCCACACGTCGGCAATCGTCAGCTCCAACTCGTCGCGCGGCGCGGCGTCCGCCTCGCCCGCCGACGCCCCGGGCAGTCCTCCGACCGGCGGCAAGGCCCGGCGGTTTATCTTCCCGTTAGGTTGGAGCGGCAGCGCGTCTATCAAGGCGATGGCCGACGGCAGCATGTATTCGGGAAGCTGCCCCCTCAGGAAGCTCAGCAACTCGTCCGCGCGCGGCCTCGCCTCAGGACGCGCGACCACGTAGGCCACGATCCGCTTATCCTCCGACGCCTCCGCGCGCGCGACGGCGGCCACGGCCTCGCCGACCGCCTCGTGGCGGCGGAGCGCGGCCTCGACCTCGCCCAGCTCGACGCGGAAACCCCTGACCTTCACCTGATTGTC
>DAIRFV010000370.1:0-5247 GCA_036794905.1 Pyrinomonadaceae bacterium | reverse complement strand
GATGGGGTCGCCGCCGATGCCGATGGCCGTCGACTGACCCAGGCCGAGGGCCGTCAACTGCCCGACCGCCTCGTACGTCAGCGTCCCCGAGCGCGAGACGACGCCGACGCGCCCCTCCTTGTGGATGTGGCCGGGCATGATGCCGATCTTGCACTTGCCGGGCGAGATGACGCCGGGGCAGTTCGGCCCGACGAGCCGCGTCTGCTTGTCGGCGAGGTACTCCTTGACCTTCACCATGTCGAGCGCCGGGATGCCCTCGGTGATGCAGACGACCAGCGGGAGCCCCGCGTCGGCCGCCTCCATGATGGCGTCGGCGGCGAAGGGTGGCGGCACGTAGATGACCGAGGCGTTGGCCCCGGCCTCGCGTACGGCGTCGGCGACGGTGTTGAAGACGGGGATGCCCTCGTGCGTGGTGCCGCCCTTGCCGGGCGTGACCCCGCCGACGACCTGCGTCCCGTATTCCACCATCTGCTTCGTGTGGAACGTGCCCTCTTTGCCCGTGATGCCCTGCACGACGAGCCGCGTGTTCTTGTCGACAAGTACGCTCAACGTTCTCGCTCCTCAAGCCCGATTTGTATTGCTTTGTTTAAGGGCGGAGTATAGCACGCCCGCGCGCACTTGGAAAAAGCCGCCCAACTCTTTGTCGTCCCTACTCAAGCTCGACGCGGTCGCCGTACTGCGGCGGATCGACGCGCCAGCCGAAGCGTTCGCGGATGTGTGCGGCCATGGCGGCGGCGGCCTCGGGCTCGCCGTGGGTGGTGAAGACGCGGCGCGGCGGCGTCTGCTCAAGCGGCCCGAGCCAGCGCAAGACCTCCGCCCAGTCGGCGTGGGCGGAGAGCCCGCCGATGCGCTCGACGTGGCAGCGGACTGCCACGTCCTCCTTCATGACGCGGACGAAACGAGAGCCGTCGAGAATCTTTCTGCCGGTCGTGCCCGCGGCCTGGTAGCCGACGAAGAGGACGGTGGCGCGCTCGTCGGGCAGCACGCGCCGCGCGTGGTGGAGCACGCGCCCGCCGGTCATCATCCCCGACGCCGAGATGATGACGCGCGTCCCCTTCTCCTCGTTCAGGCGCTTCGACTCCTCGCGCGACGAGGCCGTCAACATCGAGCGCGTGCGCAGCGGGTGGCGGTTCTCTTCGAGCACGCTCACGTACTCCTCGTCGTGCTCGTCGCGGTTGCGCGAGTAAATCTGCGTCGCGGCCGCGGCCATCGGCGAGTCCACGCGCACGGGCAGGACGGGGATGCGCCCCTCGTCCTCCAGCTCGCGCAGGTGGTAGATCAGCTCCTGCGTCCGCCCGACGGCGAAGGCCGGGATGAGCAGCGGCCCGCCGCGCCCCACCGCCTCGTGGACGACGCGCGCGAGCGCGACCTTCGGGTCTTCGGGGTCGTGCAGGCGGTCGCCGTAAGTTGACTCGACGAGCATGTAGTCGCACCGGGGCGGCGCCACCGGGTCGCGTATGATCGGCTGGTCGTAATGCCCGAGGTCGCCCGAGAAGAGGATGCGTCTCCCCGCGCCGTCCGCGCCCGCGCCGTCGAGTTCCAACAGCACGAGGCTCGACCCGAGGATGTGCCCCGCGATGTGGAACCCCGCCCGCATCCCTTCGGCGACCTCGGTCGTCTCGCCCGTGTTCGGGCACGTCCGAATCAACTTGAGGGCCGCCCGTGCGTCCTGCTCGGTGTAGAGCGGCAGCGCCGGCTGGTGCCGCGTCAGACCCTTCCGGTTCCTGTACTCCGCCTCCTCCTCCTGCAAACGCGCAGAGTCCGGCAGCAGCAACTTCAACAGGTCCGCCGTCCCCTTCGAACAGAAGACCGGCCCGCCAAACCCGAGCCTCACCAGCCGCGGCAGGTACGCCGTGTGATCCACATGCGCGTGCGTGATGACGACCGCGTCGAGACTCTGCGGGTCGAACGGCGGGTCTTCCCAATTCCGCTCCCGCAACTCCCGCAACCCCTGAAACAACCCGCAGTCCACCAGCACCCGGCCCCCACCACTTTCCACCAGGTACTTCGACCCCGTCACCGTCCCCACCCCGCCCCAAAAACTTAGTGTCGCCATTCGTTCCTCCCTGCGGCCCAACCGGGCACTGAAGGGCGCCCGTGTCCTCGTTCGTGTCTCCGGCGTCGTCGAGCTTATTGACTTTCCACCCGCGCCAGTGCCGTCCGCACCTCCTCGGTCACCGGCGAGCGGATTCTCTCATAAATAACGAGCGCCTCGCGCAGCAGCCGCGCCGCTTCAACCCGGTCGCCCTCCTCTTCCGCGAGCAGCGCCAGGTTGAGCGTCGCCAGCGCGATGCCGTCCAGATGCCCGAGCTTTCTCTTGATTTCGAGACTCTCGGCGCAGAGCCGCCGCGCCCCCTTGCTGTCGCCCTGGTCGTTGGCAATCGCCCCCAGGTTATTCAGGGTCGAGGCGATGCTGCTCAAGTTGCCGAGCCTGCGGTTTATTTCAAGGCTTTCGGTGTAGAGCCGCTCCGCCTCTTTCATGCTGTCCCGCTTGTAGGCGATGTTGCCCAGTTGATGCAGGTCGATGGCGACGCCCCGCTGTTCGCCGATGCCGCGCCGGATCGCGAGGCTCGCCTTATGATTCGCCTCCGCCTCTTCGAGCTTCCCCTGAATGAAAAGCATGATGCCGATCTGACTCATCGTACTAGCCATCGCGCCCTGGCGGCCCAGGCCGGTGCTGATCTTCAGGCTCTCCTCGTAGAACCTCCGCGCCTCCTCGAACTCCCCCTGCTCCTGCGCCAGCACTCCCAGCTCATGCAGGCACATGGCGACGTAATGCTCCGCGCCCGTGTCCCTCGACAGTTGCAGCGTCTCCCGGTACACCCTGCGCGCCTCCTCGTGCTCGCCGCGGTTCCTGCGAATCCTCGCCACACTGATGGTGAATATCGCGACATCCCACGCGTTATTATCTTCGCGCGCCGCCGCCGCCGCCTGCTCGCCGCTCCTGATGGCCTCGTCCCAGTAGCCGTGTAGATACAGCAGCTCGTCCACCGCGCAACGCACCCGCACCGCGCTCTCCCAGTCGCGCATTTTCGCCGCCGTGTCGATGACGTGGAGCAGGTTGTCCCGGTCGGGGGCCAGCGCGTCGAGGTCTTCCGGGGTCGGCTGGTCGTGAAGCTCCGCGCGGCGCAGGAAGTGACGCACGTACCGGCCGCGAACCTCGCCGGCGCCGGCGTACTGTGACAGCCGCGCCTTCGCCAGCTCGCGCGTCAGGCCGCGCAGGAGCACGCGCTCATTCCCCTCGGTCGTCTCGACCAGCCACAACGCCGAAAGGTTCCCGACGGCCTTGCCGAGGCGGCGCAGGTCGTCGCCGAAGCCGGCCACCTCGGCGAGCGCCTCGCGCGAGGCGTCGGGCGTGAAGAGGGAGAGGGCGAGGAGGGCGGCGCGGCCGTCTTCGCCGAGCTGCGGGAGGTTGAAGGAGCGCGTGAAGACGCGCGCGGCGGCGTCGCCTTCGCCGCGCGCGAGGTCGTCGAGCACGTCCTGCGGGCGCTTCGCGAGGTCAACCTGGCGGACGACCCACTGGAGGACGAGCGGGTTGGCCTCGCAGCGGCGGATCAGGTCGTCGCGGTCGAGCCGGTCGAAGTTCGAAGGCGTGCGCGTGCGTTCGACGAGGCGCCGGAGGAAGTCGCGCGCCTCCCCCAAAGACATCGCGGCCAGCGCGATGTTGAACACGTCGTCGCGGTTGACGAAGGCGCGCGTGGTGATGAGCGCCGGGCAGGCGGCGGCCTGCGCGAGGAAGTCGAGGCAGCGCGCCCGCTCCTCCTCGGAGACCGTCTCGAAGTTATCGAGGACGACGAGCGTCGCGGCCTCCGAGACGAGCGCGCCCACCTGCGCCGCCTTCGGTTCGGGCGCGAGCTTGCGGAGTTCTTCGCGGCCGAGCTGCGTGGCGATCTCGTCGAGCAGCGTCGCGAGGTTGAATTCGGCGCGCCCCAGGGCGCCGACCCAGGCGACGCGCCCGCGGAAGGCATCCTGTGCCGCGCGCACGAACTCGGCGGCGAGCGTGGACTTGCCCACGCCGCCCGGCCCCCAGAGCGCCACCAGGCGATTGTTCGCGGGCGCCAGTTCTTCCTTCAGGCGCCCGACGATGTCGCGCCCCTGGTCGTCGCGGCGGGCGACGAAGCCGACGACGGGCGGGCGCGGTATCTGGGACGACACGGCCTTCGAGGCGCCGGGCGTGGACGCCCCCTCCGCGGCGACGGCCGGCGGCTCGGCCGGCGTGCGGCGCGCGTGCAGCGCTTCGGCCGCCTTGCGGATGCCCTTGGCGACGTCCGTGAAAGCCTCGTCCAGGTTCGGCCAACTCGTCGCGGGGCGCGCGTTCTTCGGGAGTGCCTGGAGCTTGCCGAAGGGGGCGCCCGACCAGTCGCAGGGGCGCAGGATGACGGGGATGACGCGCGCCCCGCCGGCTTCGTGCCGCTCCATCGCCAGCTTCAATTCAACGTCGTAGCAGTAATCCGAGGCGAGGAAGTCCGCGCTGACGAGCAGGAGGATGATGTCGGCCGTCCGGAGGTGCTCGTTGATCTCCCCTCCCCACTCCTCGCCCGCGACGAGGCCGCGGTCGTGCCAACCGCTGATGACCTTCTGCCGCTTGAGCGTGGAGAGGTGCGTTTCCAGCCTGTCCCTCAACTCCTCATCCTCGTGAGCGTACGAGTAGAAGAGTTCCAACGCTTCTGTGAGCGGAAGCTCGTCTGTCATCGCAGTTCCTCTTAGCCCGCAACGGGTGGCGATTTAAGTTACTGACTTGCGGACTAGACTATACCGATTGAGGGCGCGCGGGGGGAAGGTTTTATTCGGGGCGGCGGAGACGGGGGAGGAGGAAGTAGACGAGGGCGCAGGGGATGAGGAGGGCGAGGTTGCGCAGGGCGGTCGAGACGCCGAGTTGGGAGGCGATGAGGCGGCCGAAGCAGCCGCATTCGAGGGGCTCGCCGTGGAGGACGTAGACGTAGTAGAGGGCGTAGGCGGCGAAGCCGAGGAGCATCGCCGCGGAGAGGAGCGCGCCGAGGCGCGCGGTGCGGGGCGCCAGGAGTAGAACGGCGGCGACGAGTTCCGCGGCGATGACGGCGAAGGCCGCGGGCCAGACCCAGCTCGCTTCGACGAGGTTGGAGAGGTTGGCGGCGAAGTCCCGGACGGTGTAGAGCTTCGCGCCCGCGGCGAAGAGGAAGAGCGCCGCGAGGCCGAAGCGGCTGACGTGGACGAGTACGTTGAGGAGTTGGCGGCGGCTCATCACATCAAGGGGAAGGTGTTGGGTGT
>DAIRFV010000098.1:0-19002 GCA_036794905.1 Pyrinomonadaceae bacterium | reverse complement strand
GTCACGTCGAACTTGACGAGGTGGATGTGCTGACCCATCACGTCGGTCGGCGTCCTGACCTGGAAGTCGTCCTGCACGTAGACCTTCGGCACGAGGTTGGTGTGGTAGAAGGTGATGCAGTCGTTGGTGTTGGCGCGGAAGAAGAGCGGCTCCGGCGGACGCTGGCCGCCGATGGTCGCCGGGTAGTCCTCCCACAGCACGGCGATGCGCTGCTGCGGGAAGTGCCAGCCCGCCTTGTTGAAGGTCACGTCGAGCTGGATGTTCGCCGACTTGTAGGGCCGCGGGTTGCCGAAGGCCTGGCCCTCGTCGTTGCGGCAGGGGTCGGCGTAGGGCGCGCCGGCCTGGCGCGGCAGGCCGTTGGTCTTGAAGGCGGCCGCGGCGCCCTCGGGCGTGTAGCTGGAGTGCTGCGGCTGCTCGTGGAAGGTCATCGCGACCTTCTCGGCGGCGGTGCCGGCCTCGGGGACTTCGAGGGCGTTGGCCTTCTCAAGCTCCTTGTCGAAGTCGAGGCGGGCCTTGATGACGCTGAACTGCGGGTCGTGCTCCTTGTGGTGCACGGCGATGCCGTCGCGGATGACGTGGCGGGGCAGGCCGCCGTCGTCCACGGTGTCGAGCGGCGGGTGCGGCGGGCGGTGACCCGCGATGCCGGGGATGTAGAACGGGAAGCCGGGGAAGCCCACGGTCGGGACCTGCGGCTGGCCGTTGTTGATGGAGACGTGCGCGGTCGGCGTGGGCGCCATCGCGATGGTCGGCAGCGGGATGAGCGCGGGGATGGGCGTGCCGGCGGCGATCTCGCCGTCGGGCAGCGCGCGCGCGCCCGGCGTCGGGCGGCCTTCCACGTCCGTCGGCGTGCCCGACTCGAACACGTCGTGGACGCGCCACAGCTCCCACATCCCCTGCGCGAAGTGCGGGTAGAAGTGGCAGTGGAAGATCGAGTCGCCCGGGGTCTTGTTGCGGTTGCCCGAGCCGCCGTGCGCGATCTCGGTCGTGAAAGCGTAGCCCGGCCCCATGGCCTGGCTGTCGAGGTAAGCGGAGTTGTCGCTGTCGGGCGTGTGCAGCCACTGGTGCGCGTGCAGGTGGTGGACGTGGTGCTCCTTCGGCCCGGCGTGGACGACGCGCATCTTGACGTGGTCGTTCAGGTACGAGTGGTGCACGTTCGACGGGTCGTCCGGGAAGAGCGCCCTCGTCGCCTTCCGGCCCGTCTTGAGCTGGTTGGTGTTGGGGTCGAGCGTGTTGGCCGGGATGTCAACGATCATCGCCGGGTCGCCCACGGCCCACGCCGTGAGGAAGAACTCTTCGTAGAGGCAGTCGGCGCAGTCGCCCATCGGGCCGACGCCGAGGCGGTTGGCGAGGATTTCGGCGCCGATGCCGCCCGTCCCGTAGTTGATGGCGAAGCCGTCACGCACGCTGTGGAGCGTGTGCGCGAGCGCCGGGTTGGGGTTGCGCGGGTCGTCCTCCTCGAAGTGGGGGAACGCCTGGATGGCCTTGATCTCGTCGTGGTAGACGACCGTGAACTCGCGGAAGGGCTGCTCGCGGTCGGGCTCGGTCAGGTTCGCGCGGAACGTGCCCGCCGGGAAGCGCCCCTTGTCGGGCCCCGTGATGAGCGCGTTCAGGTCCGAGTGGACGATCTCGCCGTTGTGCAGCATCTTCAGGACGGGCTGGCCCGCGCGGGGGTGGCCCGCCGGGTAGACGGCGTCGTAGCAGATGATGGGCTGCGCCTCGGTCGCGCCCGTCACAGCGGGCGCGAAGCCCTTCGTGGCGAAACGCAGGTCGGCGGCCGTCACCTGGCTGCGGTACCACTCGGCGCCCTTCGGCTCGACGTTGACCGAGCCGAAGAGGCCCATGGCGAGCGAGCCGCCGTTGCCCTCGCCGCCCGTGGTCGCGGCGGTCGAGTACAGGAGGTGGTTGCCCTCACGCTCGGTGTAGAAGGTGTAGGTCGCCTGGCCGCCCGGGGCGACGAGGCTCGAAGCGTTGCGGCCCACGTTGGAGCCGTCGTCCGAGATGCCGTTGACGAGCTGGAGCCCGATCACGTGGACGGAGGCCGTGCGCGTGTGCGGCTGGTTGTCGTCGCGGGGCTGGTCGGCCAGCCAGTTCTTGAAGTTGATCTGGAGCTTCTGCCCGGCGTTGACGCGCAGCGTCAGCGGGCGCGGGCGCTTGTCGGGGCGGAGCTGCGCGTTGCCGGCGCCGACGGGCTTCGACTTGTCGATGGCGACCACGTCGCGCTCCAGCGCGTAGATCATGCCGGCCGGGTTGAACGCGCCGAGCCGGTTGTAGAAGAAGACCTGGTCGATGGCGACGACGTTGGCGACGACCGTGCCGGTCGCCGCCGGCCACGCCTGATCCACGGGGCACTCGGCCGGCGGAATCAGGTCGATGTCTTTGATGGGCTCGGCGGTGAACGAGGCGGTCGAGCGGCCCCGCAGCTCCTCGATGTGCGCCTTCTTGATGGGGGTGACGCCGGCCGTCACCGGCGAGTCGGAGAAGGCGGGCGTGGCGGCGCCCAACGAGGTCAGCGCCTGGCTGAGCGAGTTGCGCATCTCCGTCATGTGGACGGCCTTGACCGGCGCGCCGACGAGGTTCGCGTCCGTCCACGCGGCGCCGTTCATCCCGGCCGCGCTGCGGACGGAGTCCACGGCCAGCCGCAGCTCCGCGAAGTGGACGGCCTTGATGGGCGTCGTGCCGGCCGCGATCGTCGGGTCGGTGAAGGTGATGGCGGTGACGATCGCGCCCTTCGTGTAGTGGGACTTCGCGCCCTGGGCGCTGACGGCGCGCACCCGGTAGATGTAAGAACTGCCCGGGGTCACGCTGCCGTCGGTGTAGTTCGTCGTCGTCACGGTGGCGATGACGGTAAAGGGCGTGTTCGCCGAGGCGGTTCGCTCCACCTGATAGCGCGCGGCGCCCGTCGAGGCCGCCCAGGTGAGGCTGACGCTGTTGTTCCCGGCGGCGGTGACGGCGAGGTTGGTCGGCGCGTTAATCTGGGCGCGCGCCTCGTCCGCCTGCGACACAATGATTAGCAGGGTCAACAGGAGCATGACCACGCCCTTCGGCGTCGCCCTCCTACAGCGCCCTAATCGCTCTACTCTGTTCATCGTAGCTCCTCTATTACCTTTGACGGCCTAAGGTCTCTGGGCCTTCGCCGCGCGGGCGGCGAGGGCGGCCGCGCCTCACTGGAGACTGAGCAGGACGAGGATTTCGCCCGCCCCCTTCTCCAGAGACTCCAGCGCCTTGCCGATCAGCGTGCCCGGGCGGTGGATGGCGACGCCTCCCAGCTCGACCGGCACCGACTTCATCGCCACGCCTTCCACGTCGCTCGTCACGATGAGGTCGCCGATTTTGATGGGCGCGCGGGTGGCGTCCACCCTGACCTTGACGCGACCCGTCGTCGCCACCAGCACCTTGCCCTCGCCCTTCTCGCCGAGCGAGAGGCCGGGCTGCGCCGAGATGACCCCGGCGACGCGCGTGTCGTACGCGCCCTTCGACGCGAGCACGTGGTTGTCGCGCCCCGTGTCGAGGACGACGACCGTGCCGGCGGCGAGCTTCTGGGTTGACGGCACGTACTCGGCCACGTCCTGGTACTTCGCGTTGATGTTGCCCGAGACGACGATGTCGCCGACGACGTGGAGCGCCGTCGCCGGGGCAGTCGTGCCGATGCCGACCCTGCCCGCCCTGTCGATAACGACCCTGTTCGTCGTGTTACCAACGTCAGAGTGGGTCGCGAAGGTCAGCTTGCCGGTGCCGGCGCCCTGCGAGATAGACCACATGCGGTTGTCCAGCGGCTGCGAGCTGTCGTTAATCACCAACCCCGAAGACGGGTGGGACGAATCGACCGCGATGCTGGCCGCCGCCCCCACGCCCGCCGCCCGGACGTGCACGGGGATGTAGGGGGCGAAGTTGACGCCGTTGACGATGCCCGGCGCGGCGGTGCCGATGCCGACGTTGCCGGCCGAAGTGATGCGCATCCGCTCGACGCCGTCGGAGTTGTTGCCGGTCATGAACTGGAGGGCGGTCGGCACGCTGCCGGCCGTCACCGCCCCGTCAACGGCGAACCGCAGGCGCGCGCTGTTGATGAAGTTGGTGCCGTCGAACGGCGTCGCGAAGATGCTGCCGAGGTTGTCGCCGTTCTGCACGGCCGCGCCCGCCCGGTGCTTCCTGAAGAAGAACAGCGCGGAGTTGCTGTCGGCGCTCGCCTGCTCGCTGATCATGCCGCGGACGAAACTCGTCGTGGAGGTGGAGACGTGCAGGCTCGTCTGCGGGGCGGTCGTGCCGACGCCGACGTTGTTGGTCGTCGTGGTGTTGGTGCCGCTCGTCGTCCACTGCGCGCGCGCCTCGCGCGCCCCCAGCAGCGCCGCCGCGAGCGCCAGCAGGCAGAGGGCGGACGCGCGCCCGGCCCGCCCGCGATGCTTGATTAATGTAGTCATCTCGATACTTAGCCTTTCTTACCCCGACCGTGCTTATTGCATGCTGAGGAGCACGAGGATTTCGCCCGTGCCGCCCGCGAGTGATTCGAGCGCCTTGCCGATGATGGTGCCGGGCGCGTGCATCTGCCGCTTGCCGACCAGGACTGGCTCCGACTTCATCGCGTAGCCCTGCCTGTCGCTCGTCACCAGCAGGTCGCCGACGTGAATCGGCCCCTGAGTCGCGTCCACCCTGACCTTGACGCGACCGGTCGTCGCCACCAGCACCTTGCCCTCGCCCTTCTCGCCGAGCGAGATGCCGGGCTGCGCGGAGACGACGCCCGCGACGCGCGTGTCGTACGAGGTGGAGGAGGAGGCGACGTGGTTGTCGCGCGCGACATCGAGGATGACCACGGTGCCGGCCGCGAGCTTCTCGACCGAGGGAACCCACTCGGCCAAATCCTGATACTTGGCGTTGATGTTGCCGGTGACGGTGATGTCGCCGACGACGTGGAGCTTCGAGGCCGGGGTGGTCGTCCCGATGCCGACGTTGCCGTAGGCGTTGGCGTCCGGCGCGAGGTAGACGTGGCCGTAGTTGGTCACGCCGATGCGGCTGAAGTACTGGCCGCCGCGGTAGACGGCGACGTTGAAGGTGCTCTCGTTGTTGATGGTGCCGCCGACGCTGAAGAAGGTGCCGCCGTAGACGCCCGTGTCGAGGTGCAGCATGTTGGTGCCGGCGGCGGTGCCGCTCTTGATCTGCAACTTGGCCGTCGGGGCCGTCGAGTTGATGCCGACGTTGCCGGCGCCGTCGATGATGAGGCGCTGCGTGTCGTTCGTGACGAAGCGGATGGGCTTCGCGGCCGAGTACGTCCCGATCCAGAGGTCGTTCGCCTGCGCGCGCAGCGAGGTGTCGCCGACGGCCGTGCCGGCGAACCAGTTGCCCGCGAGGGTCGAGACGCCCAGGGTGCCGCGCTCCACCCCGGCGGAGTTGAGGCCGATGGCCGGCGCGACCGTCGCCTCGACGCTCAGGGCGCGCGTCGGCGCGCCCGTGCCGATGCCGATGAGGCCCGACGAGGTGATGCGCAGCCGCTCGACGCCGGTGTTGTTGTTGCCGGTCAGGAACTGCATGCCGGTCGGGACGCTGTTCGCCGCGACGGGGCCGTCAACCACGAAGCGCATGCGGCTGCCGCTGACGAAGTTGGCGCCGTCGAAACCCTGCGCGTAGAAGTTGCCGAGGAAGTCGCCGGTCAGCACGGGCGTCCCGCCGCGGTGCTTCCGGACGACGAAGAGCGCGCCTCCGTCGTCGTTGCTCGTCTGCTCGGACATGACGCCGCGCGCGCCCGTCGCGCCCGACGCGGTCGAGACGTGGACGCCCGCCTGCGGGGCGGTCGTGCCGACGCCGACGTTGTTGGTCGTCGTGGTGTTGGTGCCGCTCGTCGTCCACTGCGCGCGCGCCTCGCGCGCCCCCAGCAGCGCCGCCGCGAGCGCGAGCAGGCAGAGCGCCGCGCCGCGCGCGCGAGTCCGGCCGTGTCTTCTCTGGTTGATTGCAGTCTTCATCTTGACCCTTGTTCCTTCCGTCATCTTGTGTCCCTACTGGAGGCTGAGGAGGACGAGGATTTGGCCCGTGCCCTTCTCAAGGGGCTCCAGAGCCTTGCCGATGATCGTGCCCGGCCGGTGTATCTCCGTCCCGCCCAGCTCGACCGGCACCGACTTCATCGCCACGCCCGACACGTCGCTCGTCACCAGGAGGTCGCCGACCTCGATGGGCGCGCGCGTGGCGTCAACCTTGATCTTGACGCGACCCGTCGTCGCCACCAGCACCTTCCCTTCGCCGCCCTCGCCGAGCGAGATGCCGGGTTGGAGCGAGATCACCCCGGCCACCTTCGTGTCGTAGGCGCGCGTCGAGGCGTGGACGTGGTTCGTCGCCGACTTGTCGAGGACGACGACCGTGCCGGCGGCGAGCTTCTGCGTCGAGGGCACCCACTCGGCCAGGTCCTGATACTTCGCGTTGATGTTGCCGTCTACACGGATGTTCCCTGCGACGTGCAGCTTGTCCGCCGGGGCCGTCGTGCCGATGCCGACGTTGCCGTTCGTGTTCTGATCGACGAAGAGGCCGTAGTAGCCGCCGACCTGCCGCACCATGAAAGCGCCCGGCAACTGTGGGTGCTCGGAGGGGTTGAAGATGAGGCCGTTGACGGCGCGGCGGACGACGGTCTGGTTATCGCCGTCCGGGCCGTTGTGCTCGACAATCATTCGGCCGCCGGCGAGGCTCACCACCGGCGTCGTGCCGTAGGTGCCGGTGCGCGAGCTGGTCGAGAAGTACTCGCGGCCGGCGGCGTCGCGGACGCGGAAGGCCGTGCCGGTGCTGCCGGAGATGTCGAGCAGGTACGTCGGGGCCGTCGTGCCGACGCCGACGTTGCCGTTCGTGCTCTGGTCAACAAAAAGAAGGGGGGAGCCGCCCACCCGCCGCACCAGCAGACCGCCCGGCAGGTCGGGGTGATCCGAAGGGTTGAAGATGAGGCTGTTGACGACGCGGCGGACGACCGAGTTGTTGTCGCCCTCCGGGCCGTTGTTCTCCACAATCAGGCGGCCGCCGGCCAGGCTCACCACCGGCGTCGTCCAGGTGGGGTAAGCCCCCGTGCGCGAGCTGGTCGAGAAGTATTCGCGGCCGGCGGTGTCGCGCACGCGGAAGGGCTTGTCGGTCGGGCTCAACAGGTCGAGCTGGTAAGTCGGGGTGGTCGTCCCGATGCCGACGTTGCCGGTGTTGGTGCTGTTGATGTTCCCCTGCGTGTTGGGCGTCGTCCACTGCGCCCGTGCCGTTGAAGGCCCCAGCAGCGTTGCCGCGAGCGTCAGCAGGCCGAGTGCCGTCGCGCGCGCGAGCCGGCCCCTGCTAATCCGTCCGTGTGTTGCGGTCGTCATGTCGCTCCCTCTGTCCCTGTTTCGTGTGCGAGTCGGACTGACTACATGAGGCTGAGTAGTCAACAGAATTCTTGCAGCGGCGTTGCGATTAGCAAGCCCCATGCCTCGTTCGAGACATTTCCGTTGCAATCGAATTAAAGAATGAATGTGAGGACTTGGGTCGGGCCGCCCGCGCGGCCCTGTTTCGGCGTGCAGCACACGGAGGCCCCGTGTGTTTCACCGTGTGTCACACCGCCGCCGGCGTCCGCGTGCGCTCGTTTGAAGTGTGAGGACACACGGGGAGGCGGGGGCCGGCAGAGCGTCTGCGGCCGGCCCCGTTGAAGCGTGTCGTCTGTCGTTGCTTCGGCCCCCGCCCGAGCGGGCGGGGGCTTTGTGCGTGCGGGTGTTACTTCCCTTCGCTGGTGTTGAGCGCGGCTTCGATGGCGGCCTTCAGCCCCGCGTACGAGCGGTCGCTGACGCGGCGGCCGTTGATGAAGAGGGAGGGCGTGCCGTTGACCCCGACCTTCTGCCCGTCGAGCAGGTCGCGCCGCACCTGCGCGGTGAACTTGGCGCCGTCGAGCGCGGCGTCGAACTTCGCGCGGTCGAGCCCCAGCTCGGTCGCGTATCGCTTCAGATTGTCTACGCCGAGCGCCGACTGGTGGCCGAAGAGCTTCGCCGAATATTCCCAGTACTTGCCCTGCTCGCGCGCGGCCTCGGCGGCCTCGGCGGCCTTGAAAGCCTCGGCGTGCTGCGGCAGCGGGTAGTCGCGCGCGACGAGGCGGACGCGGCCGCCGTACTCGCTGACCAGGCGGTCGAGCACGGGCTGGACGTGCGCGCAGCTCGGGCACTGGAAGTCGGTGAACTCGACGATGGTGACGGCGGCCTTCAAGTCGCCCTTCGCGGGCTGGTCGTCGGTGGCGATGTGGAAGACGGGCGAGACCGGCGCGGCGAGGTAGGTCTGCACGCCCGCCTCCTTGCGCAGCCTCTCGGCCAGTGCGACGAGGAGGCGGCGCCCCTCGGCCTCCGCGAGGTAGCGGACGATCTGCTCCTTCGTCTTCGCGAAGTCGCCTTCGATGCGATCCTTGTTCTGGTTGTAGAACTCCTGCGCCTGCGCCTCGGTGACGGCCGTCACCTTCGATTCGACTTCCGCCTCGAGCAGGGCGCGCGTCGTGACCTGCTTCTTCTGCGCCTCGTGCGTGAGCAGCGTGTCGTTGATCTTGAGGTCTAACTCGCGCTGCCGCAGCCGGTAGACCTCCTCCTGCACGCCGTAGACGAGCGCGCGGAGGCTGTCCTCGATGTCGGCCGAGGTGACGCTGCGGCCGCCGACGGTGGCGAAGACTCGCGCGCGGTCGGCCTCGCTCCCGGGCGGCGTCGCCTCCTTCACCAGGACTTTCACGTCGGCCGCGGCGCGCAGACGCTCCGAAAGATTCGCGGCGAGCTGCTGGCGGCGCTCGGCGCGCAGGAGGGCGGCGATGTTCTCCTTGACGAGTTTGAACTCGACGGGGCCGGCGGCCTGCGCCTCGATGCGCGACTTGTTCTGGTTGAAGAAGACCAGCGCCTCGGCGTCGGTCGGCGCGGCGGCCTTGGTGATGACCTCGTCTTCGAGCACCTTCGTGGTCGTCACGCCGCGCTTCTTCGCCTCGGCTTCGAGGAGGATGCTGTTGATCTGGAGGTCGAGCTCTGCGCGGCGCGCGTCGATGACCTGCCGCTGAAGCTCGGACACGCGCTCGCGCGTCTGCTGGCCGAGGTCTTTCGGCGTGAGCTTGACGCCGTTGACGACGGCGAGCACTTCGGGCAGCGGCGCGGTCTCGCAGCCGCAGTCCTCGACGGCCGGGGCTCCGGCGTTCGCGGGCGCGTTAGCGGCGGGGGAGCCGGCCTGCGCGGCGGCGCCCGTGGCGGCGGCCGCCAGCAGGAGAGTTAAATATAAGAACCTTTTCATCGTACACCTCTGGGAAATCTTCAGGGCGGTTTTAGTCGAAGTCGGTTGCGTAGCGTGTCGGCCGGGGCGGGTCGTTTCAGTAAGCCTTGACCCAGCCGCTCGCCGGGGCGAACTCTTTCTTCTCGGGGTCAATCGTCATGATGTACGCGCCCGCGGCGCCGACCCGGCGGTTCGGCCCGAAGGTGAGGCGCGGCGTGACGCCGGTCTCGAACTCGTAGAGCCCTTCGAGCGACGTGATAAGGCGCTCTCTCGTCAGGTCGCGCCCGGTGCGCTGGAGACCCTCGACGAAAATCTTCGCGGCGGCGAAGGCCGAGAGCTGTGCCGCCGTGTGGCGCGGCTCGACCTTGTGCTTCTCAAGCAGCGCGCGGAACTCCGCGAACCCCGCGGGGGTCACGTCCGCGGGCACGGTCGGGAAGGCGAGGAAGATTCGCTCACGGAACGCGGCCGGCGCCGTCGTGAGCAGTTCGCGGCCGTCCATCACGCCGAGGAAGAAGAGGTGCGGCGCCCAGCCCGTCGCCGTCGCCTCTTTGACGAGCGCGCCCTCCGCGCCGCCCGCGCCGAAGACGAAGACCGCTTCGAAGCCTTCCTGTTTGAGTCTGCGCGCGGCCTCGGCTCCGTCGGCCCCGAGTTGTTTGAGAGCCTGCCTCGTGACCGTGCCCCAACCCATCTTCTTCAACTGCTCCACGGCGGCGGCGGCCGCGGCGCCCGCGAGCGCGCCGTCGCCGTGGACGACGGCCGCGCGCGTCTTCTTCAGCTCGGCCTTCGACGCGGCGAAGTTGGCGAGCGCGCGCGCCTGCTCGGCGACGCCGCCCAGCAGGTAGAAGACGTAGCGGTTCGGCGGCGTCCCCGCCTCGGGCATGAGCGTCGAGGTGCCGACGACGGGGACTTCCTGCGTGCGGGCGAGCGCCGCCAGCTCCGCGTCGGCCCCGGCGCTGATGCCGCCGACGAAGGCGAAGACCTGCTCCTGCGGCGCCGCCGCGCCGGCCGCGGGCGTGTCGAAGACGCGCAGGCTGACCTTCCGGTTGTAGACGCCGCCGCGCGCGTTCAAATCTTCAAAGACCGCGGCGAGCACGCGGCGCATGGACTCGCCCGTCTCGGCCAGCGCGCCCTTCGCCGGCATGACGACGCCGACCTCAATCCCCGCGTCGCTCACACCCGGATCGCGGTCGGTCTCAATCCGCTTGAGGTAGGCGATGAGGTCGGCCATGTCCTCGGCCGACATGCGGTAGAGCGGCATCGCCGTCAAAAGTTTGTTGCCCGCCGGGTCAACGCCGGCAGTGACGGCGCGGATGAAAGAGGACTCGGTGAAAGGCCCGTGCTGGCGCCCCGTCGGGTGCGTGTGGCCGTAAGTCTTCAGCAGGTGCGACCAGACGAGGTTCCCGGCCGTGACGCCGCCCTCGGTCTTGCCCTCGGCGCGCGCGCCGTGACAGCCGGCGCAGGTGACGGTCGTCGAGGGCACGTCCAGCTCGCCGACGGCCGCCGCGATCTCGCGCCCCGCGGGGCTCTCGCCGCGCAGGTAGATGGCGCGGCCGCGCCGCTCCTGCGCGGTGAGCGGTTGCGGCGCGGCCCCGTCCTGCGCCGCCGGCCCCTGCGCGCCGACGCCGAGCGCGGCGAGACACGCGAGGGCGAGGGTGCAGGCGGCGAATTTGAGACTGGTGAACATTAGCGGGGGCGGTCAGTGAAACTCTTCTCGTCAGGCGTTTGTCACTTGGCGGCGGCGGCGCCCTTGTCGTTGGCGACGCTCTCGACGATCTGGATCAGTTCTTCGACCTTCGCCATCCCGAGCGCCTTCTTCCAGAGGCCGGTCGCCTCGTTGCCGACGATGATGACGGTCTTGTGGCTGTCCTTGTCCTCGACGTACTGGCCTAGTTTGTAGAGCGCCCAGTCGAGGTTCTCCTTCTTGCCCGTGAGGAACGTCCAGCCCTTCCCGGCGTGGAACTTGGCGGCGTACTCCTTCAGGCGCGCGGGCGTGTCGGTCGCGGGATCGACGGTGAGCGAGACGAGGAACACGTCCTTGCCCACGCGGTCGCCGAACGCCTCCTGAATCTTCTCCATGCTGCGGTTCATCGGCGGGCAGACGGAGGTGCAGGTGGTGAAGAAGGCGTTGACGACGATGGTCTTCCCCTTGAGCACGTCGCTGTAGAAGCGCACCTTCTCGCCGTCCTGGTTGACGAGCTCGACGTCCGTGAACCACTTCTCGGCGGGGGTCGGCGTGTGCGCCTTGTCGGCGTGCGCGCCGTGGCCGGCGTGGAGGTCTGCGGGCTGCGCGGGCGCCTTCGGGGACTGCTGCGGCTGCTGCGCCGCGGCGGCCGCCGCGAGCGACAGGCAGAGCGCGGCCGCGTACAGAAATCTCTTCGTCATCACTTCGACTCCTTAACGTTTTCGGCGAGGCGGCCCTCGGCCGCTTGATTGATGAGCTGGACGAGCCTGGCCGGCGCGGCGAGCCCGTAGGCGCGGGTCCACTGCTGCGCCGCGTCGTTGCCGACGATGACGCTGGGCGAGTGGTCTTCGGGGCGCGCGCTCGCGGCGCCGAGCGCGCGCAGCAACTCGTCCACCTGCGGCTTCGAGCCCGTCACGAACGTCCAGCCGGGGCCGGCCTTGAACTTCGCGCCCCAGGCCTTCAGGCGCTCGGGCGTGTCCGTCACCGGGTCAACCGAGATCGAGATGAGGTGCACGTCGCGCCCCGCGCGCTCGCCCAGCTCCCGCTGCACGCGGGCGAAGGTCGCGCCGAGCGGCGGGCAGACGGTCGTGCAGGTGGTGAAGATGAAGTTGACGACCACCACCTTGCCGCGGACGAGGTCGCTGTAGAAATGCACCTTGCGGCCGTCCTGGTCGAGCAGCTCCACGTCGGGGATGCTCATCCCGTTGTTGGCGGGGGCCGCGACTCCCTTTTGCGCGGCCCCTTGCGTCTCCGTCGCGGCTACCCCTTCACGCGACAGGCGCAAATCCATCTTGCACTGCGGGCAGGTGCCGGGCTGGGCCGAGACGACCGACGCGTGCATCGGGCACGTGTAGTGCGCCGCCGTCTCGCTCTTCGCGGCCGGCGCGTGGTGCTCGTGCTGCGCGTGGGCCGGCGCGACTGCGACCAGCAGCGCCGTCAGCGCGAAGGCCGCGCGCGCGTTGAACGAAAGCAAAGTCCGAAAGCTCATCTCCCCCTCCTCCCCTTTCACTTCGCCGCCGTCTGCACGGTCATGTACGGCAACTGCCTGAAGCCGACGCCCTGCGACTGGCTCTCGACGAAGACCATGTAGACGCCGTCCTGCGGGACGTTGACCTCAAGCTCGTAGACGCCGCCGCCGGCCGCCGTGGCGAAGTCGCGCTTCTGCCAGACGCCGGGCGCGAGGAAGAACAGGACGCGCACGTCCTTCAGCCCGTCCTTCGGCTGCCCCGCCGCGTCGGTCAGCTTGAACCGAATCTTGTAGTTCTGGCCCGCGCGCGGCGACTCGCCCTTGTTGAGGTACTCGACGCGGAGCCCGGCCTTCTCCTCCGGCTTCACGTTCGGGTCGGCCTTGGCCGACGCCTCGAAGCAGTGGACGACGCGCGGCGAGCCGAGCAGGAACGAAACGTCGTAGGTGCCGTCCTTCGGCAGCCGCACGGTCGTCGCGTAGACGCCGAGCGACTCCTCGCGCAGGCTCCGGTCAACGATCTTCACGGCGCGCGGCTCGCGCTTGTAGTTCTGGAAGTTACCCATCGGGGCGGCCATGCCCTCGGAGTAGTAGTAGATCATCCGGTCGGCCGGGTTCGCGATGAGCACGGAGTTGCCCTCGGGCGCGGGGACGAAGACTTCGGCGCGCGAAGGCATGGTGCTCGCCAGCCCCGGCGCGCTCTGGCCGCCGGGGAACTTAATCACGTCCGGCTCCTTGCCGATGGTGGCGAGCCTGACGGCCGAGACCTCCTCGGTGCCGAGCGAGCGGACGTAGGCGAAGGCGTCGGTGAAGGCGACCTGGTCGGGCGCCTTGCCGACGGAGACGCTGTGCGCCATGCGGTTGGTCGAGGCGTCGAAGACGTGCACCACCGAGCGCGCCACGTTCGGGGCGAAGCCCCAGCGCCCGCCCGGGGCGAAGCGCACCGACTTGAGCCCCGGCTCCGCGGCGATGCGCGTCACGAGTTCGTGGCTCCGGCCGTCAACGACCGCGATGCTCCCGTCCGCCTCGTTGGCGACGTAGAGCGATTTGCTCAGCGAAGAGTAGGCCATCGCCGAGGCGTGCGCGCCGGTCTTCACGTCCTTCAGCTTCGCGAGCTTCGACACGTCTATGACCGAGAGCGTCCCGTCGGCGCGGTTGCTGACGTAGGCGAACTTGTTGTCGTCGGAGAAGGCGACCTCGTGGGCGCCCGCGCCCGTCTTGAAGGTGCCCGCCACCTTCAGGCTCGCCGTGTCTACGGCCGTCACGCCGCCCGGCTCGCCGTCCGCGCCCGCCTCGTTGACGACCCACAGGTACTTGCCGTCGGGCTGCAAGGCGACGCGCGTCGGCTTCGAGCCCGCGCTCACCTCCGCGACCACCTTCCACGTCGTCGCGTCCACGACCGCGACCGCGTTGACGAGCGGCATGCTGACGAAGAGCTTCGAGCGGTCGGCCGTCAGCGCCCAGTCCTCGCCGGGGCTCTTCAGCATGACCAGCGTGACGAGTTTGCTGCCGCCGAAGCCGAGCAGCGGGTCGATGACGGAGAGGTTCGGCTCCTGGTTGAGCGTGATGAGGTAGTAGGCGTTGAGGTCGACGTCGGGGCGCGCGCGCAGCGACCCCTGCAGGTACGACTGCACCTTCTCGCGGCACTGCGTGGCGTCGGGCGCGGGGGCCGTGCCGCGCCGGCTGGCCCAGGCCGACGGCCTGACCCCGGAGAGCGGCGTCCCCGTCGCCGTGTCGCGGATGCGGAAGCGGACGGCCGCGTCCTGGCCCGCCGTCACCTCGCCGCCCTGCGCCAGCGGCTCGACCGAGAACTCGACTTCGACGCCGTCCTTGACGAACTTCTGCGGGGCGCCCGCCGGGGCGGGCGACGCCGCGGGCGCGGGCTTCTGCGCCGCGCCGGAGTTGTCCTGCGCGCGGGTCGGCGCGAGGTAGAGCGAGGGCGCGCACAGGAGCAGCGCCGTGGCCAACAGTTTTCGGCTCATCTTCTTCATCTTCTTATCGGCGTGAGCGAGGGTCGGTGACTGCCGCGTCTGTCGCCCCGTCGGGTCGCACGCGCGACGCCTTCCCCGGGTCAGTTCGCCCGCGCGGAAGGCTCTCCGACGCGAGACCGCGACATACACAACGCGCGGCCTGAGTGCAACCGCCGTGCCTTGACGCACTGTCTCTTCTTGACCGGAATGTTGGGAATTTGTTGTGACGCGGCGCGGCGTCTCTCGGCTCCCTGTTTTAACCTAAAACACGGGCCTCGGCCCCTGTCTCAGCGCGAATCACCCCCGCCCGGCCGAAACGGGGGCTGAGAATACTATCGTTTCCCCGGGAATCCAAGACCCTGTTTGAAAAGACTTGACACGCGCCACGCAACAAAATTAGCATCCTTCCGCAACATTATGAATTGTCTTATTTGCCCTGTAATTTCCCTTTAGTTTCACTCTCCCGGACGTACGCTCTGAGGTCTCTTTTTTCGGGCTCAAACGGTTTGGGCGCGCCCCCTCTGTCTTTCAGATAAGCCCGCGCCGTGGCGTTCCGAGCCTCCGACTTTTTAGACACCATCTCACCCCTTTCCTAAGGTCAATCTCAGGAAACAGAAGACCCCCGACACGAGGCTGTCCCGGCCACCACGCCGCCGCGAACGCGGCGCAAACACCCGTCGCACGCGTGGCCGGCCCCGGCCGAAGAAGGGCGCGGAGGGCGCTCCCATGAAACTACTCGATGAACTAGAGACGAAGAGGTTTAACAGCCTGAAGGTCGTCCTCTTCTTCACCTTTCTCACCGTGCTGGTGACCGCCCTGGTCATCATCATCTGGGAGAAGTTCATCATGATGCCCTTCAACGCGTGGCTGGCCACGCAGTACACGGCCGACAAGGGGGCCTTCTACGTCCTCTCGCAGCGCATCGAGCACTTCTTCATCTCGACCACGGTGGACGTGTTGATCGTGACGCTGCTGCTCCGCATCGTGGCCCGGCAGCAGCGGCGGCTCGTGACCAGCGAGAAGCGCTACCGCGCGCTCTTCGAGCACGCCAAGAACGGCATCGGCGTCCTGAGGGCCGACAACCAACGCCTGACCGACGTTAACAACAAGTTCTGCGACATCCTCGGCTGCCAGCCGAAGGGGCTCGTCGGCAAGCGCATTCAGGAGGTCGTGAGCGCGGACGACGGCTCGGGCGCAGACCCGCTCGCAGACCTGCTCAGCGGCAACCCGCGCGACGACGTGGAGATGGAGCTGCGGGCGCCGGCCGGCAACTCCACCCCGGCCGCGGTCTCGACCTACGAGATCACTGCCGACGGCGGGCCGCTCATCATCCTGATCGTCCGTGACCTCACCGAGCAGCGCCGGCTCGAAGGCGAGAAGGAGGTCATGCAGCGCCAGCTCTTCCAGTCGTCGAAGCTGGCCTCCATCGGCGAACTCTCGGCCGGGGTGGCGCACGAGATTAACAACCCTCTGAACGGCATCATCAACTTCGCGCAGCTCCTCAAAGACGACGGCGTGGCGCGCACGGACGAGCACGGGCGGATGGTGGACGGCATCATCGGCGAGGGCGAGCGCATCGCGCGCATCGTGCGCGACCTTCTGACCTTCGCCCGCCGCGACCCGAGCGAGCTGACGCGCGTCCACCTCGCCGAGACCATCACGACCTCGATGTCTCTGTTCGGCCACCAGTTCCTCAAGGACGCCATCCAGGTCGAGATCAACGTCGAGGAGGGGCTCCCGCCCGTGACGGCCGACGGCTCGCGCCTGCGGCAGGTCGTCATCAACATGATCAGCAACGCTTACCACGCGCTGCGCGCGAAGCGGGGCGTCCCGAAAACACTCCGCGTGACGGCGACCGCCGTCGAGCGCGCGGGCCGTCGGCGCGTCCACCTTGAGTTTTACGACAACGGGGCCGGCATCCGGCGCGAGGACATCGACAAGGTCTTCGACCCGTTCTTCACGACCAGGCGGGCGACCGGCGGGACGGGGCTCGGCCTGAGCCTCAGCTTCGGCATCGTCCGCGAGTACGGCGGGACGATTACGGTCGAGAGCGTCGAGGGCAGCCACACGCGCTTCATCGTCGAGCTGCCCGCGGAAAATTCTAAGGGGGTGGAGCATGAGCACGCCAAGAGTGCTAGTGGTGGACGATGAGCCGAGCATGCGCTGGACGATGACGGAGTTCCTGCGGCGCGGGGGCTACGAGCCCCTGCCCGCGGCCGACTTCGACGCTGCGCTGGCCCTCACCGGCGAGGGGCAGCTCGACGCCGCGGTCATCGACCTCATCCTGCCGGGCCGCAGCGGCCTCGACCTGCTCGGCGAGCTTTCGGCGCGCGGCGTGTACGTCCCGGTCGTGATGATTACGGGCGAGCCCGACTCGCCGGCTGTCACGGAGATCGTCCGCCTGGGGGCCTACGACTTCATCCCGAAGCCCGTCACGAAGGACGCGCTGCTCAAGGCCGTCGCCGGGGCGGTCGAGCGGAAGCGTCTGGTGGACGAGAAGCGGCGGCTCGAGCGCGAGACGCAGCGCCACGCCGAGGAGTTGGAGGTGCGCGTCGCCGAGCGCACGGCCGAGCTGGCCGAGGCGCACAGCTTCCTCAACCTCGTGCTCGACAGCTCGACCGAGTACGCCATCGTCGCCACCGACACCTACGGGCACATCACGCTCTTCAACCGGGGCGCGGAGCAGATGTTCGGCCACCCCGCGGCCCACGCGCTCGGGCAGGAGCCCTGCGTCCTGTGCGGGCGGGAGGGCGAGGAGGAGTCGCTGCGGCGGATTTTCGGCGAGGGCGTGCGCGAGGCCGACGAGCGGGGCCGGCACCAGAGCGAGGCGCGCTTCCGGCGCTCGGGCGGCGAGGGGTTCGTGGCCTCGGTGGCCGTCACGCCGATCCGCAAGCACGGCGGCGAGATCATCGGACACCTCGGCGTCGTCAAAGACCTGACCGCCGAGCGTGAGGTCACCGAGAGGCTGCGCCGGATGCAGGAGCGGCTCGCGCACCACGAGAAGATCGCCTTCCTCGGCCGCGCCGCCGCGCAGGTCGCGCACGAGGTGAAGAACCCGCTCGCGGGGCTGCTCCTCTACGCGATGCACCTGAAGGGCAAGGTCGCCGACAAGCTCTCGGAGGGCGAGCTGGCGCTCATCGACAAGATGGTGGACACCATCAACCACCTCACCGACACGGCCAACCAGGTGCTCGACTTCGCGCGCCCCATCAAGCTGAGCCCGCGCCCGACCGACCTCAACCGCGTCATGGGCGACGTGCTGCAACTGCTCCGGCCGCAGATCGAGGCCGGCCGCATCGAGCCGCGCATGGAGCTGGACGGGTCTTGCGGCCGCGTCTTGCTGGACGAGCCCTCGATCCGTTCGGCGCTGATGAATCTGGCGCTCAACGCCGTGCAGGCGATGCACGGCGGCGGGACGCTCACGGTCAGGACGGAGGCGCAAGACGGCCACGTCAACCTTGAGATAAGCGACGAGGGCGCGGGGATGAGCAAGGAGCAGGTCGAGAACATCTTCGAGCCCTTCTTCACGACGAAGAGTCAGGGGCTCGGGCTCGGGATGCCCTTCGTGCAGAAGGTGGTCGAGCAGCACGGCGGGACGGTCACGATTGAGAGCCGCCCGGGGGCGGGCACGACCGTGAGGGTCAGACTGCCGAACGAGAGGGAGGTGGGCGCGGATGCCACAGGTTAACCGAATCCTCGCGGTGGACGACGAGGCGAGCGTCGCCGACGCGCTGGCGCTCGTCCTCGGCGAGCGCGGGCACCGGGTCGAGACGGCCACGAGAATCGCGGAGGCCGAAACCCTCCTCAAGGCGCAACACTTCGACCTCGTCTTCATCGACTTGCGCCTGCCGGACGGGAGCGGCATCGACCTCCTGACGCGCATCAAGGCCGACTCGGCCGAGACGGAAGTGATTCTGATGACCGCGCACGGCTCGCTCGAACTGACCATCGAGGCCATCAAGCGCGGGGCCTTCTACTACCTCGAAAAGCCCTTCACGCCCGAGCAGGCGCTGGTGCTGGCGGCGCGCGCGCTACAGTTCAAGGCCGTCAAGAGCGAGAACCGCGCGCTCAAGGGCGCGCTCGGGGGCGAGGGCGAAGACTTCGGGCTCGTCGGCCGCCACCCGAAGATCAGGCAGATTCGCGAGGTCATCCGCACGGTGGCGCCGTCCGACGCCTCCGTCCTCATCGAGGGCGAGTCGGGGACGGGGAAGGAGCTGGTCGCGGCGGCCGTCCACTTCCAGAGCGCGCGCGCCGAGCGCCCCTTCATCCGCATCAACTGCGCCGCCATCCCTTCGGAGCTGATCGAGTCCGAGCTGTTCGGCTACCGCAAGGGCGCCTTCACGGGCGCCGACCGCGACAAGCGCGGGCTCATCGAGGCGGTCGCGGGCGGCACGCTCCTCCTCGACGAGATCGCCGAGATGCCCGCGCACCTTCAGACGAAGCTGCTGCGCGTGCTGCAAGACCGGCGCCTGCGCCGGCTCGGCGACGAGCAGGAGCTGCCCGTCGAGTTCCGCCTCGTCTCCTCGACCAACCGCGACACGGCGCAGATGATTCAGGAGGGGGTGCTGCGCAAAGACCTCTACTTCCGCATCAGCACGGTCAAGGTCAGGGTGCCGCCGCTGCACGAGCGCTCGGACGACGTGATGCTGCTCGCCGAGTACTTCCTGCTGCGCTACGCC
>DAIRFV010000369.1:0-5258 GCA_036794905.1 Pyrinomonadaceae bacterium | reverse complement strand
ATCAACAAGCCGTGTCTCTGTGTCTCTGTGGTTACTTTTCCTGCTTACGCCAGACTAAGCACCGAGGCGGAAGTCGAGCCAGCGTTCGCCGGCCAGAGTCAGGCGGGCGGCGGCGTCGCGCGGAGTCGGCCCGGAAGGGCTCTGACGAGACGCCTTGCCCGCGTTCTTTTGGAGGCTGCGGTAGACGGTCTCGATCCACTGCTGCGTGTTGACGAAGCCGCTGCCCCACTCCTTCCACTTGTCGGGGAGCCCCTCGGCCTTGGCCTCTTCGAGCGTGCGCCCCGCGCGCAGGCGCGTGCGGATGAGTTCGGTCGTCTCGACGAGCATCGAGTGGTAGGCGCGCAGGTCGGCGAGGGTCGAGAGGGGGCCGTGGCCGGGGATGATCTTCACGTCGGCCGGGGCCTTCGAGACGACCTCGCCGATGTTGCGCGCCAGGCCCTCGACGCTGCCGCCGTTGTCGATATCGACGAAGGGGAAGCGCGCGGCGAAGAAGTCGTCGCCCATGTGGATGACGTTCGAGGCGGTGAAGAAGACGACGCTGTCGCCGTCGGTGTGGCCGGCGGGGAAGTGCACGACGCGAATCTCCTCGCCGTTGAAGTGGAGCGAGACGGTCGTGTCGTAGGTCACGACGGGCAGCCCCTCTTTGGGGAGCGCCTTGTAGGTGGTGCCGAGCACGGTCACGTCGGTCGCGAGGCGGCGGCGCACGTTCGCGTGCGCGACGATGGTCGCCTCTCGCCCGAAGACGGGGTTGGCGTGCGTGTGGTCGAAGTGGAAGTGCGTGTTGAGGACGAAGCGGAGCGCCCCCGGGCTCAGGGGCTTCAAGGCCGCGCGTATCTTGTCGGCGAGCGGCGAGAACTGGTCGTCCACGATGAGCACGCCGTCGGGGCCGGCGCTGACCCCGATGTTGCCGCCCACGCCGTAGAGGACGTAGACCGAGCCCGCGGCCTTCTCGGTCTTAATCTCGACCTTGGCGAAGTCGGGCTGCTGCGGTTCGCGGCGGCCGTGGCCGCCGCCGTGGGCGAGCGCTTGCGCGGCGCAGAGCGAGAGCGCGAAGAGGGTGGCTGCAATCCTTCTCATATGAATCCCTCCGTGTGTCGTGTGGTCGCGGAGCTAGTCCTTGACGCTCGGGTCTTTGATGACGGCGATGTAGGGCAGGTTCCGGTAGCGCTCGGCGTAGTCGAGGCCGTAGCCGACGACGAAGGCGTCCGGAATCTGGAAGCCGCAGTAGTCGATCTTCACGTCGCGCTCGCGCCGCTCGAACTTGTCGAGGAGCGCGGCGAGGCGCACGCTGCGCGCGCCGCGCTGGTGGAGGCTCCCGATGAGGAACGAGAGCGTGAGCCCCGTGTCCACGATGTCCTCGACGATGAGGATGTCGCGGCCATCGACGGGCACGTCGAGGTCTTTGACGATGCGGACTTCGCCCGACGAGCGCATGCCTGAGCCGTAGCTGGAGATGGCCATGAACTCGACGCCGAGGCGGAGGTCGATGGCGCGCACGAGGTCGCTCAGGAAGATGTAGGCGCCTTTGAGCACGCCGACGAGCAGCGGCGTCTGCCCGGCGTAGTCGCGGGCGATCTCGGCGCCCATCTCGGAGACGCGCGTCTGTATCTGCTCGGAGGTGAAGAGCGGCTCCAGGTTGGGGTTGCTGAACTCCGACACGGCGACGGCGGATGAAGACAAAGTCGGCCTCCTCTGTTTGTTAAAAAAAATGTCCGCGGGGACGGCGGGCGACGCCTGGTTTGCGCGCGGCCGCCGTGGTGCGACATACTATGCGCGCTCCACAGCCCAGGTCAACTGGAAGGCGTTCACAGCTCATTTATGCCTGACGAACGACCCACAGAGTCTACGCGCGACCGCGTGCGCGCGCTCGTGCGCGAGGTCTTGGCCGGCGCCGCGCCGGCCGAAGAGGAGAACGGCGTCGCCCAATCTCCTCCTCCCCCGGCCGAGCCCCGGCCGCGCACGGACGCGGGCACTCCGCCGCTCGCGCGCGTCGTCAACGTCGCGCCGGCCGCCGCGGAGAGACCGGCCGCGGCCGGGAAGGACTACGACCGCGACGAGTCTTCGAAGACGGTCATCACCGAGACGGATGTGCGCGGCCTGCCCGAGGGCTCGCGTCTAAGGGTCGCGGAGACGGCGCGGCTCACCCCGCTCGCCGCCGACATCGTCCGCGAGCGCCGCATCGAGCTGGTCCGGCGCGTCCCCCGCCGGGGCTCGCGCGCCGAGAAGATTATCGCCGTCGGCGCAGACCACGGCGGCTTCCCTCTGAAGGAAGAGCTGAAGGGCCTCCTCGCCGAGCTGGGCCACCGCGTGCGCGACTTCGGCACGAACTCGACGGACGCGGTGGACTACCCCGACTTCGCGCACGCGGTGGCGCGCGCCGTCTCGGAGGGCGAGGCCGACCTCGGCATCGTCATCGACGGCGCGGGCGTCGGCTCCGCGATGACGGCCAACAAGGTGCCCGGCGTGCGCGCCGCCGCCTGCTACTCGGTCAAGGTCGCCGTCAACTCCCGCGAGCACAACGGCGCCAACGTCCTCACCCTCGGGAGCGGCACCATCACCCCCGCCGAGATGCGCGACATCGTCCGCGCCTGGCTCGACGCCGACCTCACCGAAGACCGCCACAAGCGCCGCGTCGCCAAGATCGACGCCGTCGAGCGCCAGTACAGGAGTTAAAGTCATCATGGCTTATTCACAGAACGGGGATTTCGAGCGGCTGGTCGAGCAGATCACGGACGTGATCGTGGCGCGGCTGAGCGGCGGGGCGGGCGGCGAGGACGGGGCGTGCGGGTGCGGGAGCGCGTGCTTCAACCGCTGCCCGGAGCGGATGCAGCGGGTCGTGGACGCGGGCGCGGCGCGCATCGGCGTCGTCCTCGGCGACGCGGCGACGGCGCGCGACTGGGCGAGTCTGGTCGATCACACGCTGCTGAAGCCCGAGGCGAGCGAGGCCGACATCACGCGGCTGTGCGAGGAGGCGGCGCGCTACCGGTTCGCGAGCGTGTGCGTGAACCCGTCGTGGGTGAAGACCTCGGCGTGCGTGCTGCGCGGGTCGGGCGTGCCCGTGTGCACGGTGGTCGGGTTCCCCCTGGGCGCGACGCTCCCGGACGTGAAGGCTTACGAGACGCGGCGCGCCATCTTCGACGGCGCGCGCGAGATCGACATGGTCATCAACATCGGCGCCTTAAAGAGCGGCGACGACTGCGCCGTCGAGTACGACATCCGCTCGGTCGTCGAGGCGGCGCACGAGGCGGGCGTGCTCGTGAAGACCATCATCGAGACGGCGCTCCTGACCGACGACGAGAAGGTGCGCGCCTGCCTCGCCGCCAAGCGCGCGGGCGCCGACTTCGTCAAGACTTCGACGGGGTTCGCCAAGTCGGGCGCGACCGTGGCGGACATCGCGCTGATGCGGCGCACGGTGGGGCCCGACCTCGGCGTGAAGGCGGCGGGCGGCGTGAAGGGCATCGAGGACGCGCGCGCGATGGTCGAGGCCGGCGCCACCCGCATCGGCGCCTCGGTCGGCGTCAAGATCGCGCAGGAGGCCGCGGGCGTGAAGACGACGGCCTCGGCCGCCGCGTATTAATGACTTGAGATTGGAACTTTCACATTTGAGGTTGGTGCTGACCGCGCTCCTCCTGTCGGTTGGGGTGTTCGCGTCCGCGTCTGCGGCGCGGCAAGACCCCGGTGAGGAGACCGGACGTCCTGGGCGCCGGCAGGTCGTCGTCCCCGTCAGCGCCGTGGACAAGGAAGGGCAGCCCGTCGAGGGGCTCAGACCCGAAGACCTCCGCGTCACCGTCGAGGGGCAGCCGCAGAACCTTCTCTCCTTCTCGAAGAGGACGGAGGAGCCGCGGCGCGACGGGAAGCCGCTCCGGGTGCGCGTCGAAGTCGTCAACCCGGAGCTGCGCCGACGGGGCGTGCGGCTCGCACACCCGCAGGGCCTCTTCGACTAGGCGGACGGCGCCGGCCTGCCGGTACGCCCGCGGACGAACATTCTTTTGTAACAGGGAGAGAACCCGAAACGCGCGGCGCGAGCTTGTAACGCGCGGCGCTTTGCGTCTATGCTCGGGGCATTCAGTTTTCAACTCAACACGGAAGGTGGAGGCGATGGCTCCGAAGAGACCGAACATTCTCGCCGTCATCCTGGGGGGGGGCGCGGGCACGCGCCTGTCGCCGCTGACGCTGCTGCGCTCGAAGCCGGCCGTGCCGCTCGGCGGCAAGTACCGGCTCATCGACATCCCCGTCTCGAACTGCATCAACTCGGACATCCTCAAGATCTTCGTGCTGACGCAGTACAATTCGGCTTCCCTGAATAAGCACATCGCGACGACCTACCGCTTCTCGCAGTTCTCGAACGGCTTCGTCGAGATCATCGCCGCCGAGCAGACGCCGCAGAACCCGCAGTGGTTCCAGGGGACGGCCGACGCCGTCCGCCAGGTGCTCCCGCACATCCGCGGCTGGGGCATCGACACGCTGCTCATCCTGTCGGGCGACCACCTCTACCGGATGGACTACCGCAAGTTCATCGCGCGCCACTTCGAGACCGAGGCCGACGTGACGATCTCGGTCATCCCGTTCGTGCGCGAGGCGGCCGAGGACTTCGGCCTGATGAAGATGGAGCCGACCGGGCGCATCACCGAGTTCCGCGAGAAGCCCAAGGGCGAGGCGCTCGAAGAGATGCGGGTGGACACGACGCCCTTCGGCCTCTCGGCGGAGGAGGCGGCGCGGCGGCCGTTCCTCGCGTCGATGGGCATCTACGTCTTCAAGTTCGACTGGCTGGTCGAGCTGCTCGGGCGCGACCCGACGTGGAACGACTTCGGCAAGCAGGTCATCCCGGCCGCCATCGAGAGCAGCAACGTGCAGGGGTACCTGTTCGACGACTACTGGGAGGACATCGGCACCATCGCCGCCTTCCACCAGGCCAACCTCGACCTGACGGCCGTCGTCCCGAAGTTCAACCTCTTCGACACGGACGCGCCGGTCTTCACGCGCGCCCGCTACCTGCCGCCGTCGAAGATCAACAACTGCGAGATCAGCAGCTCGATCGTGGCCGAGGGCTGCATCCTCACGCGCGCCGCCATCAAGCGCTCGCTCATCGGCGTGCGCACGCGCATCGACTACGGCGCGCACATCGAGGACACGTACCTGATGGGCGCCGACTACTACCAGTCGCTCGAAGAGATGGAGGCGGACGCGCGGCAGGGCAAGCCGCGCATCGGCATCGGCGAGGGCTCGGTCATCCGCAACGCCATCATCGACAAGAACGC
>DAIRFV010000097.1:0-19148 GCA_036794905.1 Pyrinomonadaceae bacterium | reverse complement strand
CCGACCGCTCGTACCTGCCCATCACGCGCTACGGCATCGCGCAGTCGGACGGCGTCACCGCCGTCTCGCACTACCTCAAGCAGGCGACGGCCGAGACGTTCCAGTTCGAGCACATCGCCGTCATCCCGAACTTCATCTGCGCGAGCGACTACAGCCGCAAGCCGAAAGAGGACCTCCGGCGCGAGCTGGCCCCCGCGGGCGAGCCCCTGCTCTGCCACGTCTCGAACTTCCGCCCCGTGAAGCGGCCCGTGGACTGCGTGGAGATTCTGGCGCGCGTGCGCGAGAAGGGCGTGAACGCGCGGCTCGTGATGGTGGGCGACGGCAGCGAGCGCTCGCGCGCCGAGCACCGCGCGCGCTGTCTGAACGTCGAGCGTTACTGCTCGTTCGTCGGCAAGCAGCCGCGCATCACGGACTACCTCTCGGTCGCGGACGTGCTCCTCCTGCCTTCGGAGCAGGAGTCGTTCGGGCTCGCCGCGCTCGAAGCCCTGGCGTGCGAGGTGCCCGTCATCGCGTCGCGCGTGGGCGGCATCCCCGAAGTCGTGGACGACGGCGTCACGGGCTGCCTCGCGGAGGTCGGCGACATCGGGAAGATGAGCGAGGACGCGGCGCGCCTGCTCTCGGACGAGACGTTGCGGCGCGGGATGGGGCGGCGCGCGCGCGCGTCGGCCGTGGGGCGCTACAGCACAGACCTGGTCATCCCGCAGTACATAGAGTTCTATGAGCGCGTCATCGCCGCGTCGAAAGAGAATCCGACCCCGAAGTAAGGACGAGAGCCGCGCCGCGAAAACGTCGGCGCGCGCTTCGTCCGCGGTCGAGGGGTGGGTCGCACGGGTCGTCGAGGAGAAGCCCGTCCGCTACGTCGTCCAGAACCTTGAGCGCGCCTACGGCGTCCCCGAGAACAAGTGGACGGACTGGGACGTGCTCGACATGCTCGTCGCCGTCATCCTCTCGCAGGCGACGAGCGACGCCAACAGCGACCGCACCTACGACGCGCTCAAGAAACGTTTCCCGACGTGGGACTCGGTGCTGCGCGCGCGCGGAGAGACGCTCGCCGACACGATACGTTCGGGCGGGCTCGCCAACCAGAAGGCCGCGGTCATCCGCGGGCTGCTGCGCGAGGTGAGAGAGCGGCACGGCTCCTTCGACCTCTCGTTCCTGCGCGGACGGCCCGCCGCGGAGGCCGTCAACTACCTCGCCAGTTTCCGCGGCGTCGGGCCGAAGACGGCGGCCTGCACGCTCCTCTTCGCGTGCGCGACGGAGGTCTTCCCGCTCGACACGCACATCTTCCGCATCCTCCGCCGGGTCGGCCTCATCCCCCCGAAGTGCTCCGACCAGTTCGCGCACGAGGTGATGAACCGCGTCGTGCCCGCGGGCAAGTTCTACTCCTTCCACGTCAACCTCATCCGCCACGGGCGCAAGCTCTGCCGGCCGCGCGACCCGCTCTGCGAGCGCTGCCCCGTCGTCGAGTACTGCGACCACGGGCAAAAAAATATTTGAAGGACGCGCCCTCCGCCTGTACAATCACCCGCCCGCCAACGGAGGCGGCGCATGCCCCGGCCCACGGCGCCGCACTCACGGCTGATAGTTTTAGAACTCATTCAGAGCGTTAACCAGCGAAGGGCGATTCCGGGCGTCGGCGAGCGAGGGCGGGGCGACTCTCTGCGGGAGCGCCCCGCGTCCGCGTCTGTGCGGCCCGCACCGCAAAGGAGAGAACGCGATGCACGGCGGAAGACTGGCTTACTACATCTGCGGCGAGGGGGTGGTTCCGGAGTCGCCGGCCTCCCCCGTGTACGGCCAACCCGCGGGCGCCACGCTCCCGGCCAGGATGCCCGGGCTCAGATTCGGGAGGATGTTCGGGCGGACGCAACACACATACCGGCCGGAGGAGGAGGAGAGGGTAGTCCGCAAGCTCGTCCAGTTGGGCCTGCGCATGACCGAGCGCGTTGACTCCGCACCGACGAAGCCGGAGGAGAACGATTCGGACATCCCCTCCGGTTACACCTACCTCGGGCAGTTCATCGCCCACGAGATTACCTTCCACAACACGGGCGACCTGCTCCAGACCGACCTGAGGCCGGAGAACCTCCGCACCCCGGAGATCGACCTCGACAGCCTCTACGGCGGCGCGGGGGGGCCGAAGGACAACCCGCGGCTCTACGAGACGGACGGCGCCAGCCTGAGGTTGGGCAGGACGAGGTATAACCCCAACACCGACGTGCTCAGCAAGACGTTCATGAACGACCTGCCGCGGGGCACGGAGGCGGGGCCGGAGAAGGCTTGCATCGGCGACCCGCGCAACGACGAGAATCTCACGCTGGCGCAGACCCACGTGGCCTTCATCGCGTTCCACAACAGGGTCGTCAAGGACCTCTGGAACAAGCACCCGCATTACCCCGCGCAGAAGGTGTTCGAGCTCGCCCGCGAGCAGGTCATCCGCCACTACCAGTGGATCATCCTCTACGACTTCCTGCCGCGGATAGTGAGGGCGGACGTGCTCGACTGCGTCATGAACCACGGCCTCCGCTGGTTCAAGGGCGACGGGGCGGACGGCCTCTTCATGCCGCTCGAATTCTCGGCCGCCGCCTTCCGCATCGGGCACAGCATGGTGCGCGCCGCCTACGAGTGGAACCCTTACCACCGCACCGACATGCCGGGCGTCGGCCCCCTCCCGCTGGAAGAGCTTTTCAACCAGACGGGGTTCCTCAGAGGGCGCGTCCACCCGGGCGGGTCGGGGCAGTCGCAGCCCGGGGGCTTCCCGGCGGCGGCGGCCCCGAAAGTCGGACTCGACGGCCGCGACGCCCTGCGGAGCGTCTGGATCATCGACTGGCGACACTTCTACGACTTCAGCCCCATCGGGGCAGTGAAGAAGGTGAAGCCCTTCAACATGGCCGCGAAGCTCGACACCGCCTTCGGCCTCCGGCTCGACTCGGTGGAAGGCTTCTTCAGCGAGAAGGTCGAGAAGATGCAGAGGGCCATCACCGTGCGCAACCTCCTGCGCGGGTTCTACCTCGGCCTGCCGACCGGCGAGGAGGTGGCCGAGTGGATGGGCGAGACCCCGCTGACGCGTAAGGAGCTGGCCGGCAGGCGGCAGGCGGACGTGCCCCACCACGAGGACGCGCTCGACCACCCGGTCTTCTGGGGCAAGACGCCTCTCTGGTACTACATCCTGAAGGAGGCCGAGCTGGTCGGGAAGAACGGCGCGGGTCAGCCCTGTAACCGGCTCGGCCCCGTCGGCGGCCGCATCGTCGCCGAAACCCTCGTCGGCCTTATCAGGAACAGCCACCACTCTATCCTCAAAGACGAGGACTGGCGACCCACTCAATACGGCCGCCCCACCGGAGGCCCCAAGGGGGTGAAGTTCGAGATGATAGACCTGCTGCACGCCGCCGGAGTGGTTGACCCCATCGCCGCTCATCTGAGGAAGCTTATGCCCAGTAGTAACCTCAACGAGGAGGAGGAGAAGCAAGGCGCAGCGGGCGTTGGGTGACGGGCGCGGGGTGCGGCCGGGGGCCGCACCCCGCGTTAAAATCCCCGGGCACCGGGGCTCTTCGAACCGCGGCGGCATCTCACCGCGCGGCTAACTCACCGGGCGGCGCGGCGACTGGACAGCCCGCCACCGGCGGGAACGACCCTTTAACCATGCCGAGGAGGCGTACATGAGAATCAAAGACAGAATCGCGCGCGTACACGCGGCGGTGGTGTTGGAAAAGGCGAAGGGCGGCGGGCTGATCGCCTCGACACTCGCCGATTATGCCGTCAAGGCCATCCACCACGGCATAGACTCTCCCCAGTGGGAGGCGTACATGAAGCTCTTCGCCGAGAACGACGACCAGTTGAAGGTGTTGACCTCGACCGAGCTGGACGCCACGAACAAGTGGCTCCCGCACGCGCGGGCCTACATCGTCACGAACGCGGTCTGCTCCGCGGGCACCAACACGAACACCCTCAATGGCCTCGACCGGGTGGAAGGCGACGTTGACGATGTCCAGATCGACAACCAGCTCGTCAGCGACGAGGCCGACGCGAACTTCATCAGCGGCCGACCCTTCATAATCGAAGACCCGTTCTAACGGCGGGCCTTTGCCGCCGCACCTTCGCAGTCACTCAGACGGGGCCGACGCCGCTATGGACGGACACCTGAACCATCTGCGCGGGGAAGATCGAACCCCGCGCGGCATACTGAAGGAGCGCTGGGAGGAGCTCTGTCGCAGCCACCTTCCCGTGAGGCCGGCGGACTCCATCTGGCGCTACAGCCGCGGGCAGTCGCCGGCAGACCCGGAGCAGGGCTGGAAGCTTCACCTGCCGGCGACGGTGCTGACGGCGGTGCGCGTGCTGCAAATAGTCGGCCCTTTCCTGCGTGAGCGTGGCGTGCTCTTCAAGGCGCCCGCCACGCTCCACGAGTTGGACAAGCTCAACAGCGGGGTCGTCTACGGCTACAGCCAGGTGGGGAAGTTCCTGACGGTCTACCCGCGGACGGAGGAAGAGGCCGTGCGCCTCGCGCGCGCGCTGCACCGGCTGACGCGCGGGATGGAGGCGCCGGCCGTCCCCTTCGACCTGAAGTACCGCGAGGGCGGCTGCGTCTACTACCGCTACGGCGCCTTCAAGACGCTTGAGGTCGAGGGCGAGCGCGGCGAGCCGACATACGCCATCCGCGACCCCGAAGGCCACCTCGTCCCCGACCGGCGCGACTCGGCCGCCCCGCCAGCGTGGGTGACCGACCCCTTCGCCCCGAAGCGGCCGCGCGCCGGGGCCGCGCGGCCCCCGACGCCTTTGAGCACGACCTTCAGGGCTTTCCGCGCGCTGACGCAGAGGGGGCGGGGCGGCGTCTACCAGGCGCTCGACCTGAGCGTGAGGCCGCCGCGCCTCTGCATCCTGAAGGAGGGGCGCAAGGACGGCGAGGTGGGCTGGGACGGGCGCGACGGTCTGTGGAGAGTCAGGCACGAGGGGCGCGTCCTCGCCTCTCTGCGCGGCGCGGGCGTGGACGTGCCGCGCGTCTACGCGTCGTTCGGGGCGGGGGAGAACCACTACATCGCCGTCGAGTTCATCGAGGGCGAGAGCCTGGAGGGGTGGCTGTGCCGCAGGCGGCGGAGGCTGTCCGTGGCGGCGGCGCTCGCGTGCGGGGCGGAGCTGGCGCGGCTCGTCTCGCGCGTACACGCGGCCGGGTGGGTCTGGCGCGACTGCAAGCCGGGCAACGTCATCATCACGAGGGGCGGGCGCATGCGCCCGCTCGACTTCGAGGGCGCCTGCCCCGTCGGCCGCCCCGACCCGCTGCCCTGGGGGACGACCTGCTACGTGCCGCCCGAGCTGTGGGACGACTTCCGCGGGCAGTCGCGTCTGCCCGAAGACCTCTACGCGCTGGGCGCGGTCGTCTACCTGCTGTTCGCGGGCTGCCCGCCCGATTTCCCGAACCCTGTCCCGGTCGAGAGGATGAGGAAGGGGGTACCCGCGGAGGCGCGGAAAATCGTCGGGCAGTTGCTCGACCCCGACCCCGGCCGGAGACCCCGCGCGCGGGAGGCGGCGCTGAGGCTGGAGGCGGCCGCCGCGGAGTTGACCCCGCGGCGCGGCCGTGTCGCCGGGGCCGCGCCGGGTCGCGTCGCCGTCAGGGCGTCAGGTTGAGGCGGCGCGCGAGGTCTGCGAACCTCGGGTCGGGGCGCAGGTCGTCGTAGATGGGGTCGGCCGTCAGGTAGATGAGGACGCCGAAGCGCTCCCTGTAACACTCCTCCAGTCCGGCGAACGCCTGATCGCGCTCGCCCAGGCCGATGCGGACGAGCGCCTCTTCCAGCGGCGGGATGGCCGCGCCCGCCCGCGCGGCCTCGCGCAGCTCCTCGATCATCCTGAGCGCGTCTTCGCGCCGCCCCGCCTTGCCGTACGCGAGGCCGAGCGCCGCGGCGGCGTGGAGCTTTCTGATCCCGTGCAGCTTTTCCAGCACCTCAACCGCCTCCGGGTATCTTCCACGCTGTAGCAGCACGAGCCCCGTCATGTGCAGGTAGGACGGGTGGTCGGGGCTCTGCGCGAGCAGGCCGCGGAAGTGCGCCTCGGCCTCGTCGAAGCGGCGCGCGTAGTAGAGCGCGCGGCCGTAGTTCATGGCCGAGGTCTGCGAGTACGGGTCGAGCCCCTTCGCGATCACGCTCTCGCCGAGCGCCTCGTCCAGGTGGCCCCGGGCGGCCAGCAGGTTCGAGTACCAGTAGTGGGCCTGCGCGTACTCCGGGTCGAGCTCGATGGCGCGCCTGAACTCCTGCTCCGCCCCCTGCCAGTCCCAGCCGTGCAGCAGCCGGATGACGCCCATCGAGGTGTGCGCCTCCGGCAGCGAGTCGTCGAGCGCGAGCGCCTGGCGCGCGTTGTAGCGCGCCTTCTCCATCGCCTCCTGCGTCGGGACGGGGCCGTAGGCGACGTTCGTCACCAGCGCGTAGCAGTCGGCCAGCCCCGTGTAAGCCTTGGCGAAGGACGGGTCGAGCTCGACCGCGCGCTCGAAGTGGCTGATGGCCTCCTGCACGCTCTCCCGGCTCCGGTTCCGGGTCATGCGGTGCCGCCCGAGCATGTAGAGCCGCAGCGCCTCCTCGCTCACGGTCTGCCGCTTCGTCAGGAGCCGCCGCTCGCCGCCGACCAGCCACAGGTCGAGGTGCGACGAGACCTGGCGGGTGACTTCGTCCTGGAGGATGAAGATGCTGGCCGCGTTGTTCAGGTCGAAAGTGCCCTGCCACAGTTGGGACGCGTCGGGCGCGCTCAGCAGGCTGATGCTGAGCCGGAGCGAGTCGCCCTGCTTGAAGACCTGCCCGGAGAGGACGGCGTCGGCCTGAAGCTCGCGCCCGAGCCGGGCGAGTTCGTCCGCCCCGCCGTCGCGGCCCCGCGGGACGACGCTCGGCAGCCTGACCCTCAGCCGCGGCAGGTAGGAGAACTTGTCGGAGAGGTTGCGCGTCAGCCCCTCGCTCAGGTACTCGGCCTCGCGGTCGTCGCTCGTGTTGGTGATGGGCAGGACGGCCAGCGTGTGCACCCTCGACAGCCTCAGGTACACGTAGCCGGCGAACGTGGAGAGCAGCAGCAGGAGCGCGAGCGCGCCCGCGGCGAGGGCGCGCGCGTGGCGGCGCAGGGCGTGGAAGCGCGACGGCCCGCGCCGCGCACCGGCGCGGGCCGTCGCGTCGCGCAGGCCGCGGATTTGACGCGCCAGCGCGTCGGCCGACTCGGGGCGCCCCGCGCGCGCTTTCGCGAGACACCGGAGTGCCACCTTGCCGAGCGCGCCGCCCGCGCCCGCCGCGGGGGGGGAGGGCGGCGGCGGGTTCTCCGTGCGTATGGCCGAGAGGGTCTCTTCGACGCTGTCGCGCAGGAAGGGGTTGCTGCCGGCGAGCATCTCGTAGAGGACGACGCCGAAGCTGAAGAGGTCGCTCCCGTGATCCAGTTCCTCGCCGCGCGTCTGCTCGGGCGACATGTAGGCCGGGGTGCCGACCACGCCGCCGAGTTGCAGAGTCTGCTCGGGGTCTTCGCCCTCGGCGCCCGCGTCGCGCTGCGGCCGGACGAACTTGGCGAGTCCGAAGTCGAGCACCTTCGCCTGCCCGTCCGGCGTGACCATGATGTTCTGCGGCTTCACGTCGCGGTGAATCACGCCGCGCGCGTGCGCGTAGGCGAGGGCGCCCGCGATCTGCTCGGCCAGCAGGTGGGCGCGCTCCAGCCCGAGCCGCCCGCGGCGCATGAGGGCGGCCAGCGTCTCGCCCTCGACGTACTGCATGACGATGAAGTGGTGCCCGTCGATATCCTCGACGTCGTAGACCTGACAGATGTGCGGGTGGTCGAGGCGCGCGACCGCCCGCGCCTCCTTCAACATCTGCTCCCGAGCCCACTCGTCGCCTGCGTAATGGTTGGAGATGAACTTGAGCGCGACGTGGCGGTCGAGTCGGCAGTCCTCGGCGAGGTAGACTTCGCCGCCCATCCCGCCGCCGTCGAGCATCCGCAAGACCTTGTAGTGGCCGAGCGCACACCCCGCCAGCGAACCGCCCGCCCCGCGGTAGAGCGCGCGCAGCCCCGTGCTCACCAGCGGCTGCTCCATGAAGCTGCGGTTCGACTCGGAGGCCGCGACCAGCGACTCGACCTCGCGCCGCAGCGCCGCGTCTTCGCCGCACTCGCGCGCGAGGTAGGCGTCGCGCTCCGCGACGCCGAGCCGTGAGGCGGCGTGGAACAGCTCTTCGACGCGCGGCCAGTCTTCAGCCCTCACTCCTCAGTCCTCACTCCTGACCTCCCTCGCCAGCCAGGCCTTCGCCGCGCACCAGTCGCGCTCGACCGTGGCGACCGAGACGCCCACCACCTCGGCCGTCTCCGCGGCGGTCAGCCCGCCGAAGTGGCGCAGCTCGACGACGCGCGCCTTGCGCTCGTCGAACTCCGCCAGCCGCCCCAACGCCTCGTCGAGCGCGATCAGCTCGTCCGACTTCTCATCGCCCATGACGGCCACCTCCGAGAGCGACACCTGCACGGCCCGGCCGCCGCGCTTTTCGCGGTGCCGGTCGCGCGCGTGGTTGAGCAGGATGCGTCGCATGATGCGCGCGGCGATGGCGAAGAAGTGCGCGCGGTTCTGCCACCGCACGCTCTTCTGGTCGATCAGGCGGAAGTACGCCTCGTTGACGAGCGCCGTCGTCTGGAGCGTGTGCCCCGGGTTCTCGCGGCGCATGAAGTGGCGCGCGATGCGGTGCAGCTCGCGCTCGATGAGCGGCAGCAGCCGTTCGAGCGCCGCCTGGTCGCCGTCACTCCATGCGATCAGCAGTCCGGTAATCTCGGAGGGTGCGGGCAAGTGGTGTCCTCGGCCGCCGGCCGCCCCACTGTAAACGGGCCGGCGCGGCGCAAAAGCTGTCACCCCGGCGAAAAAAAAAGACGGGGCGGATAGTTTTCAGGCTGATTCGGTGCGTTAACCGATGAAAGAGAAAGGCGGCTCCGACCGAGCCGCGGCGACGCTGTCGCGGGGCTGGGCAGTTTCGGACCCCCGCGCGCAGGGAGTTTATATAGCGACAGCCGCCGTTTTTGCAATCACTTTGCCGCCCGGCTTGAACACCGAGAGGAGATTCCACGATGCCTGCGAGTAACGGCAACAACGGCAACGGCGGCTGCGCGCTCGTCAACGTGCCCGGCAGCGAGCGGGTGAGCCCGGTCTTCAAGGAGAAGGTCGTCCAGCTCGCCTCAGACCTCGGCACCAACCCCAACTTCCTCATGGCCGTCATGAGCTTCGAGCGCTCATCATCCAGGAGGGTTTGACGAGGCGCGCCGCCGGGCACGGTAACCACCTGCACGTGCGCTTCCGCTGAAACCGGGCACGCCCCCCGCCTACACGGCGGAGCCCGATCCCCACGACCGTGCCGTCGAACGCCCCCGACCGCAGGCGGGCACGGCACACACTCCCAAACGCCCCACCCCAGCCGCCGCGCGCGCGCCCACACCGGCGCGCGCGCGGCACCCCCTTTCACCGAGCCGTCCACGTTCGGCTACCCACCGTTCGTACGACGCGGGCGCGGGAGGGGGCTGATTTCAACCCGTCCCGCGTCCATAAAATTGTTCTTAGAAGTACGGTTCTGTACACCTCCAAATTTTCCGGCGGGTGGGGTTGACCTCACAACAGTTTCCGCTTACTATCACCGAGCCGAAACTGAGAAATTACCTCGCCGAGACTCAAACGTAGTCCTCCCTGTCGGCGTCAGCTTGGTAAGTCTCTACAGGCGATCATTCGGACAGTTCGCGGTTATTAAGGCCGGGGAAGAGCCCTGCCACCGGCCATCCCTCCCGACGGCACCCCCGGGTCGCGGGTTCACGCTCATACTTAATTCGCTTACGGCTTTTTAAGGAAGCAATCGCCCCTAACGACTTGAACAAACGAAACCTCACGTCTGTGAAGTCCTGGCTGCTCACACTTAGATGAATCGGCGGGCAAGAACCGTCTTCGGAGGGAACATGAGGAAAGCTTTTGCGTTACTGACCACTCTCGTCTTTTGCACTCTCCTACTACCGGCCGTAGTACTTGGCCAGGGTAACAGCGAGGTGATGAAACCTGACCACTTCGACAAGTCTCCCAAGCCGCTGCGCGAGATGTTCGACCGCCCCGGCAAGCCCGCGCCCGCGCGCGGCGGGCGCGACTTCGAGCCCGGGCGGCCGCAGCCCGTCGGCAACTCGAACCCGGGCGGCCTAGACCCGCTCGCGGGGCAGACCGGCACCAACTCGGCCTACGCGCAGCCGAAGGCCGCGACCAACGGCGTCCCCGTCGACCCGAGCTTCCGCGTCTCGCCGCCCGACACGACGGGCGACCTCGGGCCTAACCACTACGTGCAGTGGGTCAACCTCCGCTACGCCGTCTACACCGTCACGCGCGACGCCAACGGCATCAGCGGCTTCAGCCTCGTCCCCGGCTTCCCCAAGAACGGCAACGTCATCTGGCAGGGCTTCGGCGGGCGCTGCGAGTCGGACAACGACGGCGACCCCATCGTCCAGTACGACCAGTTAGCCGACCGCTGGGTGCTCACGCAGTTCGCCGTTTCGGCGACGCCCTACACGCAGTGCGTGGCGGTCTCGCAGACCGGCGACCCGACCGGCAGCTACTACCGTTACTCCTACTCGTTCAACCGCGACTTCAACGACTTCCCGAAGATGAGCGTCTGGCGCGACGGCTACTACATCACCTACAACATGTTCAAGAACGGGCGCAGCTTCTCGGGCGCGAACGTCTGCGCGCTTGAGCGCGACCGCATGTTGCTGGGTCTGTCGGCCCGCCAGATTTGCAAGCTGACGACCGCCGGCCACAGCCTTGAGCCGGCCGACATCGAGGGCTCGACGCTGCCGGCCGCCGGGAGCGCCAACCCGATGCTGAGCATCGGCACCACCTCGCTCCAGGCGTGGCGCTACTCGGTGAACTGGGTGGCCGGCACGTCCACGCTGACCGGGCCGACGGCCGTCTCGGGGGCCAGCACCTTCAGCCGCGCCTGCGGCGGCGGCGCGTGCATCCCGCAGCCCGGCACGACGACGCAGCTCGACTCGCTCGGCGACCGCCTGAACTACCGCCTGAGCTACCGCAACTTCGGCACGCACGAGGCGATGGTCATCAACCACCCGGTCGCCACCGGCGGCACGAGCGGCATCCGCTGGTACGAGCTGCGCAACGCCGCGGGGCAGACTTTGGGCAGCGCCGCGCCGGTCGTCTACCAGCAGGGCACCTACTCGCCCGACGCGACCCACCGCTGGATGGGCTCGGCGGCGCTCGACAAGACGGGCGGCCTCGCCATCGGCTACAACGTATCGAGCTCGACCCTCGTGCCGAGCATCCGCTACGCCTACCGCGGGCCCAACGACCCGGCCGGCGCCTTCGGCAACGAGACGGGTATCTTCACCGGCGTCGGCTCGCAGACCGGCGGCCTGACGCGCTGGGGCGACTACAGCACCATCAGCGTTGACCCCGTGGACGGCTGCACGATGGTCTTCACGACCGAGTACCTGCCGGCCAACGGCTCTTACAACTGGACGACCTACATCTACTCGTTCAAGCTGAGCACCTGCCAGTAGGGCGGGCGCGAGGTGTAGCGGACGGAGGGGCGGACGTGTTCGCGCGTCCGCCCCTTCACGTTTCGACGCGCGCGGCATGGTTTATACTCGGCGCGGACGGAAGGGGGAAGACACGTGAACCGTAGGCTGAAGCTCACAATCGCGCTCGCCGCGCTCCAACTCCTCGCGGCGCCCCCCGCGGCCGTTCACGCCGCGGGGGGCGCCGCCGCGCGCGCGGCCGTGGACGGCTCGAAGGCTGCGGGGAGGAGGCCGGCGATGACTCAGCGCGGGAAGAAGGCCGTGCGCGGGCGTGCCGCGGACGCGCTCACGCCGGGCGTGTGGGGCGGCGCGCACATACGTTTCGAGGTGACCGAGGGCGGCGCGCGCATCGAGTACGACTGCGCGCACGGGACAATCGAGGGCCCGGTAGTCGTGGACGCGCGGGGGCGCTTCAACGTCTACGGCACGCACCACGAGGAGCGCGGCGGCCCCGTACGCTCCGACGACGCCGCGGCCGGCTACCGAGTCCGCCTCAGCGGCCGCGTCGGCGGGAGCCTCATGAAGCTCACCGTCACGCGACCCGACACGAAAGAGGTCATCGGCACCTTCGACCTCGCGCGCGACCGCGAGCCCGAACTCGTCAAGTGCCGCTGACCCCGGAGGCGAACGACGACGGGGCAGGCCGCGATGTCATACCTGATTGACGGCAACAACGTGATGGCGCAGCGCGTGGGGTGGCACAGGGACAAGCCGGGCGCGCGGCGGCGGCTGTTGGGCGAGCTGGCGCGGTTCGCGCGGGAGGCGGGCGTGACGGTCGAGGCCGTCTTCGACGGCGCGCCGGACGAATTCTTCCCCGACGGGTCGTACTTCATGGGCGTGCGCGTCTTCTACGCCGAGCGCGGGCGGGACGCCGACGCGCGCATCAAGGGGTTGGTCGAGGCGTCGCGCGAGCGCCGGACGCTGAAGGTCGTCACGTCCGACCGCGCGCTGGCCGACTACGTCCGCCGCTGCGGCGCGGAGGTCATACGCTCGGGCGAGTTCCGCCGCCGCCTCGACGCCGCGCCCGCCGCGCCCGAAGAGAAGCAGAGCGACGGCGTGAAGGAGTCCGAACTGGGCGAATGGATGTACTACTTCGGGGCCGACCCCGAGGACGATGAGGAGTAGGAAGTAGACAGTAGACAGTAGTCAGTAGCCAGTAGGAAGACAAAACGGCGCGCCCGGTCTCAAGACTGAAGCGCGCCGCATATTCTTTCTACTGACTACTGTCTACTGCTTTCACTCCTTATCAACCAGTTCCACGTCGAAGATGAGCTTCTGGCCGGCGAGGGGGTGGTTGCCGTCGATGGTGATGTGCGTGTCGGTGATTTCGGTGACGACGACTTCGATCTGGCTCCCGTCCTGAAGCGGCAGCCCGAAGTGCATGCCGACCTGCGGCTCGACGGGGAACTGCGCCGCCTCGCGCGAGATTTCGGTGACGAGCCCGTCGCGGCGCGGGCCGTAGGCGTCGTCCGACTCGATCTCGACGGTCTTCGAGTCGCCGACGTTGAGGCCGCGCACGGCCCCGTCGAAGCCGGGGATGACCTCGCCCGCGCCGACGGTGAACTCCAGGGGCTCGCCGTCGCGCGAAGTGTCGAAGACCTGCCCGTCTTCGAGCCGCCCCGTGTAGTGCACGCGCACCCGGTCGCCGTTTTTCGCCGGCTCTGTCATAATCGCCCTCCGTCCGCTCTGTAAAATTTGAAGGGAAGCATCGCACAAACCTCCCCCAAAGGCCAGCCGCCGGCCCCCCGCGGCGCCCACCGACGAAAGAGCCTCCGGAGATGAAAAGAGACCTCGCGCTCGTACTCGCGCTCCTGCTCGCCCCCGCGCAGACGCCCGCGCGGCAGCAGCCCGCGCCGCAGCCGCGGCCCTCGCCGACCCCGACGCAAATTCCCGCTCCCGAAGACGACCCCGAAGAGGACGTGGTGCGCATCACCTCGAACCTCGTGCAGTTCGACGCCGTCGTGACCGACGGGCAGGGTCGCCACGTGGCAGACCTGCGCCCCGAGGAGTTCGAGGTCTATGTGGACGGCAAGCGGCAGGAGATCACCAACTTCGCCTTCGTCGCGGGCGAGCCCGAACGGGGTCGCGCCGCGCGGCCGGCCGCGCGCGACGACAAGGCGGTCCCGCCCCCGCCGCCCCCGGCCGCGCCGCCGCGCGCGGGGCAGGTGCGGCGCACCATCGCGCTCGTCGCGGACGACCTCGGCACCTCTTTCAGCGACCTCGTCCACGTGCGGCGCGCCCTGAAGAAGTTCGTGGACGAGCAGATGCGGCCCGGCGACCTCGTCGCCATCATGCGGACGGGCGCGGGCATCGGCGCGCTCCAGCAGTTCACGACCGACAGGCAGTTGCTCTACCGCGCCATCGAGCGCGTGCGCTGGAATCCGCAGGGCCGCGCGGGGGCCAGCAGCTTCCCGACTCTCGACTACCAGCCGCCCGGGCTCACCGCGGCGAAGGACGCGGTCAAAAGCGGCAGCCCCGAGGAGAGGGCGGAGCGCGATTCAATCGGCGGGTCTGAGTCCCTCGAAGAGTTCCGCGAGGGCGTCTTCACCGTCGGCACGCTCGGCGCGCTCGACTTCATCGTGCGCGGGATGAGGGAGCTGCCCGGCCGCAAGTCGGTCGTCGTCTTCTCCGGCGGCTTCCAGATTTACAAAGACCCGAACAAGCCGGAGGACTGGCGCGGCAGCGACCGCGTCGTCGAGAACCTGCGGCGCCTGACCGACCAGGCCAACCGCGCCTCGGTCGTCATCTACACGATGGACGCGCGCGGCCTCGTCTACACGGGGCTGACCGCGGCCGACACCTACAACCCCGCGCCGGGCAGCGCGCCCGACCCCGACGGCCTCATGAGCCGCCACAACAACTTCGTCAGAAATCAGGAGGGGCTCGCCTACCTCGCCGAGCAGACGGGCGGCATCTTCATCAGGAACACGAACGACCTCGGCGGCGGCATGGAGCGCGTACTCGAAGACCAGCAGGGCTTCTACCTCATCGGCTTCCGCCCGCCGGACGAAGTCTTCCAGCCCTCGCAGGGCAAGACGCGCTTCAACAAGTTCGAGGTGAAGGTCAGGCGCGCGGGGCTCGGGGTGCGCACGCGCGCGGGCTTCTACGGCTTCGCGGAGGGCGCGCGCAAGTCCGCGCCGCGCACGCGCCACGAGCAACTGCTGGCGGCGCTCACCTCGCCGCTCACCTCGGGCGGGCTGACGCTGCGCCTGACCTCGCTCTTCAGCAGCCCTTCGGACAAGACGGCCGTGCTCGACTCGCTCATGCACATCGACGCGAGCCAGCTCCGACTGACGGACGAGCCCGACGGTTGGAAGAAGGCCGTCATCGACGTGGCCGCCGTCACCTTCGGCGAGAACGGGCAGGTCGCCGGCGAGATCAACCGCACCGAGACGGTGCGCGCGCGCGGCGAGGGGCTGCGCCTGATGCTCTCCGAGGGTCTGGTCTACCGGATGAGGGTGCCGATCAAGCAGCCCGGCGCCTACCAGCTCCGCGTCGCCGTGCGCGACACGCAGACCGAGCGGCTCGGCTCGGCCAGTCAGTTCGTGGAAGTGCCCGACCTCGGGAAGCGGCGCCTCGCCCTCTCGGGCGTCGTCATCTCGACGGCCGAGGACGAGCCGCCCGCCGCCGCCGCGCCCGACGCGGCCGCCGGCGGGCGCGACCCGCTGCGCGAGGCGACCGTGCGCCGCTTCCCGTCTGGGGCGAAGCTCGATTTCCTCTATCACATCTACAACGCGAAGCTCGACGGCGCGACGAGGCGCCCACGCCTGCGCACCCGTGCGCGCCTCTTCCGCGACGGCCGGCCCGTCTTCGACGGCCCCGCCATCCCCTTCGACCCGGGCGCGCAGACGGACATGGCGCGCCTACAGGCCGGCAGTCGCCTCCAACTCGGCAGGAACCTCGCGCCCGGCGACTACGTCCTCCAGATCGTCGTCACGGACGAGCTGGCGAAGGGCGCCCACGCCATCGCCACGCAGTGGCTCGACTTCGAGATAGTCAAAAGCCGTGAACCGTGAACCGGAGCGTGAACCGTGAACCGTGAACCGTGACGGGAGCGTGAACCGTAAACCGTGAACCGTAGACCGTGAACCGTGACAGGAATTAAACCTCTTGTCACGGTTCACGGTTTACGGTTTACTGTTTAAGGCTACCGCTTACGGCCTTCAACTTGTCACGGTTCACGGTTCACGGTTCACCTTCTTATGGCCTTAGTCTTCGCCGCCGCGCTCTTCGTCAGCGCGTTCCTGCTCTTCTGGGTTCAGCCGCTCGCGGGCAAGATGCTCCTGCCGCTGCTGGGCGGGACGCCCGCCGTGTGGAACACCTGCATGCTCTTCTTCCAGGCGTTGCTGCTGGCGGGCTACGCCTACGCGCTCGCGCTGACGCGTTGGCTGTCGGGTGTGGCGCAGGCCGCCGTGCATCTCGGGCTGCTGGCGGCGGCCGCGTTCGCGCTGCCGGTCGCGCTGAATGCGGCCGCGGCGGGCGGCGTGCCCGAGGGCGCGAGCCCCGAGTGGTGGCTCCTGCGGACTCTGCTCGTGACGGTCGGGCCGCCCTTCTTCGTGCTCTCGGCGAGCGCGCCGCTCTTGCAGCAGTGGTTCTCGCGCACGCGCGCCGAGACGGCCTCCGACCCTTATTACCTCTACGCGGCGAGCAACGCCGGGAGCCTCTTCGCGCTCCTCGGCTTCCCCGTCCTGCTTGAGCCCGCGCTCACGCTCGGGCAGCAGGGCCGCGCGTGGGCGTTCGCCTACGGCGCGCTCCTCGTCATCTTCGCGGCGTGCGCCGTGCTGGCCCTGCGGCACGCGCGCCGGGAGGGCGGGGCGGCTGAAGATAAGGACTCGTCGTCCGCGCCCGCGGAGCCTTTGAGCGTCGCGCGGCGTTTGCGGTGGGTGCTGCTGGCGTTCGTGCCTTCGAGCCTCGTGCTGGGCGTGACGACGCACGTGACGACGGACCTCGTGGCCGTGCCGCTGCTGTGGGTCATCCCGCTCGCGCTCTACCTGTTGAGCTTCGTCATCGTCTTCGCGCGCGGGCGCACGATCTCGCGCGGGTTCATGGCGCGGGTGGTGCCGGGGACGGCCGTGCTGGTGGCGATGGTCTACCTGTCGGGCGCGGCACGGCCGGCGTGGTTCCTGCTGCTCTTCCACTTCGCCTTCCTCTTCGCGGCCGCGGTCGTCTGCCACGGCCAGCTCGCCGACGACCGCCCCTCGGCCGCGCACCTCGCGGAGTTCTACCTGTGCCTCGCCGTGGGCGGCGTGCTCGGCGGGCTCTTCAACGCGGTGGTCGCGCCGCTCGTCTTCGACACGGTGGCCGAGTACCCGCTCGTCATCCTGCTGGCGACCTACCTGCGCCCCGCGTACCGCAAGACCGGAGGGTCGCTCTTCGGCCTGCGCCTCGGCGCGAAGAAGAAGGATGAGAGCGTTGCTGTCGGGAACGCGTTCGGCGCGGGCGTGGTTGAAAACTCTGTTGAGGCGGTCGCGGTCGAGCCGCCGGTTGAGAAGGCCGAGGGCGTTGGCGATGTCGAAGTCGTTGACGATGCCGACGGTCCGCGTTGGGACGTGCTCGACGTGGTGCTGCCGCTGTTGATGGGGCTGCTGGCCGCGGCGCTGTTGCTCGTGACGCGGCAGTTCGAGCTGGATGATTTGGAGCGCGTGGCTTTGACGCTCGGCGTCCCGCTCTTCCTGCTCAACCACTTCTTCGCGCCGCGCCCGCTGCGGTTCGCGCTGGGTCTGGGCGCGGTCATGCTGGCCTCTCTGCTCTTCGCGCAGCAGGGGAACCGGACGCTGCACTCGTCGCGCAACTTCTACGGCACGCACCGCGCCGAGGCCGACGCGGCCGACACAGTCCACTGGCTCAACCACGGCAGCACGCTCCACGGCAAGCAGTACACAGACCCCTCGAAGGTCTGCGAGCCCGTCTCTTACTACCACCGCGAGGGGCCGCTCGGCTCGGTCTTCCAGCACGTGCGCGCGAAGCGCGAGGCGTCGGGCGCGGGCGCCGCCCCGCTCTCGGTGGCCGTCGTGGGCCTCGGCGCCGGCACGACCGCCGCCTACTCGCGCGCGGGCGAGCCGTGGACGTTCTACGAGATAGACCCGATGGTCGTTGACATCGCGCGCGACCCGAAACTCTTCACGTACCTCTCGGCCTGCTCGCCCGCGCGGCAGCACATCGTGCTCGGCGACGCGCGCCTGCGTCTGCGCGAGGCGGCCGACGGGGCTTTCGACCTCATCGTGCTCGACGCCTTCAGCTCGGACGCCGTGCCCGCGCACCTCATGACGCGCGAGGCGCTCGCGCTCTACGTCTCGAAACTCGCGCCCGGCGGCGTCGTCGCCTTCCACGTCTCGAACCGCAGCCTCCGGCTCGAACGCGTCGCGGGCGGCATCGCCCGGGAGGCGGGGCTCGCCTCGCGCATCTTCGACGACGGCCGCCAGGGTGAGGCGTTCGGCCTCGACCCCTCGACCTGGGTCGCCGTCGCGCGCCGCGAGGAAGACCTCGGCGCGCTCGCCTCCGACCCGAACTGGCCCGCCTTCGACCCGGCCGTCTACGAACTCGAAGTCTGGCGCGACGACTTCTCAGACATCATGAGCGTCTTCCGCTGGTAGGGAACGGCCGTGAACCGTGAACCGTGAACCGTCAACCGCGACGAGTTAAAAACCCGTCCCTTCTCGTCACGGTTCACGGTTCACGGTTCACGGCTTTTTGCGGTTCACGGTTCGCGGCTTTATTCTTGTCACGGTTCACGGTTCACGGTTCACGCTCTGGTCACGGTTCACGGTTTACGCTCTCATGAAATCCGTCATCGTCGGCACGGCCGGCCACATCGACCACGGGAAGACGACGCTCGTGCGCGCGCTCACGGGCGTGGACGCCGACCGCCTGCCGGAAGAGAAGCGGCGCGGCATCACCATCGACCTCGGGTTCGCCGAGTTGGATTTGGGCGGCGTGCGCGTCGGCTTCGTGGACGTGCCCGGGCACGAGCGCTTCGTCAAGAACATGCTCGCGGGCGCGCACGGGATTGACCTCGTCGCGCTCGTCATCGCGGCCGACGAGGGCGTGATGCCGCAGACGCGCGAGCACTTCGACATCTGCCGCCTGCTCGGCGTCCGCGCCGGCCTCGTCGTCCTGACGAAGTCGGACGCCGTCGACGAAGAACTGCTCGAACTCGTCCGCCTGGAGACGGCGGAGCTGGTCGCGGGCTCTTTCCTCGAAGGCGCGCCCGTCGTGGCCGTGAGCGCGCGCACGGGGCAGGGGATGGAGGAGTTGAAGGAGACCCTGCGCAACTCCGCGCTCGCCGCGCCCGAGCGTTCTGCCGAGGAGGTGGCGCGCCTGCCGGTTGACCGGTCGTTTACGATGCGCGGCTTCGGCGCGGTGGCGACGGGGACGCTCGTCGCGGGCGAGATTAAAGAGGGCGAGGAGTTGGAACTGCTGCCCGCGGGGACGCGCGTGCGCGTCCGTGGCTTGCAGGTTCACGGCGCGAGTGTGCGCGCGGCGCGCGCGGGGCAGAGGACTGCCGTCAACCTCGGCGGCGTCGAGACCGCCGAAGTCGAGCGCGGGATGGTGCTCGCGCCGGTCGGGCGTCTGCGGCCGACGCAGATTCTCGACGCGCGGCTCTCGGTGCT
>DAIRFV010000368.1:0-5280 GCA_036794905.1 Pyrinomonadaceae bacterium | reverse complement strand
CATCTACGCCGACAAGGTCGGCAACATCGCCTACTGGCAGGCGGGCCAGGTGCCCGTCCGGCCCGCGGGCTTCGACGCGCGCCTGCCCTTCCCCGGAGACGGGAGTGCCGAGTGGCCCGGCGGCATCCTGCCCATCCCGACCTCGATCAACCCGGCCCAAGGGTACCTCGCCAACTGGAACAACAAACCTTCGGTCGATTACGACAACGCGGACAATCAAATCTTCGGCAAGCAGTTCCGCCTCTGGGACATCGACGACCGGCTGGCCTCGGGGCTCATCTCGCTCGAAGACATGCGCGACATCCCGAAGGACATCGCGCGCGTGAAGGCCATCGGGCGCGAGTCGCGTTTCCTGAAACCGTACCTGCTCGCGGCGCTCGCCGACGTGCCCGCGGCGCACCCGCTCGCCGCGCAGGCGCGGGTCATCGTCGAGGCTTGGGACGGCAACGCCTTTACGGACGCCGTCAGCAGCACCACCCTGCAACCGGGCGAGGTCATCTTCTCGACGTGGCTCAGCCTGATGCTCAACAACACCTTCGGCGACGAACTGGGCGCCAAGACCGGCGAGGCCAGCTCGAACATGCTCATCCACGCCCTGGACTTCGCGCTGACGGGCGAGTCGGGCGTGCCGCCGAGCCGTGACTATTTCAACGGGGCGAATCCGAAGGCGGTCATCTCGGCGACGTTCGATCAGGCGTTGACGTTGCTCGCCGCGGCGCAGGGAAGCAACCCGGCGGCCTGGACGGCGCCGAGGGGCTCCATCAACTTCTCCCACCCGATCATCGGCACGGTCGCGTCTATCCCGAACTCCAACCGCGCCACCTACGGACAAATCATCGTGCTCGGGCGGCCGAAGATAACGGGCGAGAGCATCGTCACCCTCGGCCAGAGCGGTTTCCTGCGCCTGGTCTTACCGAACGGGTTCGCCCTCGACCCGCACTTCAACGACCAGCTCGGGCTCTACCGAAACTTCGAGTACAAGCCGATGAGGTTCTTCCAGAACGCTCAACTCAAAGAGTAGGCCGGGTGCCTTTCTGAAGCGAGGCAGGTCAGAACCACCCGCGGTAGCGGGTGGGTCTTTGCAACCCGAAACTGTCGGCTAACAGAGGCCCACCCGCTACCGCGGGTGGTTCTGACCGTTATGGCGTCGTACCCATCCAGAGCTGAAGCCGAGCCGGGTGGCGCTACCCTCATCCGCGGCCTCGGCCCCGTCTCTGCCTACTCCGTCGTCGTGGGCAGCGTGCTAGCCACCGGCGTCTTTATTCAGGCGCGCGCCGTCGTCTGCCAGGTCTCCACGCCCGCCACGGCCATCGCGGTGTGGGTCGGAGCGGGACTGCTCTCGTTCGCGGGCGCGCTCATCTACGCCGAGCTGGCGACGATGTGGCCGCGCGCCGGGGGCGAGTACGTCTTCCTGCGCGAAGCCTACGGCCCGCTGTGGGGCTTCCTCTACGGATGGATGCGTTTCTTCATCGCCAACTCGGGCGGCCAGGCGGCACTCGTCGTCGCCTTCACCCTCTTTCTCAACGCCGCGACCGGGGGGACTTTAGACGTTCCTTTCTTCTCGCCGAGCGTGTTCGGGTACCAGATACGTTTCGGCTCCCTACAGGCGATTGCCCTGGGCGTCATTGCCGTGTCCACCCTCATCAACTGCGCCCCCGTCGTCGCCAACGGGCTGTTGGCGGCAGTGATTGCCGTGACAAAGCTCGCCCTGGTGGTGTCGTTGACCGCCTTCGTCCTGCTGAGCGCGGGCGGCGACTGGGGCCACCTCACCACGCCGAACTCCGGCGGCCTGTGCGAAGGAGTCGTAGATGCCGGGGGCGGCTACTACGGGTTCGGGCTGGCGACACTCGGCGCACTGTGGGCGTATAACGGCTGGTACGGTCTGACGCTCGTGGCCGGGGAGGTTCGCGACCCGCAAAGAAATATCCCGCTCGCCCTCGTCGGCGGCATGGCGACCATCATCCTCGTTTACGTCGTCGTTAATCTGACCTACTTCTACGTCCTGACGCCGACGGAGATCGCGAACGTGCCGCCGGATTCCTCCGTGGGGATGGAGGTCTCGCAGAGGTTGTTCGGCGACACGGGGCGGAGGGTCATCGCGGCGCTGCTCGCGGCGTCGAGCTTCGGCGCGCTCCACGTCGGGATCATGACCAACGCGCGTCTGCCCTACGCGATGGCGCGCGACCGCCTCTTTTTCAGCAGCTACGAACGCCTCTCGCCGCGGACGCGGGTGCCCGTCAAAGCGCTCCTGATGCAGGCCCAGTGGACGAGCGTGCTCGCACTGGCCTCCTCGCTGACCGCACTGACCGAGTACGTGATGTTCGGCGCCTGGATATTTTTCGGGCTGGGGGGAGCGTCCGTCTTCGTGCTGCGCCGGAAGATGCCGCATGCCGCGAGGCCGTTCCGCGTCTGGGGGTACCCGTTCGTGCCCGCCCTCTTCGTACTGTGTACGGCCCTCCTGCTCGCGAACGCTCTGGTCACACGTCCCGGCCAGTCGCTGGTCAGTTTGGGCCTACTGGCGCTGGGGTTGCCGGCGTATTGGTACTGGAAGAGAAAACACCGTACGGAGCCGGGGGAAGGGGCCGAGGTGAGTCGTAAAGATGATTAAACTAAAGTCTTTTTCCCTTGAGTGAATATGAAGAGGGTTAACCACAACTGCTGTCTTTCTCTTCAAGGCACGCAGCGGTCGAGGCGCGAGGCGAGGAGGTCGATGCTCTTGAGGCGGTGCGTCGCGGTGTCGAGCGAGAGCCGCGCGCCCAACCGACCGTTGGCGCAGTTGAGCCGGATGACGCTCTCGCCCCGGCCGTCGCCCGAGAGGGTTTCGCCGGCCTTGCACTCGCCCCAGGCGTTTCCGGCCGCGAACTGACGGCGCATCCGTTCGAGGTCGAGCCCCGGCGCGGCCAGCGCCTCGGCGGCCTGCTTGTCCCACGAGCCGAGCAGCCGCACGACCGTCCCCAACACCTTGTTCGTCTCTTCCGACGGCGGCATCACCGACTGCGTGTAGAGGGCCTGGACGCGGGGCGGGCTCGTCGGCGCGAGCGTGATCGAGACGTTGACCCAGCCGCGCTCGCACGGCATCTTCCACGACCCGCGCAGCGCGTTCTCGGCGTCAATCTTCGCGTCCGTGCGGCAGGCGCCGTGCCTCTCGGTCAGCTCTTTGAAGTTGGCGGCGCGCGCCGCCGCGGGCTCGTCCATGAAGAGGTTGTCGGCGGCGATGCGCGACGCCAGGCGGTCGTCCCACTTGTTGACGAGCTGCGCAACGTCCCTCTGCGCCGCGAGGAGCGCGGGCGAGGGCTCGGGCGTGCGCTTCTGCAAGGCCCCCGTGCGTTGGAGGGCGGCGACGGCGTCGTTGAATATCCCGCCCCAACCGGCGTAGGTGACGTTCCCCATCGCGATCAGCCCGACGCCGTATTCGGGGAGCCAACGCATCAACGAGCCGTAGCCGGGCAGTCCCCCGCTGTGGCTGACGACGTAGTCGAACCGACAGTCCTCCGTCACGCCGAGCCCGTAGCCGTAGGAGTAACTGCTGAGCTGGAGCGGGGCGTCCACGGCGTTGCGGAAGACGCTCGCCCCCCCGGCGCGCCACGCCTGCTGCATCTCGCGCGCGGAGGCGCGCGAGACGGGGCCGCGCTCGGGCTCGTCGCGCGGCGGGAAGGCCGACATCAGAAACGCGACGTAGCGCGAGAGGTCGCGCGCCGATGTCCAGAGGCCGCCCATCGGGCCGAACGAGCCGTCGGCGAGCAGCGGCTCGGGCTTCCACGCGTTCTCCTCCCAACGGTATCCGGCGGCCACGCGCTCGCGCGGGATTTCGCTCACCTCGAAGGTGCTGACGCTCATCCCCAGCGGCCGTAGGATTTCGTCGCGGACGTACTGCGCGTAAGGCCGCCCCGAAGCCTTCGCGACGACCTGTCCGAGGATGGCGAAGCCGTAGTTTGAATACTCGAAGGCCACGCCCGGCGTGTTCGAGAAGGGGATGCCGGCGCGCATCCACTCCCTGAGCGTCTCGTCCGTTTGCGCGAGTTGGCGGTCGCCCCAGGGGTTGTCTTCGGGGAAACCCTCTGAGTGCGTGAGCAGGTGGCGGATCGTGATCGCGGGCGAGTCCTTCGTCGGGTAGGGGAGGCCCGCGAGCGCCGGCACGTGGCGCGAGACGGGGTCGTCCAGCGAGAGCTTGCCTTCGTCGCGCAGCTTGAGGACGGCCAACGCCGTGAAGCTCTTGGTCATCGAGGCGATGCGGAAGAGTGAGTCGGGCGTGACGGGCGTGCGCGTCTGCGTGTCCTGCGCGCCCGTCGCCTTCACCCAGGCCAACTCTCCGTCGATGATGATGCCCATCACGGCGCCCGGCATCCGCCGCCGCTCGACCCAGGCCGTAAACTGTCGCTCGATCTCGGGGAAGGCCGCCGCCAGTTTGCGCGCCCGCTCCGGGTCGGCGAAGCGCGGCGGCGGCATCGCCCCGGTCGAGAAACGGCGCTGCGCGCCCGCTCCCTCGACGCAGACGTGGGCGGCGAGCAGCAAAGTGGTCAGGGCTGTGATGAGCCTCCGGGCGTGACGCATCTCAAAACCTCCGCGCTGAGACGGAATCTGGCAGGAAGGCAATGCCGTAGAGCGTAGGCGAGTATAGAACAGAATCCCGCCGGCGGATATTTCCGGGCCGGAAAGAATGAATTCCTGCCCGCCAGTCTACTCGCGGTGGCTGGTCAGACACTGTTCTGGTACAGCGATCTGTCCCGTTACATCCCAAAACGATTATAGTGGGACGACGTTGTTCTTAGAATGTGCCTATGAGGAGTGATGGATGAGTCGTAATGAGCGTCCGGCCGAGGCGCGCCCGCCGGCGGGCGGGTTTCGCGGCAGGCTGCATGAGGTCATCTTCGAGGCCGAGACGCGGGCGGGCCGCGCCTTCGATGTCGCGCTGATCGGCCTCATCCTCCTCAGCGTGCTCGCCGTCATGCTGGAGAGCCTCCGCGGCGTGCGCGAGCATTTCGGCGCGCAGCTCTACGCCGCCGAGTGGGCCTTCACCATCCTCTTCACGGTGGAGTACGCCCTGCGGCTCGCGAGCGTCCGGCGCCCCCTGCGCTACGCGACGAGCTTCTTCGGCGTCGTAGACCTTTTGGCCATCATCCCCACCTACCTGAGCCTGCTCGTCACCGGCAGCCACTACCTGCTCGTCGTCCGGATATTGCGGCTGCTCCGCATCTTCCGCGTCCTCAAACTCGCCGAGCACCTGACGGAGGCCGACGTGCTGATGCGCGCCCTGCGCGCGAGCCGCCGCAAGATCAGCGT
>DAIRFV010000096.1:0-19260 GCA_036794905.1 Pyrinomonadaceae bacterium | reverse complement strand
GCCGGCGGAGGTCAGGGACGACGGCGTCCCGAGGCGGGACGTGCGCCCGCGGCCGGCGACCTATCGGACAGGGCCGGGGAGCGACTGATGGCTTTCCTCAACGCGCTCGGGGGCCGCCCAGGCCGGGCGCGCGATAACGGCATGGCTCGTACCGCGAGATCACGACGGGACGTCTTCGAGCAGTTGTCGTCGGTATCCATTTAAGGCCCGCTTTCAGGTGTCAGCCGTCTCGAACCTCTGAGAAGGTTCGGTTCAAGCTGACAACAAAATTCTTGACAGCAGAGATGAGTTGCTGTTACCTTCACTGTCAAGTTATTCGTTATGACAGACTATGACATCGGCGAACTCTCGGGGCTGAGCGGCGTCACCCGGCGCAACATCCACTTCTACGTCCAGCAGGGGCTGCTGCCGCCGGCGGAAGGGGCCGGGCTCGGCGCCCGGTACTCCGACGCCCACCTGCTCAGGCTCAAGGCCATCCCGCTGCTGCGCGCCCGCGGTCTACGCCTCGACCAGATTCGCGAGAGGCTTTCTAACCTGAATACGGCCGGGGTGGAGGCCTTGCTGGCCGATCATTCGAGGCCGGTAGCGGCCTTTGCCGACGCGGACGACGGCCCGCTTCAGGCCGTCCCCCGGGCCCGGACCCTGACCCGTTACCAGATCGCCCCGGGCGTCGAGCTGACGGTGGACGCCGGGGCCGGACACAAGACCATGGCTCGCGTCGCGGAACTGCTCCGCGCGTGCGGGCACATCTTCGGCGGCGATTACGGCCGCCCCGACGGAGGTGAGAGATGACGGCATCGCCCTGGGCCGAGGCTGACGAGTTAAAAACTGGGACGCTCGTCGTGAAGGGCGCGCCCGAAGCCTCGCCGCTCCCGCTTGAGAGCATGGACGTGGTCGCGCAGGTCACGGGCCCGCTCGCCTCCGTCACCGTCACGCAGCTCTTCGGCAACCCCTTCGGGGAGACGGTCGAGCTCTCCTACCTCTTCCCGCTCCCGCACGAGGCGGCCGTCTTCGACTTCGAGCTGCGCGCGGGCGGCAAAGTGATCACGGCCTCGGTCGAGGAGCTTGAGGCGGCGCGCAGGACTTACGAGGAGGCGCGGGACCGCGGCCGACTCGCTTCACTTCTCGCACAGAAGCGGCTGAGCCTCTTCTCGCTCGACCTCGCCAACGTGAGGCCCGGCGAGTCCGTCAGCGCTACGCTCCGCTACCAGGAGCGTCTGCGCTACGACGACGGCCGCTACTCCTTCGTCTTCCCGATGGGCGTGACTCCGCGTTACGCCCGCACGCCTGAAGAGGCGGAGGGGGCGGCGGCGCCCGTCTCCCCTCAAGGCGCGCCCGCACCGACGGTCGATATCTCCGTGTCTCTGGACGCAGGCGCCGAGGTCAGGGACACCAAAGCTATCGAGAGCCCTTCCCACCCCGTGGAAGTAACGCGCCTCGACGAGCGGAGGGCGCAGGTTCGTCTCGCGGGCGACCACGTCCCGAACAAGGACTTCGTCCTGCGCTACCGCGTGGCGGGCGAGGAGGTCGGGGCGCGCGCGTGGCTCTCCGCCTCGCGCGCGGGGGCGAAGCTGCTGGCGACGCTCGTCCCGCCCGCATTGACGGATACGGCCGAGCCGCCGCCCCGCGAGTTCGTCTTCGTCCTCGACCGCTCGGGCTCGATGTCGGGCGGGCCGCTCGCCGAGGCGAAGAACGCACTGCGCGCCTGCCTGCGGACGCTGGGGGAGCGCGACTACTTCGCGCTGCTCGCCTTCGACGACCGGCTCGAGTGGCTCCGCCACGGGACGGTGCCCTTCACGCAGAAGGCCGTGGACGACGCCGACCGTTGGCTCGGCCGTCTCGACGCGAGGGGCGGGACCGAGATCGCGGGGGCCCTGAGCGCGGCGCTCTCGCTCCCGGCCGACCCGGAGCGCAGGCGCTACGTCGTCTTCCTCACCGACGGCGCGGTCCATGACGAGGCCGGGACGCTCGAGGTCGTAAGAAGGAACTTGGGAAGCGCGCGCCTGTTCGCGTTCGGCTTGGGGCCTTCGGTCAACCGGGGGCTGCTGGCCAAGGCGGCCGAGGCTGGCCGGGGGACGGCCGAGTTCATGCAGTTGGGCGAGGACGTCGAGGGGGCGATCATCCGCTTCCAGGACCGCGTCTCGTACCCCGTGCTCACCGACCTGCGGCTGGAGTGGGAGGGGGTGAAGGCGTGGGACGTCTACCCGCGGTCGCTGCCCGACCTCTACGCGGGACAGCCGCTGGAGGTCGTGGCGTGCGCCGCCCACGAGGGGGGCGCGGCTGAAGGCTCGCTAACATTAATCGGCACCCGGGGCGGCGAGGAGGTGCGGGCGGGGGTGGCCCTGCCGCGGCCCGCGGGTAGGGACGGCGCGGTGGAGAGGGCGTGGGCGCGCGCCCGTGTCGAAGACCTGCTGGCGCAAGGCTCGGAGAACGCGAGAAATCTGCCGGGCGCGCGCGAGCAGGTGATCGCGCTCGCGATCGAGCACCGGCTGGTGACGGCGTACACCTCACTGGTGGCGGTAGACGCCGAGGGCGAGGCGCGCGGAGAAGGACGTCCGCGGCAGGTCGCCGTGTCGCAGCCGCTGCCCGAGGGCGTCATCTGCGGCCCTCTGCCGCCAATGATGGCGAGCATGCCGATGTATCAGTTGGCCGCGCCCGCGCAGCCGAAAAGGGCTGGAAGCGGCAGATCCATCTTCGGCGTGTTCAGGCGGAAGCGCCCTTCCGTGGAGGCGTACCAGGACGCCGAGTCGGCCCCGCCACCTCCGAACTCTTACGAGGACGCGGACCTGTACCGGGCGAGGTCCATGAGTTCGGCGGGGACGCCGAAGACGCCGTCTTCGGACCCGGAGCGGGCTCTCAGGGAGTTGGCGCGCACGCAGAACGCCTCGGGCTCGTGGGGGGCGGGCGACGTGGAGGTCGAGTTCACGGCCGCGGCCGTGCTGGCCTTCGTGCGCGGCGGACACACGCGCCGCTCGGGACACTTCAGGCGGCAGGTCTCGAAGGCCGTCCGGTGGCTGCTGGCCCGGGGCGACGAGGAGGGCTTCGCGGCAGGCGCTCTCTCTCTGGCTCTCGCCGGAGTGAAGGCGGCGGAGGCGGGGGCAGTTCCCACGGACCTCCGGCCGGCCGCCGGTGACGCCGCCCTGTCGGAAGAGCAGATTAGGGCGAGAATCACGGAGCTACGCGGCTCCGGGGCACATCCCGCTTTAATGGTCGCGTGGGGACAGGCTATTGGCGCGCCCCGGTCCGGAGGGTAGTGCGCCCGTGCGCCGAAACCCGCGCGAGGCGTGATACGTCATTGCCGGCCGGACTCCTCGGAGCAGCGCTTCTTCAGGAGAAAGAAGACTCAATCCTGCGGTTAATAGCTGAGCGGAGTTAACGCGCCGTGACGATGAGGAAGGGCGCCGCGGCCAAATACGTCGGGATCACCCAAGACGCCCTCGACTTCCACCTCTTAATGGGCAACGTCGAGAGCCGGGCCGAGAAGGACCGTTTCGGGGAGTGCCAGGTGTTTGAGAAGAACGCCCTCGACGCTCTGAAGCGGCTCATCGAGGAGCGGCGCCCCGTTCAGGCGGAGGGCGACCGCTTGGACAGCGACTTGAAGAGCCTTGACGAGGGGGTACGCGCCGACGCCTTACGGTCACTGCTGAGGCTCGGCGACCCACTCATCTTACCGCCGCTGCTTCGTGAACTCGTCGGACTGCGCGCGTGCAAGGCAGAACTCTTAGCGGAAGCCGAAGAGACGCTCGTGCGGATGGGGGCGCCCGCCGCCGTAATGCTGAGCGGCCGGCGGGACGATGATGGGGAGTACGGAGAATTAGCTAGGGCGGTGCTGGATCGAATTTGCCCGGAGGGCGTCGGCGGGAAGATCGCTCGGCGGGCGGAGAAGCTGGCCGGCTTGGGCGGAACAAAACGCCCCGACCTTTGCGTACTCAAACTGCTCGAGATCCCCGACCCGCGCGTCATCGCGCCCCTATTCGACTCCTTCGACGGCCGCCGGGGTAGTTGCCTCACGTACAGGGCCGAAGACGCGTTCGCCCGAATGGGCGCGCAGGCGGCCGAGCCGCTGCTGGCTGCACTCGGGCACACTCATCTGCGCGCGCTTGCCGCGGCGGCGCTGGGCCGCATCGGCGCCGCCCTTGCTCTCGGGCCGCTGCTGGCCGCTCTCGCGGACGATGAATTGGTGCGCGCGGGCGCGGCCGCGCCTCGCGGCCCTGATTGCCGACGAACAGGAGGTGCGGGGGGCCGGCAGTCCGAGCCCTCGCCCGCACGCTCGATCCGCGCGCCTACGGAAGGCTGCGTTGTACGGCCGGCTTCTCCTACGCCGGCCTGCAGTACACATTCGCGGACGTTCTGGCTGCGTTTAACGACCCGCGGGCCGCCGGGGCGCGTGCGGACGCCGAGTGGGTTGAAGGGAGAGTTTAGCGTGTAGAGCCAGTGCTGTACGTGCGGGCGGGTGTAATCTCGTTCCTCGCTGCCTTCGTGCGCGGACCGCTGAAGATACTGCCCCGTCGGCGCAGTGCGCTTCAGATCGCCGCTGGCGCTTTCAACGAACGCCGCATATGGCAACGGCATGCAACCGAGCACGAACGGCGCGGCCCTCGTGCGCGAGACAATGTTGTTATACCGTCTCGTCCCGGCGGGTGACGCCGGGGGTTAGGTGCGCCGTGTTTTAGGCTAGACAGGGTACGCATTCCCGAAAGGTTAAACGTAGCTTGAGTGATTCAAGGTCTGACCGGCCTCCGGGTGCCATCCTCTATAGCGAGAAACTGCTCGGCCTGCGGGGCGAATGTTCCGCCTGTGGGGAATGGGAGCGTAGTACCGGGTGGCTTCTCTCCCGGGAGGGGGACGCCTCCCGCTGGTACGTTGACATGAAGTGCACGGGCTGCCGCAGCCGCGGGGGCGCGTGGAAACGCGAGTGGCTGCCACTAATCGAAGAAGTACTTAAGGCCGAATGGGGTCGCTTGATGGCGGCCCCGTCGAGACCTTGTACCGAGTGCGGAGGCGGTGGTGAATGTAATGCGTGTAGCGGGACCGGCGTTAATGTAGGTGTGGCGGTGTCGGCCGGGCACGAAGGCGACTGCGAAAGGTGCGGCGGGGCGGGGGCGTGTCCCGCCTGCGGCGGGTCGGGTGAAGTCGGATGAGATTTTATGATCGGGTGAAATGTGGCGGGCGCGCAGCGAGGTAGGAGAGGCTCTGATGAACTGTGGATTGGCTCGCGCCTGCAAAGTCATGAACCCGACCCGCGACCTGTCATCAATAACAACCTCGCGGGTCGGCGATGCTGGGCATTAGATGTTGCAATGCGTAGCAGCGCTGACGTATGAATAAGTATGAATAAAATGGCCACCGTTGAGGATGCGATTTCTATCGCCGCCCACGCTCATAAGGGGCAGAAAGACAAGGCGGGTGCTCCTTACCTGCTGCACCCCTTGAGGATGATGCTGCGGATGGACTCCGAGGCCGCGATGATGGCCGCGGTGTTGCACGACGTGGTCGAGGACACGGACTGGACACTCGGGCGGTTGCGCGAGGAAGGCTTCTCCGATGAGGTGCTGGAGGCCGTCGATTGCCTGACCCACAGGGAGGGTGAGAGCTATCAGGAGTTCGTAGAGCGGGTGCGGACGAATCCCATCGCGCGGCAGGTCAAGATCGCCGACTTGGAAGACAACATGAACATCCGGCGAATTAATCAACTCGGTACAAAAGATTTAGAGCGGCTGGAGAAATACCACAGGGCGTGGCGCGCGCTGACGGGCGCGAGCAGCATCTAGTCGTTCGGACAGGTATTTATCTCCCATGACAACAAGGATTTGATAAGATATCGAGCGTTTGGGCCTCTATGAAAGCCTCCCCAAAAGCTCCAAAATAAATGCAACCAGTGTAAAGGCCCAGACGGAAAAAGCTCAATAAAATCGGGAAGCCTTGGCATACATTTTCTCTCAAATTTCTACTTTAACTCCGTACTTAGGACTCAAACTTCAATGAGTAAAGCCCCAAGTCTTCTAAAATAGAGACTCAGGGCTTTGTGGGGTGACTCCGCAGGTAGGACTCGAACCTACAACCCTTCGGTTAACAGCCGAATGCTCTGCCATTGAGCTACTGCGGATTGTAACGCCCGCGCGGATTGAAAGTATCCCGCGCGGGCGTGGAATTTTATAGCAGAGGGCTCGCGGGGGTGTCAAACGGCCGTGCCGGCTTGCGCCGGGATAGTGGTTTGGGGGATTATCTGGGTTCGCAACCCGGTAGTACCAGACAGCACTCGCCGACATCGCGCAAACCTTTTGCGGAGGAGGAGATAATCTGCATGGAGCGTCGCACCACTTCGTGGCACAGCCCCGCGTTGGGAATGGAGATGCCGCTCGTGGCCTACGGGCACGCGGGCTACCCGCTCCTGATGTTCCCGACGGCCGCCGCGGACTTTCTGGAGTACGAGCGCTTCCACCTCATCGACTCCATCCGGCACCACATCGAGTCGGGGCGGCTGCGCGCCTACTCGATCAACAGCGTCAACCGCTACAGCCTGATGAACGAGCAGGCGCCGCCGCCCTGGAAGGGCGAGTTGCTCAAGCGCTACGACCGCTACATCACGGACGAGGTGCTGCCGCTCATCCGCCACGAGACGGGCGGTCAGTCGCCGCTGACGACGGGCGCCTCCCTGGGCGCGTACCTCGCCGCCAACGCCTACTTCAAACACCCGGACGTTTTGCGCGGCACCATCGCGATGAGCGGCAGTTACGACGTGCGCTCCTGGTTCGACGGCTACCACGACGACAACGTCTACTTCAACAACCCCGTCGAGTACCTGCCGAACCTCCACGACGACTACCACCTGCCGCGCCTGCGCGCGGCCGACGCCGTCGTCATCCTGACGGGTCAAGGGGCGTACGAGGCGCCCGAGCGCAGCCGCCAGCTCTCCGGCATCCTCCACTCCAAAGGCATTCCCCACACGCTCGACGTATGGGGCCCCGACGTCAACCACGACTGGCCCTGGTGGCGCAAGATGCTGCCGTACTGGCTGGACAGACTGCTTTAAGCGTGAACCGTAAACAGTGAACCGTGACAAGAGGAAGAAAGTGTTTCCTCTTGTCACGGTTCACTGTTTACGGTTCACGCTCTACTGGTCGTCCCCGCCCTTCTTGCCCTTCTTCTTCGGGGGATCGACCTCGCGCGGGCGGGTGGCGGGCGGGGGCGGGGGCGGGGCCGCGTCGTCGTCACGGGTGTTGACGCGCGGGGCGGCGGGCTCGGCGCGCGAGGGCGCGGAGGAGTCGGCGGGCGTCGTCGCCGTCAGCCCCTCGCCGGGGGCGGGCGGGAGCGTGACCTGTTCGAGCTTGGTCTCCGCGCCACCCGAGGACGTGAGGCCGTCGCCCTTCGAGACGGCGGCGGCGAAGGCCCTGCGCTCCTCCATCTGCTCGCGCTGCCGCTGGAGGTGCAGCTCGCGGATATCCTCGGGCATCTTGGGCGCCTTCCCGAACTGCTCCTTCGGCTTGTCCTTGAGGTAGTCCTTCATGAAGTCGATCCAGATGGGCAGCGCCCCGCGCCCGCCCGTCATGCCGGCGCCGAGGCTCTTCTTCATGCCCGGGTAGCCGAGCCAGACGCCCGTCGTGTAGGTCGCCGTGTAGCCGATGAACCAGACGTCCGTCTGGTCGTTGACCGTGCCGGTCTTGCCCGCGACGGGGTGGCCGACGGAGGAGGCCGCGGGGGCGGTGCCGCCGCCCGAGGTCACGCCGCGCATCATGTCCACCATCGTGAGCGCGACGTACTCGCTCATCACCTTGAAGGTCGTCGGCTCCCACTCTTCGAGCGTGTTGCCGTCGCGGTCGAGCACGCGGCGGATGAGGTGCTTCTCGTGGCGCACGCCCTTGCCGGGGAAGGCCGAGTAGGCCGAGACCATCTCGGCCAGGGGGACTTCGGTCGCGCCGAGCGCCGAAGGCAGGTACGGCGCCATCGGGCGGGTGATGCCGAAGCGGCGCACCATCTGCGAGCCGGTCTGGATGCCGACCGTGTCCAGGGCGTGGACGGCCGGGATGTTCAGAGACTTGGCGAGCGCGATCTTCATCGGCACGTCGCCGTTCCCGGTCGAGCCGTCGTAGTTGTGCGGCGTCCAGTTGCCGCGCTTGATGGGCGCGCCCGAGATGACGGTGTCGGGCGTCATGCCCCACTCGACCGCCGCCGTGTAGATGAAGGGCTTGAAGCAGGAGCCGGTCTGGCGGTCGGCCTGCGTCGCGTTGTTGAACTTGTTGCGGTTGAAGTCGTAGCCTCCGACCATCGCGACGATCTCGCCGTTCTTGGCGTTGATGGACATGATGGCGCCCTCGATGGCGGGCGGCTGCGACATCTCGACGGTCAGCTTACGCTGGGCCTCGTCCACCGACTTGATCTTGAACTCGCCGAGGTAGCCGACCTTGAACTCGTCCTTCGGCTGTCGGCCCGTGGCGCGGCCCATGTCCTTCGCGGTCACCGTGGCGTCGTAGGCGCCGAAGTGCGCCGTGGCCTCGTTGCGCGCGCGGTCGACCTTCGTGATGAGCCCCATCAGGTACTCGCCCTCTTTGAAGCGCTCCTCGTACCAGTCGGGGTGGTGGTAGCTGGCGAGCTGCTGCGGCGTGACCTGCACGGAGTTGTCCGCGTTCAACTGCCCGATGGTCTGGAACTGCCCGCGCCAGCCGCCGTGCCCGCGGTCGTAGTCGCGCAGGCCCTCGCGCAGCGCGTAGTAGGCCGTCTTCTGCGCGGCGGCGTTGACGGTCGAGTAGACGGTCAGCCCGCCCTGCGCGACGCGCGTCGTGTACTTGTCTTCGAGCTGCTGCCGAATCTCCTCGACGGGGTAGGCGAAGATGGGCGAGGCCGACTGGAGCGAGGGCGCGTAGGCCGACTCGTGCAGCTTGATGGGGCGCGTCTTGGCGGCGTCCGCCTCCGGCTGTGTGATGAAGCCGTGGTTGGCCATCAACTGGAGGACGAGGTCGCGGCGCTCCGTGGCGGCCTTGATGTTGACGGTGGGCGAGAGCTGGCTCGGCGCCTTGGGGATGCCGGCGAGGAGGGCCGCCTCGCCGACCGTGAGGTCTTTGGCCTGCTTGCCGAAGTAGGTCTCGGCCGCCGCCTCGAAGCCGTAGGAGCCCGCGCCGAGGAAGATGTTGTTGACGTACATCTCCATGATCTGCTGCTTCGTGTAGTAGCGTTCGATCTGGAGCGCGACGACCCACTCGTTGACCTTGCGCGTGTAGGTCTGCTCGGCCGAGAGGAAGAGGCGCTTGGCGAGCTGCTGCGTCAGCGTCGAGCCGCCCTCGCGGCTGCCCGTCGTGACGTTCTTCCAGACGGCGCCCATGATGCGGACGGGGTCGATGCCCTGGTGGTCGTAGAAGCGCACGTCCTCGACGGCGAGGATGGCGTTCTGGACGTTGGGCGGAATCTCCGCGAACTTGAGCGGGACACGCTTCTCCAGCGCGAAGGTGCCGATGATGGTCTCCTCGTCGTCGGCGTAGACGCGCGTCACCACGCTCGGGCGGTAGGTGGCGAGCGCCTTGACCTCCTCGGCCGCGCTGGAGTAGTTGAGGCTGTAGGCGAGCACGATGCCCGTCAGCCCCCCCGCCGAGAGCGCGAGCAAAAGCACCGCGGGGAACCAGAAGCGGCGCAAGTGCCGCCGCCGCGTCGGCGCGGCGGCGAGCGCGCGCGCCCTGGGGCCGTCTTTGAGCGTCTGTGTTGCTGCCATGGGATTCTCAGAAACCTTTCACTGCTGACCGGGGAGGCCGACGTCGCACGCCGATTATAACTTAACCCGCGCACGCCGCGCGAGGCTGTCCCACCCCGGGTCTTGTATCTAACTTCAGATGCGCAGGGGAACGTGGTTAGCCACAGAGGCGCCGCGGGAATCTGAAATTTCAGATCCGAAATCTCAAATTCTTGGTTCTTACGGGCGTGACTGGGCGGAGAGTTGTGTCACCTTCTCCAACGCCGCCGCGATCAGGGCCAGCTTATGCTGATGGTTCTTGCCGAGCTCGTTTCGCTGTTGCAGGGCGTGTAAATCTTCCCCGGCCTTTTGCAGGTGCGTGCGCGCCGAAGGGAGCGCGGCGGGGTCTTGGCCCCGGGCGGCGAGGGCCAGGTACGCCTCGCCGATTTTGCGGTTGGACTCGCCGCGCAGGACGGCGATCTGCGAGTTGTCGTTGAGCGTCGCCATCTTCGCGGCGTAGTCCATCCCCTTCCGGTAGTAGGCGAGGGCGTCGGCCAGACGCCTCTGCCCGAGGAGGATGTCGCCCGTCTTGTTGTAGATGAGGTGCGTCTGCTTGAGGAACTCGAAGTTCGAAGGGTCGTTGGCCGTGATCTCTTCGAGGATGCGGAGCGCCTCCTGGTTGGCCGCGATGGCCTCGGCCGGCTGGCCCATCGCGTCGCGGGCGAAGGCCATGTACTGCCAGTGCTCGGCGACGCCCCACTTGGCCTCGTTGTCCTTCGGGTCTTTCTCGGAGATGGCGCGCTCGCCCTCCAGCGAGCGCCGGATGTAGGGGAGGCCCTCCTCCCCCCGGCCGACGCGCGCCAACGCCGTCCCGAGGTTGGTGCTGGTCGCCGTGACGTAGCGGCCGTAGCCGGCGTTGTGCGGGAAGTCGCGCTGCAAGGCTTCCGACAGCTCGACCGAGCGGCGGTGCAGCGGCTCGGCCTCCGTGTAGAGCGCCGCGACCGCCGCCTCGGGCTCGCCCCGCTCGCGCAGGACTTCGGCGTAGTACTCCAGCCGCGTGCCGAGCCTTTGCATCGCGACCACCAGGAGCCGGCGCGGCAGCTCGGCCGAAGAATTCTGCTCGTAGGTCTTCTCCGCCTCCGCCAGCGAGCGGCGGTACCACTTGATCGTCTCCTCGTCGCCGCCCGAGAACTCGACCGTGTCGCCCTTGATCTGGTAAGCCCGGGCCAAGAGGTTCCGGTACTCCTGGCTGCCCGGCTCCAGCGCGACCAACCGTAGACTGATGTCGAGGAGCCTCTGCCCCGCCGCCTCGGCCTCCTTCCACTGCTGAACCCTGACGAGCAGGTAGGCGGCCTGCGCGGTGGCCTGGTGGAGGTTCTTGAGGTGCTCGACGCTCTGCGGGTCTCTCCGGCTCAGCTCTTCGAGGATGCCGACGCTCTTGCGGTAGCTCGCCAGCGCGCCCCCGGAATCGCCCAGGTTGGCGACGTTGGTCTGGCCCTGCACGTTCCCGATCTTCAGGTAGGCGAGGGCCAGCTCCTGCGCCAGCGCCGGGTTGTCCTGCGCGTCCTGCGAGAGGTTGTCGAGATATTCGGTGGCGTCTTTGACCAGCATCTCGCGGGTGGCGGTCGCCCCCGGCAGGCTGGCTATCGCGTCGTGGTACTTGAAGACGACGTTGTTGGCGAGCTTGCGCACCTGCTCGAACCTCTTCTCGGCGCGCGCGCGCTCGCGCCGGGCGACGCGCGCCTGGTAGGCCGTGCCCAAAATGCCCGCGATCAGGGCGAGGAAGATGAGCGACGCCGCGACGACGCCCACGCGGTTGCGCCGGACGAACTTCGAGGCGCGGTAGGCGAAGGTGTCCGGGCGCGCCGAGACGGGCAGCTCCGACAGGTGGCGGCGGATGTCCTCGGCGAACTGTTCGACCGACTCGTACCTCCGCTCGGGCTCCTTCCTGAGCGCCTTCAGGACGATGTTGTCGAGGTCGCCCCGCAACGATTGCGGGTGGCGGGTGGCGGGTGGCGGGGGTGCAGCTCGGGCGGGGCGGGCGTCGTCGTCCGCACCGTCCGTCAGCGGCCGGGTCTGCAAGTCCGAAGCCCGCCGCCCCGTCACCGCCTGGCTCGGGCGCGGCGGCTCGGTCTCGCAGACCACCTTCAGCATCTGGTCGAGCCGCAGCCCCCTCAGGTCGTAAGGCGGCGCGCCGGTGAGCAGCTCGTAGAGGACGACGCCTAAGGAGTACACGTCGGTCGCGGTCGTCACCGTCTCGCCGCGGAACTGCTCGGGGCTGGCGTAGTCGGGCGTCATCAGCCCGAGCTGCGTCGCCGTGCTCTGCGCGCCGCTCTCCTTCTGCGAGAGGACCTTGGCGATGCCGAAGTCGAGGAGCTTCGCCCGGCCTTCGCCCGTGACGAGGATGTTCGAGGGCTTGAGGTCGCGGTGGACGATGAGGCGCCGGTGGGCGTAGGAGACGGCGGCGCAGACCTGCCGGAATAGCTCCAGCCGCTCCCTCACGCCCAGGTCGCGCGAGCGGCAGTACTCGTCAATCGGCTCGCCCTCGATGAACTCCATCACGTAGAAGGGCAGGCCGTCGTCGCTCATCCCGCCGTCGAGGAGGCGCGCGATGTTCGGGTGTTCGAGCGAGGCGAGGATTTGTCGCTCGTGGCGGAAGCGGCGGACGATGGTCGTGGTGCTCAGTCCCGACTTGATGACCTTGAGGGCGACCCTTTGCTCGAACTCGCCGTCGTCGCGCACCGCCGCGAAGACCGCGCCCATGCCCCCGCGCCCGACCTCTTCGAGGATGCGGTAGCGCCCGACCCGACGGCCGCGGAAGGTCACCTCCTCGCCGCGGTCGAAGAGCGAGAAGGCCGACTCTTCGAGGTCGTCGGCGGGGTCGGCCGCCAGCATCCGCTCGACCTCGCGGCGGAGCGCAGCGTCGGGGCCGCACGCCGCGTCGAGGAACAGTCCCTGCTCCGACGGGGCCAGCTCGACGGCCTCGTCAAAGATGCGCTTGATCTGCTGCCAGCTTTCAGGAGTCATGAGTGGAAGGGTGTTGGGTGCCGGGGAGGAGGGGTGCTGGGTGCTGGGTTTTAGGAAAAGCAAACGCGACTTTAACCCAGCACCCAGCACCCCTCCTCCCCGGCAGCCCTATTTCAACTGTGTCGTGAGCCACGCCTTGGCGCTGCGCCATTCCCGCTTCACCTCGGAGTCTGACACGCCGAGGACTTCCGCCACCTCCTCGACCGTGAGCCCGGCGAAGAACCTCAGCTCGACGATGCGCGCCTGCAAGGAGTCGAGTTCCGACAGGCGTGTGAGCGCCTCGTCGAGCAGGATCAGGTCTACGTCCTGCCGGTTCGGGAAGCTGACGACCTCGTCGAGCGAGAGGAGCGTCTCGCCCGCACCCCGCTTCTGCGCCCGGCGGCCGACGGCGTGGTTGACGAGGATGCGGCGCATCATCTCGGCCGCGATGCTGAAGAAGTGTGCGCGGTTGCGCCAATCGACCGAGTGCTGGTCGATCAGCCGGAGGTAGACCTCGTGGACGAGCGCCGTCGCCTGGAGGGTGTGGCCGGGTCGCTCCTGCGCGAGGTGGCGCGCCGCGATCTGCCGCAGCTCCCGGTAGACGAGCGGCAGCAGCTCGTCGAGCGCGGCCCGGTCGCCGGCCTGCGCCTCGCGCAACAGTCTCGTCATGCCCTGTGTGGATTGTTCCCCCATGTCCGCGGTCGGCTCGCAGATATTAATCAATGTCGGCCCCTCCTGACAAAAAAACTGACAAAAAAATCCCATCCTTTGAACTCCGCGGCCCGTTTTTCTTGCGATTAATTATTGAGGCGCGCAAAACGCCCGCGCCGACCCGAGCAAATCTTTGGAGGTGGAAGATGTCCCAACGCCCGTTGCCCCATGCCCCCGGTGAAGTCTGGAACGAGGCCGCGCCCGCCCCGGCCGCGCGCCGCACGCGCGAGCCCGAGGCGACCCGCGACGGGCTCGCCTATCTCGTCTGCGCGCTCATCGCGGGCGCGCTGCTCGCGACGACGGCCGTCGGCGCCCCGCTCTGGACGCACAAGCCCGCGAGCGACATCAAGTGGTACAAGGTGACGGACGTGGGCAGCCTCCTCGTCGGCGCGAAGGGCGGGCTCTACGCGCTCGACGGCGAGTCGGGGCGGCAGCTCTGGGCGCGCGCAGACCTCCCCGGCCCCGAAGAGTTCGAGGTGGACACCATCGCCGGCACGCCGCTCCTCTTCGTCTCCGACACCTCGGGGACGTTCCGGAAGGGGACGAAACTCCACGCGCTCGACCTGCTCTCGGGGCAGAACATCTGGGAGACGGAGAAGCTGAAGGGCGCGACCGTGGCGGTCGAACCCGTCTACGAGAAAGACCTCGTCCTGCTCGTCACGGTCGAGAACAACTCCGCCAACAAGGCCAGGCCGCGCATCACCGCGCTGCGGATGACGACGGGCGAGCTGGTCTGGGAGTCGGACTACCCCGACAACGTAGACCTCTACGGCATCGAGCGCGGCAGCCGCTACTTCCCCAAGTTCGACCTCTCGGGCGCGAACCCGCCGCTCTACGACGCCGACTCGGTCTACTTCACCTACGCGGGCCTGCACCGCTACTCGCTCGAAGACGGCCGGCTCCTGTGGGGCGCGAAGTACGACGTGACCGAGGGGTCGATTAAGCGCGGCAACGCGCAGGCCGTCATCGACGGCGACACCATCTACACGTCCGCCAAGGGGCAGTTGCGCGCCATCGACAAGGCCACGGGCGCGGTCAGGTGGGTGGGCCGGGACTTCGGCGGCGCGGTGGCCGAGATGAAGCTGGGCGGCGATTGTATCTACGGCCGGCTCGGCGGCGCCTTCTACGACTTCTCGAAGCGCGAGTACGTCAACCAGAAGCCCTTCGGCGTCGCCGCCGTGGACAAAAAGACCGGCGCGACCGTTTGGTACTACGACAAGGCCGACGACAGCATCACCAACATGGCGCTGCTGCCCGAGATGAACACGGTGCTCGTCGCCGACGCGAAGAACCTCATCGGGCTGGACTCGGCGAGCGCGGGCAAGGTCAAGGAGTCCTACAAGGTCAAGCTCGAATTCAAGAACAGCCTCGGCGCGGCCGGCACCGCCGCGAAGGTCGCCAAGTTCGGCTTCGGGGGCTTGGGCGCCATCGGCAAGGGCGGCGGCGACGAACGCGACGAGCCGGTGGCTTTGTACCGGCGCGAAAACGGCACGGTCGTCGTCGCGGGCAAGCAGCACCTCCTCGCCTTCGACCCGCGCGCGCGCGCCATCATGTGGTCCGTGAAGTACGAGGCGCCGGGCGTCCCCGGCTGGCAGAAGCTCGCGATGGCGGGCTTGACGGCGCTCGCCTACACGTCGGCCACGGCCTCGGCCGCGAACTCCCACTACGGCACGGCCGAGAACCGCTGGGCCAACCGCCAGCGCATCAACTCGCTCGTCGCCTACGAGCAGTTCGTCAGCCGTCGCTACAGCGCGACGAAGCAGACGGGCAACTACGTCTACGTGCTGACGACCGTGCGCGACGGCAAGGAGAAGGGCGCGGGTCTCGTCGGCGTGCAGATGGAGACGGGCAGGGGCGACCGCCAGATTCTCTTCAAGGACAAGGAGCCCGACTATCAGGTGGACGAGCTGGCCGGCCGCGTCTTCAACCTCCGCAACTCGAAAGAACTCTCCGCCTTCGCCGTCGATGCGGCTCCCCCGGCCGCGGAGAAGAAGAACTGACGGGCGGAGGGCCGTCAGCATCTTGGTTGAGTTAAGACTAAGAGGGATTAACCACAGAGACACAGAGACACAGCCTCATCTTTAGTTCTCAACCAGCCGTGTCTCTGTGCCTCTGTGGTTAATCCCTGCTCACACATCCTTATGCCCCGAACTGATAACCAGGAGTGAACGAATGAAGGGAATGAGTAAACGTGTGTTCCTCGTCGCCGCCGTGCTGGCCGCGGCGTCGCTCGCGGTGTGGACGTTCGAGCGGGCGGGCGCGGCGGCCTCCGCGTTCGTCGAGCAGGGTAAGCTGCAGGCCAGCGACGGCGCGGCGCAGGACAGCTTCGGCTTCTCGGTCGCCGTCTCGGGCGACACGGCGGTGGTCGGCGCGCCGGCCGACGGCGTCGGCTCGAACCCGCGGCAGGGCTCGGCCTACGTCTACGTCCGCAGCGGCTCGACGTGGACGCAGCAGCAGAAGCTCAACGCGTCGGACGGCATCGCCAACGACGAGTTCGGGTACGCCGTGGCGATTCAGGGCGACACGATCTTCGTCGGCCGCCACTTCACGCAGGCCGGCAACAACGCGCGCACGCGCGGTGCCGTCTACGTCTTCACGCGCGCGGGCTCGACGTGGACGCAGTCGGCCACGCTCCTCGCGCCCTCGGACGCGGCCGACGGCGACCTCTTCGGCTCAAGCCTCGCCGTCGATAACGGCACGCTCGTCGTCGGCGCGTTGCAGAAGAACAACGGCACGACCTTCTTCCAGGGCGCGGCCTACGTCTTCACCGGCGCGGCCGCGGCCTGGACGCAGCAGGCGAAGCTCGTGGCGAACGACGGCGGCTTCGCCAACTTCTTCGGCGTCAGCGTCGCGGTGAGCGGCGACACGACCGTGGTCGGCGCGACGGGGCAGGCGGGCGTCTCGGCCGACTCGGGGCGCGGCGCGGCCTACGTCTTCACGCGCAGCGGCTCGGCGTGGTCGCAGCAGCAGAAGTTGCTGGCGGGCGACGGCGCGGCGGGCGACGCCTTCGGCTTCTCGGTCGGCGTGTCGGGTGACACGGCGGTCGTCGGCGCGCGGCTCGACAACGTCAACGGCGTCGGCGGTCAGGGCTCGGTCTACGTCTTCGTCCGCGGCGGCACCGTCTGGACGGAGCAGCAGCACCTCTTCGGCGTCGAGGCCACGCAGCGCAACGACACCTTCGGCGGGAGCGTCGCCGTCCGCGGCGACACGGTCGTCGTCGGCGCGCCCGCGCACGAAGTCCTGCCCGGCATCGCCAACCACGGCGCGGTCTACGTCTTCACGCGCGCGGGCACCGTCTGGACGCGCCGGCAGAAGCTCATCCACTCGGACGCCGCGCCCGACGCGCTCGGCACCAGCGTCGCCTTCGACGGCTCGTCGGTGGTCGCGGGCGCGCCCTCGAAGAACAGCACGCGCGGCGCGGCCTACGTCTTCGCCATCGACCCGAACGCGGGGCCGAAACTCGTCGCCGACGACGGGCTGACGCAGGACAGGCTCGGCTACTCGGTCGCCGTCTCGGGCGACACGGCGGTGGTCGGCGCGCCGGAGGACGAGGTCGCCTCCAACCAGCAGCAGAGGGGCGCGGCCTACGTCTACGTGCGCAACGGCTCGACATGGACGCAGCAGCAGAAGCTTCTGGCCTCCGACGGCGTGGGCGGCGACAAGTTCGGCACGAGCGTCGCCATCCACGGCGACACCATCGTCGTCGGCGCGCCGAACAACGGCGGGAGCGACGAGGGCGCGGCCTACGTCTTCACGCGCGCGGGCGCGGCGTGGACGCAGCAGCAGAAGCTCTTGAAGACCGGCGGCGAGAACCAGGACTACTTCGGCCAGAGCGTGGCCGTCGAGGGCGACACGGTGGTCGTCGGCGCCATCTTCGAGAGCAACAACGGGACGGCCGCCAACCAGGGCGCGGCCTACGTCTTCACGCGCACGGGCGCGGCGTGGACGCAGGCCGCGACGCTGCGCGGCTCGGACAGCAACTTCAGCGACTGGTTCGGCGCGTCCGTCTCGATCAGCGGCAACACCGTCGCCGTCGGCGCGCCCATCGCCGAGACGCCGACGAAGGGCGCGGCCTACGTCTTCACCGGCGCGGGCTCGGCGTGGACGCAGCAGCAGAAGCTGCCGCTGCCGTCCGACATCGGCGTCGCGAACGATTTCGGCGCGAGCATCGCTGTCTCCGGCGACACGGTCGTCGTCGGCGCGCGGCTCAACGACCACGGCCCGGGCGCGACCGACGCCTCGAACCAGGGCGCGGCCTACGTCTTCCACAGATCGGGCGGGGTCTGGACTCAGCAGCAGAAGCTGACGGCGGCGGACGCGGGGCTCGGCGACGAGTTCGGCCAGAGCGTGGCGCTTGAGGGCAACGTCGCCCTCGTCGGCGCGCGCGCCGACTCGTTCGGGACGAGCCCGAACGTTGCTCTGCTTCAGGGCTCGGCCTACGTCTTCACGCGCAGCGGCGCGGCGTGGACGCAGCATTCGAAGCTCTCGGCCTTCGACGGCGCGGCGCACGACCAGTTCGGCTGGGCGGTCGCGCTCTCGGGCTCGACGGCCGTCGTCGGCGCCTACCTCGACGACGTGGACGGGCAGCAGGATCAGGGCTCGGCCTACGTCTTCGCCCTCTCGGGTCTGCCCGACCCGACGCCGACGCCGACGCCGACCACGACGCCCACGCCGACCATGACGCCGACGCCCGAGGCGACGCCCACGCCCACGGGCTCCGTGCAGTTCGCCACGGCCACCGTGCAGGCGGACGAGGGGGCAGGCGGCGGCTCGGGGGTGACTTCCGGCGGCGCGGAGTGGTGGCAGGCGGCGCACGCCGCGGCCGCGGGCTCGGCCAGCCTGACCGTGACGCGCACCGACGCGACGCAGGCGGCGACCGTGGACTACGCGACCGTTGACGGTACCGCCAGCGCGCGCTCCGACTACACGGCCGTCTTCGGCACGCTGCGCTTCGCGGCGGGCGAGACCTCGAAGGCAATCGTCGTCCACGTCACCGACGACCGCTTCCAGGAGTCGGTCGAGAGCTTCTCGGTCGTCCTCTCGAACCCGGTCGGCGTCTCCTTAGGCTCGCCCTCCGCGGCGGCCGTGCAGGTCACGAGCGACGACGCGGCGACGGGGCCGAACCCCGTGGCCGACGCCTCGTTCGACGCGGACTTCTTCGTCCGCCAGCACTACGCCGACTTCCTCGGGCGCGAGGCCGACGCCGCCGGCCTCGCCTTCTGGAAGGACGAGCTCGCGCAGTGCGAGGCGCGCCCCGAGGCCGAGCGCCAGCCCTGCCGCGAGGTGAAGCGCGTCAACGTCTCGGCGGCCTTCTTCCTCTCCATCGAGTTCCAGCAGACGGGCTACTTCGTCTACCTCCTGCACCAGGCGGCACACGCCTCGGGCGAGCGCCTCGCGGCGGCGCGCTTCCTCGCCGACGCGGGCGAGGTCCGGCGCGGCATCGTCGTCGGCGCGACGGGTTGGGAGGAGCAGCTGGCGGCCAACAAGCAGGCGTTCGCGCTCGCCTTCGCCCGGCGGCCGGAGTTCACGGCCGCCTACCCGGCGTCGATGACGCCCGCGCAGTTCGTCGACGCCCTGAACGCGAACGCGGGCGGGTCGCTCTCGCAGGCGGAGCGGGACGCGCGGGTGGCGGAGTTGACCGCCGACGACACGGCGGCCGGGCGCGCGGCGGTGCTGCTGAAGCTGACGGACGACGCCGACTTCCGGCGGCGGGAGTTCAACCGTGCGTTCGTGCTGATGCAGTACTTCGGGTACCTGCGCCGCGCGCCGAACGAGTCGCCGGACTCGAACTTCGACGGCTACAACTTCTGGCTCTCGAAGCTCGACGAGTTCGACGGCAACTTCGTCACGGCCGAGATGGTCAAGGCGTTCATCACGTCCATCGA
>DAIRFV010000367.1:0-5304 GCA_036794905.1 Pyrinomonadaceae bacterium | reverse complement strand
TGCCGCAGCGCTCGCCGTAGCCGTTGACCGTGCCCTGCACGTGCGTCGCGCCCGCCGCGACCGCCGCCAGAGTGTTCGCCACCGCCAACTCGCCGTCGTTATGACAGTGGACGCCGAGCGGCACTTCGAGATTCTTGGCCACCTCCCACGTCGCGACCGCGACCGCGCCCGGCAGACTCCCGCCGTTCGTGTCGCACAGCACGACGCGCGCGGGGCCGCCCGCGGCCGCCGCGCGCAGGGTCGCAACGGCGTACACGGGGTCGTCCGCGTAGCCGTCGAAGAAGTGCTCGGCGTCGTAGATGACGGACGGCACGCGCGCCGCGAGATAACGGACGGTGTCGGCGATGATGTCCAGATTCTCCTCGCGGCTCAGCCGCAGAGCCTCCGCGACGTGCAGCCCCCAGGACTTGCCGAAGACGGTGACGACCGGAGTCTCGGCGCGCAAAAGCGCCTGGATGCTCGGGTCGGTCTCGCACGAAGTCCCGCGCCGCCGCGTCGCGCCGAAGGCCGCGAGCCGCGCGTGAGAGAGCCGCAGGGTGCGCGCGCGCTCGAAGAACTCCACGTCGCGCGGGTTCGACCCGGGCCAGCCGCCCTCGACGAAGTCCACCCCGAGCGCGTCGAGGTGCTCCGCGATCCGGCACTTGTCCCCGACCGAGAAGTTCACGCCCTCGCCCTGCGCCCCGTCGCGCAAGGTCGTGTCGTAGATTTCGATAACGTTACTCATAAGTCAGGAGCGTGAGCCGTGAACCGTCAACCGTGACGAGTGAAGGACGGGTTTTTATCTCGTCACGGTTCACGGTTCACGGTTCACGGCTCTTCTCCGGTGCTTGAACGTCCGCTCGCCGCTGCTGTAGGCGGCGACGGTGTGGCCGTCGCCGCTGAGGAGATATTTGTAAGTCGTGAGCCCTTCGAGGCCGACGGGGCCGCGCGCGTGGAGCTTGCCCGTGCTGATGCCCAGTTCCGCGCCGAGGCCGTAGCGGAAGCCGTCGGCGAAGCGCGTCGAGGCGTTGTGGTAGACGCCCGCCGCGTCCACCTCCGCGAGGAAGCGCGCCGCCCGTTCGCCGTCCTCCGTCACGATTGACTCCGTGTGGCGCGAGCCGTAGCGCGCGATGTGGCGCAGCGCCTCTTCCAGTCCGCCGACGGTCTTGACCGAGACGACCATGTCGGAATACTCCGTCGCCCAATCTTCTTCCGTCGCGGCGACGAGGCCGTGCGAAGTCGCCGCGAGTTCGACCGTGCGCGCGCAGGCGCGCACCTCGACGCCGGCCGCGACGAGCGCGGCGACGAGGCCCGGCAGAACCTTCGGGGCCACCTCCTCGTGCACGAGCACCGTCTCCGCGGCGTTGCACGCGGCCGGGTACTGCGTCTTCGAGTCCACGACGACGGCAATCGCCTTCCTCAAGTCCGCCGCCGCGTCCACGTAGACGTGGCACACGCCCTCGCCGTGGCCGAGCACGGGGATGCGGCTGTTGGCGGCGACGTAACTGACGAACTCCTTCGACCCGCGCGGGATGATGAGGTCTATCTCCCCGTCGAGCGCGAGCATCATTGACACCTCCTCGCGCGTGCGCAGCAGCAGCGCCGCGTCCGCGGGCACGTCTTCGAACTCGGCGAGCGCGTCGCGCCAGATTGTGTACAGAGCTTCGTTGGTCTGCGCCGCCTCCGCGCCGCCCTTGAGCAGGCAGGCGTTGCCCGACTTGAGCGCGAGCGAGGCGACCTGCGGCACGACCTCGGGCCGCGCCTCGAAGACGACGCCGACGACGCCGAGCGGGCAGGAGATTTTTGTCAGGGTCAGTTTGTCGTCCAACTCCGTCACGGCGAGCGTGCGGCCCAAAGGGTCTTCGAGCGCCGCCACGTCGCGCACGCGCTCGGCCATCTCGGCGACGCCGCGCTCGTTAGTCCGAAGCCGCTTGAAGGTCGAGGCCGTCATGCGACCTCCGGCGACGGCGCGCGCCGCCTCCAGGAGGTCGCGCTCGTTGGCGGCGACTATCTCCTCCGCCCGCGAGACCAGACCCTCGGCCGCCGCCCGGAGCGCCGCGTCCCGCCGCTCGCGCGGGAGCAGAGCCAGACGCCGCGAAGCCTCCTTCGCGCGCCGCGCAAGCTCCAGGACTCCCGGGCGCTGCTCCGTCTCCGATGCCGTGCCGCTCATCTCAAATCGCCCCGCCCCGCGCCCGGCCCCGCGGCGCGCTCCGTAATCACGATGTTGTCGCGCGTGACTAAGACCCGGCCCCTCCGCCCGCGCGCGTTCCCGACAGCAACACTCTCGTCTCTGACTTCGGCGGCGCCGGCCGCCGTCTCGCTGCTCGCGCAGTTGGCGATGCCGCGCGCGAACTCGCGCCCCGAAGAGTCGGCGATGCTCACCACGTCCTGCGGCTCGAACTCGCGCTCGACGCGCACGACGCCCGAAGCCAGCAGACTCGCCTTGCCGCGCAGGATGGCCTCGCGCGCGCCCTCGTTGACGACGACGCGGCCGCGCAGCACGGCCGCGTACGCGATCCAGCGCCGCTTGCCCGCCATGCGCGAGCCCGGCACGAAGGCCGTGCCCACCTCCTCGCCCCCGAAGACGCGCGCGAGCGTGTCCGCGCGGCGCCCGTTGGCGATGACCGCGACGCAGCCCGCGCGCATCGCGATCTCGGCCGCTTCGAGCTTCGTCACCATCCCGCCGCGCCCCGTCGCCGAAGGCCCCGACGCCAGCGCCTTCAGCTCCGGCGTCACCTCCGCGACGTAAGGCAGCACCATCAACTCCTCGTCGCGCTCGACCGCGCAGGGCTCGGCCGCCGGGCGCGGCACGAGCAGCCCGTCCACGTCGGACAGGAGGACGAGCGCGTCCGACGCGAGCTTGCTGGCGACGAGCGCGGCCAGCCGGTCGTTGTCGCCGAAGACCCGGGCGCCGCCCCGGACGTACTCCAGCTCGGCCGTCGAGACCGTGTCGTTCTCGTTGACGACGGGCACGACGCCGAGCTTCAACAACCTCTCCATCGTCCTTTGTAAATTCGAGTAACGGCGGCGGTCGGTGAAGTCGTCCTCGGTCAAAAGCACCTGCGCGATCTTCACGCCGTGCGCGCCGAACATCACCTCGTAGGCGTGCATGAGGAGGCTCTGCCCGACGGCCGCGCACGCCTGCCGCACGACCACGTCGCCGAGCCGCGCGCGCGCCAGCCCCAGGCGCCCCGCGCCCAGCCCCACCGCGCCCGAGGAGACGAGCACGAGCCCGCGCCCCTCCGCGCGCAGCCCCGCCAGGGCGCGCACGACCGGCTCGACGCGCTCGGCCGCGACCTCGCCGCCCGCGCCCGACACCACGCTCGTCCCCAACTTGACGACCGCGCGCCGCGCGCCGCGGAAGCGACGCCGCCGCTCAACTTGTAACTCTTCGGACTCCATGAAGAATCGTGAACCACCTTCGGCGCCGCTTCGTGCAACGCAAAAGGCCATCAACCTTTTCGCGTTGATGGCCTGTCGGTCGAATCCAATTTGCTCTGACAAGCCATCACGTCTGGCGCTTAAGAATAATGACGCCCGACGGCACGAGCGCGACGAAGGCAGACGGGTACGCCGCGACCGGGAGCGAAGCCGGGCGCGCGGGCGCGGGCGTGAAACGGGCGAATGTCATGGCGGTTAACTGAAAAGCTCTCGGGGAGTGTGCCGCGCCCATGCGCGACCACCCCACTCTACAACCAACGCCGCGCCCGGCATAATTTAAATTTTTTCTAGGGCCATAAAAATCATTGTGAGAAGAACCCGGCCAGGACCGCCCGCGGCCGCGGCCGGGTCTGTTGTACTTGCCGAGGCCGCTCTGAGTCGGACGTGCCCGGCCGCGGCCGCGGGCGGCCCTGACCGCCATGCCGACGGTCGCGTGCTCACCCCCTGTTGTGTAAAAATGATGGACAGAATTCACAACCCAATCACGTTTAAGGGGTGAGGATGATTCGGCCTTCGAGTAGAACCGCGAAGTTCCACTACGCCATCCGCAACATCGTCGGCGCCGCGGAGGAGCGCGAGCGCGCGGGGCTCAAGGTCACGTACCTCAACATCGGCGACCCGCAGGCTTACGGCTTCCGCCCGCCCGCGCACGTCGTCGAGGCGGCGGCGCGCGCCGTGCGCGAGCGCTTCACGGGCTACGAGCACTCGTCGGGTCTGCGCGAGGCGCGCGAGGCGGTCGCGGCTTACGCCACCGAACTCGGCGCGCAGACCGCGCCCGGCGACGTGCTGATGACCGCGGGCGCGTCCGAGGCCGCAGACCTCCTGCTGTCGGCGCTGGTCGAGGAGGGCGACGAGGTGCTCGTCCCCGCGCCCGGCTACCCGATCTACCCGGCCATCCTCAACCGGCTCGGCGCCGCCGCGCGTTACTACACGCTCGCAGAGTCGCGCGGCTGGCTGCCCACGCCCGCGGAGGTTGAGTCGCTGGTGTGTGAGCGCACGCGCGCCATCGTCCTCATCAACCCGAACAACCCGACCGGCTCGATCACCGACGACGAGACGACGCGGCGACTCCTGGAAATCGCGGAGCGGCGGGGGCTGCTCGTCATCAGCGACGAGGTCTACCGCGAGCTTTGCTTCGCCGACCCGCCCGCGCCGGCCTCGCGGCTCGCGGCCGGGCGTGAGGTGGCGGTCGTCACGCTGGAGAGCCTTTCGAAGACTCACATGGTGCCGGGCTGGCGCGTCGGCTGGATGCGTTTTACGAACGCGCGGCTGATGCCGGAACTCGTCCGCGCCGTCCACCGCCTCGCGAGCGGCCGCCTCTGCTCGCCGACGCCCGCGCAGTACGCCGTGCGCCCCGCGCTCGAAGGCGAACGCGGCTTCCTCGACGACTTCATGCGCGAGATAAAGCGGCGGCGCGACTTCGTGTTAAATGCGGTCGCTCACGTCGAAGGTCTTTCGTGCGTCGAGCCGGCCGCGGCCTTCTACGTGATGATTCGCGTGGACGACGCGGAGCGCCGGACGGACGAGCGCTTCGTGCTCGACCTGCTCAGGGAGACGGGCGTGCTCGTCGTCCACGGCTCGGGCTTCGGCGCAGACCCCGCGGCGTGCAGCTTCCGGCTGGTCTACCTCCCCGACGAGGACGTGCTCGGCAGCGTCTTCCAAAGGCTCGCCGGCTTCATGCGCACGCCCGCCGCCGCCCGACGCTGAAGAGAGTAGACAGTAGTCAGTAGCCAGTAGCCAGTAGGAAGACAAAGCGGCGCGCCCGGTCTAAAGACCGAGACGCGCCGCCTCTTTTTCTACTGACTACTGTCTACTGCTTTTCTTCCGATTCTTCTCTAACTCCTTCGTGGTGGACTTGATGAGGCCCCAGGTGGTCGCGTCGCC
>DAIRFV010000366.1:0-5335 GCA_036794905.1 Pyrinomonadaceae bacterium | reverse complement strand
GGCCATCAACGACGGCCAGTACCTCATCCCGCGCATGACGCGCGACGAGCGCCGCGCGGCCGTCACCGGCCCCGTGGCCGTCGCCGACGCGCGCATCACCGAGCCGCTGGTCAACCAGTTACTCAACGACATGGGCGACAACCCCGACCAGTTACCCATCCTCCAACACGCGCTGATGCGCACGTTTGACTACTGGCGGGGGGCGCGGCTCGACGGCGAGCCGATTGACCTGCCGCACTACAAAGCCATCGGCGGCATGAGCGAGGCGCTCTCGCAGCACGCGGAGGAGGCCTACGCGGAGTTGTCCGAGAGCCGGCGGGCGATAGCCGAAAAGCTCTTCAAGGCGCTCACGGAAAAGGGCGCCGACAACCGCGAGACCCGCCGGCCGCTCGCCATCGGCGACGCCTGCGCGGTCACGGAGGCGAGCGAGGCGGAGGTCGTCGCCGTCGTCGAGACGTTCCGCCGCCCCGGCCGCTCGTTCCTGATGCCGCCCGCGGACAGGCCGCTGACGCACGACTCGCTTCTGGACATCTCGCACGAGAGCCTCATCCGCAACTGGGCGCGGCTGAAGACGTGGACTGAGGAGGAGGCGCAGTCGGCGCGCATCTACAAGCGGCTCGGGGAGACGGCCGTCCTGCACCGGGACGGGCAGGAGGGGCTTCTGAAAGACCCCGCGCTCCAGGTCGCGCTCGACTGGCGCGAGCGCACCCGCCCGAACGCCGCCTGGGCGCGCCGCTACCATACGGAGTTCGACACGGCCATGGGTTTCCTCGACGCGAGCGTCAGGGAGCGCGACGCGGAGCTGCTGGAACTCAAGAAGCGGCAGCGCCGCGAAGTCTCCTACAAGCGCACGCGGCTCGCGGCGCTCTTCCTCGCGCTCTCGTTCCTCCTCTCGCTGGGCGCCTCCGTCTACGCCTACAACTCGATGTCGCAGGCGAAGGCGTCAGAGGCGAACGCAGTCACGGCTCTGAATCAAGCCAAGTCGGCCCTGCTGCTGGCCGAGACGGCGCGCCAGGAGGCGACGGCCGCGCGCCAGGACGCTGAACATCGGGCGCAGGACGCAATGGCGTCGGAGCTGGATGCGACCGAACAACTGGGCCAGGCCGAGGCCGCGAAAGCCGAGGCCGACCGCCGCGCCGCGGCCGCGGGCGAGAGCGAGCAGCGCGCCAACGTCGCGCTCAATGACGCGCAGGCGGCGCTCGCCGCGGCCAGGGTGCAGAGCGAACGCAACGCTCAGTCGGCGGATAAGTTTGCGGCCGAGGCCGAGGAGACGCGGCAGGTTCTCTACCCGGCCGCCATCAACCTCGCGCAGCAGGCGTACGAGGCGAACGACATCGAGCGCGGGCGCGAGATGCTGACCCTCCAGACTGCCATCACGCGCAGCCAGCCCGGCTTCGAGTGGTTCTACCTCTGGCATCTCCTCAACGGCGAGAAGGATACTTTGAACGTCAGCACCCGAGAGGATTCTTTGAACGTCAGCACCCGAGAGGTCGGCGTCCCCGTCGCCGTCTCCGGTGACGGGAGGCTGCTCGCCGCCGCCTCCGGCAGGACGGTGAAACTTCGCGCCCTCGGCGGCGGCGCCGGATCGGATTTCGACGTGTTACTCGAAGGGGAGAATTTCGCGGCCTCAACCGTCGCCCTCTCGCCCGACGGCAAGCTGCTCGCCGTCGGCAACGGTGAGCGTGAAGGGCCGGCGGTGAAGTTGTTCGATGTCGCGACGCGGAATGAGGTCGCCGCCCTCAAGGGCGACGGCCGGGGCACGGGGACGGTCATCTTCACGCCCGACGGGAAGCGGCTCGTCAAGGCCGGCCCGCGCGGCGTCTGGCTGTGGGACTTGTCCTCCGCGGCCGAGCCGGTGCCCTTCATCGCCGAGCAGCGCAACACGAGCGAGCCCGTCGTCGCCCTCTCGCCCGACGGCAAGACGCTCGCCGCCAGATTCCAACCCAACCGCGAGGCGCACGAGCCCGAGCCGCCGCGCTCCCCTTTGACGCTCTGGGACGTGGCCTCGGGCACGAAGGTCGGCGAGCTGCCTGCGCCCGCCCGACACGCCGCCTTCTCCCGCGACGGGCGGCTGCTCGTCATCAGCCACGAACGCGAAGAAGTCGTGAGCCTCTGGGACGTGACGACCCCGCGGGAACTGTTCAAGGTCAGCCCTCACCCCTCATACATCAGGGCCCTCGCGCTCTCGCCCGACGCGAAGCTGATTGCCGTCGGATACTTCGACGGCACCCTGAAACTGCTGAAGGTCGGGGAGGACTCGGTGACGCCGCTCACGACCCTGAGCGGCCACGGGCACGGCGCGAGCCACACCGTCGGTCAGGGGAAGGAGATCACCTCCCTGAGTTTTACGGCCGACGGCCGGCTCCTCGTCAGCGGCGGCGGCGACGGCACGGCGAAGACCTGGGACATCGCCGCGCTGGTCGCGGAGCTGACGCCGCTGCTCGTCCCCACGTACCCGTTCACCGCACTCGCCTACTCGCCCGACGGGCGCTCGCTCACCGCCGGCGGCACCGTCCTCCGGCCGCCGGCCGCGGGCGCGCCCGCCACCGCCGAGAGGCTCGAAGAACAGGGCGAGGTCAACGTGTCCTCCGCCTTCTCGCCCGACGGGAGGCTCCTCGCCCTCGGCACGACGGGGTGGCTCAGGCTGCTGGACGCCGCCACGCGCCAACCGCTCGGCGAGCCCGCGCCGGACGCCGAGGGCGCGTACGTCGTTGCCTTCTCCCCCGACGGGAGGCTGTTGGCCGCCGGAAACAAGTCGGGCGTGGTGACGGTGTGGGACACGTCCGCGCGCGGGCTTCAGAAGGTGGCCGAGATGAAGGACAGCATTCATGACATAGTCGTCGGGCTCGCCTTCTCGAACGACGGCAAGCGGGTCGCCGTCCGCGTCAGCTCCGTCGTGTCGTTGTGGGACGTGGCGAAGGCGGAGATGGTCGCGCAGCTCCCGGCTTACGAAGGCGCACTCCCCAGCGCCATGGCCTTCTCCCCCACCCGGCCGGTGCTGGCCCTCGGCCTCAGCGACGGGAAGGTTCTGCTGGTTGACGACAGACAACTCAACCCGCAGACGGCCGCCAGAGGTCACAAGAGCCGAGTCACGTCTCTCGCCTTCACCCCGGACGGCAGGAGAATCGCCAGCGGAGACGACGCGGGCATCCTGAAACTGCGCGACGCCGAGACGCTGCGCGAGATGCTCACGCTGGACTTGAAAAGCGGCGTTCAGTCTCTCGCCTTCTCGCCGGACGGCCGGACGCTCGCAACGCTCGGCACGTCTTCCAAAGTCATGTTCTGGCGCGCGGCCGCCGCGGCGGAGGTCGAGGCGAAAACCCGGGCCGGGGGCAACTAGGGACGCCGGGCTCGCTCGGCGTTGGTAGTTTAAGCCGGGTCGGAGGAGGGGGGGCGCTTGTCGAAGAAGAACTGGAAGGGGATGTGGCTGCGCGTGGCCCAGTAGGTTTCGCTGTGGAGCGCTTCGGGGAAGGCGAAGTAGGTCAAGTCCTGGCCGTAGCGGTAGCCCTTCCGGAGCAGGAGGTCGCGCATGCTCCGCGTGACCTCGTAGTTGTCTCCGGGCCAGCCGCTGTCGAGGTAGAGCTTGAGTTCCCTCCTCGGCTCGGCCGCGATCCGCTGCATCAGGTCGTCGCGGTACGTGAAGGTGCTCGACAGGCAGGCCGCGTTCCCGAAGACCTGCGGGTACTGCCACGCCAGGTACAGCGAGACGACGCCGCCCAGCGAAGAGCCCATCACCGCCGTATGCTCCGGCCCGCCGAGCGTGCGGAACCCTCTGTCCACCTCCCGCTTCAGCTCCTCGACGACGAAGCGCCCGTAGTCCTCGTAGCCGGGCTTCGTGTACTCGCGCATCCGGTCGCGCGGGTAGACGGCCACCACCAGGACCTTGTCGATGACGTTCATCGAGTCGAGCAGTTCCAACGTCTCGTCCACCCTCCACTCGACGCCGAAGGCCGCCTCTTCGGGGAAGAAGAGGTTGTGGCCGTCCTGCATGTAGAGGGTCGGGTAGCGCTTCAGGAAATTCTCGGAGTAGCCGGGCGGCTGGTAGACGCGGACGCGGTGCGACACGCCGGTGAGGGGCGAGTAGATGTCGAAGGCTTCGGTGATGCCGCCCTTCAGCGCGCCGTAGAAGAAGGGGTACACGTCGCGCCCCTCGTGGGCGGCCGTGACGGCGAGGTAGTTCGACCCGATTGACCAGCGGAAGCCGCCCCCGCCCGCGTGGCAGGGCTTGAAGTAGAACCAGGGGCGCGAGGTCTCGACGCGGAACTCGTGGACGTTGCCGCCGTCGTGTACCGCCGCGGCCTCCACGTCCGTCTCCCAGCCCATCTCCGTGCGGAGCACGACGCGCCCGCCCTGTGCGGGGTAGTGGACGCGGACGGTCAGGGTGCCTGCCATGTGCTTCAGTCGTAGCCGCCGAACATGAAGAGGAAGGCGTCCAGATCAGGTGGTGCCGGCGCGCTCTTCGCGGACGTTGATGCCGAGGGCCTTCATGCGTCGGTAGAGGTGGCTGCGATCCATGCCCATCAGCTCGGCGGCGCGCGAGACGTTGCCCTCGGCCTCGGCGAGGCACGCGCGGATGAAGTCGCGCTGGTGCGCCTCGCTGGCGTCGCGGAAGGAGGAGAAGCGCGGGACGACGGCGGGGGGCTCCTCGCCGCCGAGCGGCGGGAGGTCTGGGGCGGCGACGCGCGCGCCCGTGTGCATGATGACGACGCGCTCCACGGTGTTGCGCAGCTCGCGCACGTTGCCGGGCCAGGAGTATGCGCGCAGCGCCTCGACCGCGTCCGCGTCGAAGCGCTTCGGGCGCTTGTTGTAGGAGAGCGAGAACTTCTGGTTGAAGTGCTCGACGAGGAGCGGGACGTCCTCGGCGCGCTCGCGCAGCGGCGGCACCTCGAAGGGGATGACGTTGAGGCGGTAGAGGAGGTCGGCGCGGAAGTTCCCGCGCTCGATCTCGACTTCGAGCCGCTTGTTCGTCGCCGCGAGCACGCGCACGTCCACGCGCATCGAGGTGGTCGAGCCCACGGGCTCGAAGCGCTGCTCTTCGAGCACGCGCAAGACCTTGGCCTGCATCCGCGGGCTCATGTCGCCCACCTCGTCGAGGAAGAGCGTCGCGCCGTCGGCCGCCTCGAACTTGCCGCGCTTCGGCGCGGTCGCGCCCGTGAACGCCCCGCGCGCGTGGCCGAACAGTTCCGACTCGATCAGCTCCTCGGGCACGGCCGAGCAGTTCAGCTCGACGAACGGCGCGCCCGCCCGCAGCGAGCGCACGTGGATGGCGCGCGCGACCAACTCCTTGCCCGTCCCCGACTCGCCGTAGATGAGCACGCGCCCGTCGGTCGGCGCG
>DAIRFV010000095.1:0-19454 GCA_036794905.1 Pyrinomonadaceae bacterium | reverse complement strand
GCTCGCTCATAGCTCGCGGAGCGTGAACCGTGAACCGTGAACCGTGACGAGATAAGAACAAGTTTTATCTCGTCACGGTTCACGGTTCACGGTTCACGGCTATTCATTCGTCCGGCCGGGCCAGAGGGCGTGGAACCAACGGCCGGGGCTGCTCTCCTCGCCGATGATCTGTTCGAGCTCGCCCGCGTCGAGCCAGACGCCGCCGCAGGTGTCGCAGCGGTCGATGTTGACCTCGTCGTAAATCTGGGAGTGGAGCTTGCCCGTGCAGCGCGGGCAGGACATCGTGACGGGCTCGTCGCCGTGCTTCTGCGCCTCCTCCTTGATCGCCTCGCGGAGGCGTTCGAGCGACTCCTTGTCCTTGCGCCTGAAGTACTCCTCCTCCAGGCCCTTCCGGCGTTCCTCGAAAATGTCTGACACTGACTTGTTCCTCCTGCGGCCGGGCGGCCGCGGCGCCCTTCCTGGCGGGCGCGCACGGCCCACGCTCCGGCTGCTCTTGTGGGTTGACGGACTAACGTATAGCAGAAGATGTAATAGCAGAAAACCGCGCCCGCGCGCCACCCCGAGCGCCGCGGCGCTTGCGCGCACCGTCCCGCTTCAATAAGCTTCCCGCGCAGGCATAAATCCGCACAGGACAGGAAGGCACACGATGGCAATCGGCCCGCGCACGCGCGTGCTCCTTGTAGCGGCCGCACTCTTCGGGGCGGTCGCCGCGCTCGTCTGGTTCCTGAGCTACCGCTTCTGGTCGCAGCCCGTCACGCCCCTGCGCCCGCCCGCGCAGGACGCCGAGCGCCTGCCGACGCCGAGCCCGACCCCGACGGCGACCGTGACCCCGACGCCCGACGCGACGCCCGCGCCCGGCGCGTCGCCGACCCCGGCCGCCGCGCCCGGCGCGTCGCCGCAGGCCGAAGGGCCGGCCGCCGGGCAAGAACCGGCGCTGGCGGCGATGCGCCTGCTCATTCCCGTGGAGGGCATCGCCCCGAGTCAGTTGCAGGACACCTTCAAGGACTCGCGCAGCGAGGGGCGCATCCACGACGCCATCGACATCATCGCGCCGCGCGGCACGCCCGTGCTGGCCGCGACCGACGGCCGCATCGTCAAACTCTTCAACAGCGTGAAGGGCGGCATCACGCTCTACCAGTTGGCCGCCGCCGACGAGCGCTACGTGCTCTACTACGCGCACCTCGAACGCTACGCCGACGGCCTCGCCGAGGGGCACGTCGCGCGCCGCGGCGAGACCGTCGGATACGTCGGCGACACCGGCAACGCCACGCCCGGCAACACGCACCTCCACTTCCAAATCTACCGCGTCGAAGACCCCAAACGCTTCTGGACGGGCGAGAACCTCAACCCCTACACGCTCCTGCGCGGCTCACAGTAAGACTTGAGTAAACCGAGAGCTTTTCTGTACGCCTGTCGTCCGTAAACGGTGCGCGGCGGCGGCGGCGCGTGCGTTTTCCCGGGAAAATGTTCGCAGGAACGGGAGTTGCCACGGAGAGCCGGAAGTGTCTGCGCCTGTACTCTCTCCCTTGAAAGGCGCCGGGAAGTTTCGTTCCGAGGAGTCTTAAAAAGAGATGAGTATCGAAGTGACGAAGTTGAACTTGAAATCGCCGCTGGCGCTCGTCGCGGCGTTGGCGCTGCTGGCGGCGTCGGGCTGTACGACGACCGCGCCGACGAACACGGCCGCGCCCTCCCAGCCCACGACCTCCGCGTCGCCCGCGGCTACGCCTTCGCCCGCCGCGAACGGGACTTCGACGGCGGCGGCCAACCTGCCGGTGACGCTGCCCGTGCTCGACGCGATGTTCGCCGACGAGGCGTTCGCGGGCGAGCTGAAGTCGAAGCTGCAACTGACGGACGAGCAGGTCGAGGGTCTGCGCAAGGTCGCGGGCGAGGAGCGCGCCAACCTCGACGAGGAGGGCGCCGCGTCCGGCACGACGGCCGCGGCGACCCGGCGCGCCTCGGAGAAGATTCAGTCGGTCATCGGGGCCGAGAAGGCCGCCGCCTTCAACTCCTTCGTCAGCGAGCGCTGGGCCGGCGGCAGCGCCGGCGGCGGCACGCTCGCCTCGCAGCCGAACTCGGTGCCGACGGACACGCGCGTCGTCGTCAACGCGCCCGCCTACCGCATGGACGTTTTCCAGAACGGCAAGTTGATAAAGACCTACAAGGTCGGCATCGGCTACCCCGAGTTTCCTCTGCCGCAGGGCTTGAGGAAGGCCGACACGATCATCTTCAACCCGACGTGGACGCCGCCCGATGAGCCCTGGGTCAAGGGCAAGTTCGAGCCCGGCAAGAAGGTCGAGGCGGGCAGCAAGGACAACCCGCTCGGCCCGGTCAAGATTCCCATCGGCCTGCCCTCGCTCATCCACGGCGGCAAGGCCGCGGCCCGGCTCGGCGGCTTCGCCTCGCACGGCTGCGTCGGCCTGACCAACCCGCAGGTGCAGGACTTCTCGGTCGTGCTGGCGTCCTTAGGCGGCGCGCAGCTCACGCCCGAGGAGGTGGCCGCGCACGCCAAGACGCGCGAGGAGACGAAGCAGGTCAAGTTGAACTCGCCCGTCCCGGTCGAGCTGCGTTACGAGACCATCGTCGTCGAAGACGGCAAGCTCCACATCTACCGCGACGTGTACGACAAGGGCACGAACACGGAGGAGAATCTGCGGCGCGTGCTCGAAGCGTTCGGCGTGAAGCTGGAAGACCTGTCGGGGCAGGAGCGCGCGCAGGTCACGCAGGCGCTTCAGGCGATGGCGCGCGACGCGCAGGGCAACCCGGCCGACGGCCAGCCCGCCGCCACGCCCACACCGACGCCCGCTAAGGGCGACAACAGGAACGCCAACGCCAACGTCCGCGAGACGAAGACGGTCAAGGGGCAGAAAGAGGTCGTCATCGACATCGCCGCGCTGCGCGGCAAAGGCTACCCCGCCCCCGTCAACCTCGACACCGGCGGCGCGCCCCAGCCGAAGGCGCAGTCGAAGAAGAAGGCATGAATGGGGAGTAGACAGTAGACAGTAGACAGTAGGAAGACAAAGCGGCGCGCCTGACCTGAAGGTTGAGGCGCGCCGCCCGTTTTTTCTACTGCCTGCTGACTACGGTCTACTTCCTTTGCCCCCGCTCATACGTCGAACTCGCCGCGGCGCAGGGCCAGCGCGATGCGCTCGATGTCGTCGGAGAGGGGGCGGTCGCGCGTGAGGCGGGCGGCGTGTGCGCGGACGCGCTCGTAGGCGAGGCGGGCGCCGCGGCCGGGCTTGAGCGGGGCGCGGTGTTCGAGCCCCTCGGCGGCGGCGAGCAGCTCGATGGCGACGACGCGCTCGACCCCTTCGACCACGCGGCGGAGCTTGAGGGCGGCCGTCATGCCCATCGAGACGTGATCCTCCTTGCCGCCGTCGGTCGGCAGGTTGTCCGTGCTCGCGGGGTGCGCCAGCACCTTGCACTCGTTGAGGAGCGCGACCGCCACGATCTGCGGCACCATGTAGCCCGACTCGACGCCCGCGCGCGCCGTCAGGAAGGGCGGCAGCCCCTCGTTCTTGTCCGGGTTGACGAGCCGGTCGATTCTCCGCTCCACGATGTTGCCGAGGTGCACGAGCGCGATGGCGCCGTAGTCGAAGGCGATGGCGAGCGGCGCGCCGTGGAAGTTGCCGCCCGAGATGACGTCGCCCGTCTCGGCGAAGACGAGCGGGTTGTCGGTCGCGCCGCCCGTCTCGACCTCGACGCCCGCGCGGGCGTGCGCGAGCGCGTCGCGCGCCGCGCCGTGCACCTGCGGCATGCAGCGCAAGCTGTAGGCGTCCTGCACGCGCGGGTCGCCTTCGAGGTGCGAGGCGCGTATCTCGCTCTCCGCCAGCAGCTCGCGCAGGTGCGCGGCCGACTCGACCTGCCCCCTGTGCGGGCGCGCCAGGTGTATGCGCTCGTCGAAGGCGGCGGGCGTGCCCTTCAGCGCCTCCAGAGACATCGCGCCCGACACGTCACACGTGCGCGCCAGACGCTCCGCGCGTTCGAGCGCGAGCGCGCCGACGGCCGTCAGCGCCTGCGTCCCGTTCAGGAGCGCGAGCCCTTCCTTGGCCTCCAACTTTAAAGGCTCGACGCCTGCGCGCCGCAACGCCTCGCCGCCCGGCACCCGCTCGCCCTCATAGAAGGCTTCGCCCTCGCCCGCGCAGCAGAGCGCGAGGTGCGCCAGCGGCGCGAGGTCGCCGCTCGCCCCGACCGAGCCCAACTCCGGCACGACCGGGTGAACGCCGCGCCCGAGCATCCGGAGCAACGTCTCGGCGACGACGGGCCGCGCCCCGCTGAACCCCTTGGCCAGCACGTTCGCGCGCAACAGAATCATCGCGCGCGTCTCTTCGATCGAGAGCGGCGCGCCGAGCCCGCACGCGTGGCTGCGCACGAGGTTGATCTGCAAGTCGCGCAGCTCGTCCGCCGGCACCGTCACGTCCGACAGTTTCCCGAACCCGGTGTTGACGCCGTAGACGACGCGCGACTCCGCCACGATCCGCTCGACCGTCGCCCGCGCCGACTCCATCCGCGCGCGCGCGGCGGCGGCGAGCCCCACACGCTCCGCGCCCCGCGCCACCCGCGCCACCGCTTCGAGGGTTAAACTTTGTCCGTCGAGTTCAAGCATAGGAATGGGATGTCGGGTGCCGGGTGTTGGGTGCTGGGGAAGAGCCGGATTTTACCCAGCACCCAACACCCAGCACCCGACACCTACTTTATCACCGTGTCCCGGTTCGGGAACTGCGTGCGATGGATGTCTTCGGGCGATTGGGAGCGGTGGATGTCCGGGCGGCGATACTCGCCGGTGGTCGAGCCGGCGGCGCGCGGCGCCGTCGAGCGCGTGCGCTCGCGCGCGCGCTTGGCGCGGCGGACGGTGGCGGTGCGGCGCTTGTTGGCGGCGGCGCGCGTCCACTCGCCCATGCGCTGGAAGGGGTGGAAGTCGCTCTCGGTCAGCACCTCGCCCGTGGCCTCGCGCAGGCGCATCGTGAAGTAGGCGAAGAGCAGCAGGCCGACGTTGAAGAAGACGCCGATCATGAAGACGACCTCGCCCGGCACGATGCCGATGTCGGCCTTGCGCAGGAAGTCGTTGAAGTCGGGCGAGGGGTACGGGTGCATGTAGACCTTCAGGTTCCACGACGCCGCCAGCAGCATGAACATCCAGAGGTAGTTGCGGCGGAGCCGGCGCCCCAGCGCCTCGGCCTCGCTCACGTTGAAGCGCGGCTCCTGCAGGTCGGCGTAGAGCATCTGCGCCCACGTGTCGTCGCCGGCCGTGTCGGGCGAGAGCATCTGCATGAAGAAGCCGGTCTCCAGCACGCGCACGCGCCCCGACCAGATTTCGTAGTAGCGGTAGCGCCGCGCCTCCATGAAGAGGAAGAAGCCGACGAGCACCGTGTTGATGAGGATGACGAAGTGCGGGTTGGTCGGGAGCGAGAAGGCGAACGAGAGCGTCGCGCCGGTGGTGACGACGGCCCAGTTGGTCGTCGTGTCGAGCCGGTTGCGCCAGGTGTTGGCGCGCGTCACCTCGCCGCGGTAGAAGTGCACCATCGCCGTGTTGAACTCGGCGGGCGTGGCCCGGCGCGGCGGCGCCGCGGCGGCGGCCGCGCGCGGGAGCTGCGTGGCGTGCAGCGCCTGCTCGGGCGTGATGGTCTGGTGGATGGGCGCCGTCTCGGGCGCGTCCGAGACGGACGTGCGCGGGGGCTGGGGTGACTTGCTCTGTGGTGCCGGCTGCTCGCTCGTTCTGGGGCGCAGGTCTGTCTTCATCTTCCGCTCTGCTTCCGCCTGGAAAGGGCTGCCGGGGCGGCGGGAGGAGGGCGCCGCTCGCCCGACTGCCCTGGATGATAGCACATGCCGTCTGCGGCGGAAGGCAAAAGACAGCGTAAACCGTGAACCGTCAACCGTCACGAGATAAAAGCCCGCTCTCCTCTCGTCACGGTTTACGGTTCACGGCTCACGCCCCTCTTAAAGGGGTCTGCTTGACAGGCCGCGGGGGCGCCCCTATATTCGTTTTTTGTCTGCCGCTTCTTGAAAGCGTCCTTGATTGACCATGCAGGCGCGAGAGGACTTTGGGACGGCCGCCGCCGCCGCGGACGAGCGCTGGATGCGCGAGGCGCTGCGCGCGGCGCGCGAGGCCGCGCGCGGCGGCGAGGTGCCCGTGGGCGCCTGCGTCGTGGCCGCGGACGGCTCGCTGCTCGCGGTCGCGGGCAACCGGACGCGCACGGACTGCGACCCGACGGCGCACGCGGAGGTGCTGGCGCTGCGCGAGGCGGCGAGGCGGGTGGGCAACTACCGTCTGACGGGCTCGGTCGTCTATTCGACCGTCGAGCCGTGCGCGATGTGCGCCGGCGCGCTCGTCCAGGCGCGGGTCGCGCGGCTCGTCTACGGCGCGCGCGACGAGCGGGCGGGCGCGGTCGAGTCGGTCTTCCGCGTCTGCGACGCAAGCTCTTTGAACCACCGGATGGAACTCGCCGCGGGCGTCCTCGAAGCGGACTGCCGCGCGCTGATGCAGGAGTTCTTCCGGGAGAGAAGAGAAGGACTGAGGACTGAGGGAAAGTAAAGCCGCCTCACACTCAGTCCTCAGTCCTAAAGTTTCTGCGGAGAGGTCGCATAGTGGTTTAGTGCACCGGTCTCGAAAACCGGAGTGGTCGAAAGGCCACCGTGGGTTCGAATCCCACCCTCTCCGCCATCTTCTTTCAGGCTCAGCCGCTTAGGGGGTTGAAGCCTTCTCCACCCTCACGCGCCCCGTCCCACCTGGCGTAGCCGAAATCAAGCGCTTGCCCTCGTCCAGGCTGTTCAGGGCCTCCCTCAGTCTTTGCAGGACCCCGTGCGCGGAGCCATGAGCGACCTCATTTTTGTCTGGCCCGCGCCGGTTCTCAGCAACGGTTGTGAGTACCTCTCCCCGCAAGACTGTCGCCGGAGTACTCGTTGAGGCCGTGTCGATGTACAATCCTCCGGCGCGGCCGGTCAGTTCTTCCAGACAAAGGGGCGCGGCAACGGTAACGTCCTTGCCTTAGACGGTCAGCGCGTCTACGCCGCGGGCGCCACAGAGTGCGTCAAGGCTTTCAGGCCGAAGACCGTCAACCCCTACCACTACCGCCGGCAGGACCCGGAGGAGTTTAAGGCGGCGCTCAAAGGCGAGCCCGTTGGGCTGCGCCTGCGCAACTGGTATCCGCCCGCGGGCGGAGCCGGGCAGTAGGGGCCGGCACCTTCTTCGGCCACCGCCCACGCGCGAGGCCGCCGCGCACGCCGTCCGACTGACGGACCCTTCATGAGCCTCAAACCAGGGATGTTCGGCACCGGCGAACCGAAACTGCGGCCGCTCAACGGCACCTCGCGCGAGTGGGCCGAATCGGTCGTTCGCGTCGTCTGCGCGAACCGACTGCGCGCGGATGTCGAACGCCTCCCCGCGCCGCGCAACCGTCTCCACTCGCCCGACGCGATGGGGCGCGCCGACGAGTTGATTACACAAACTTTCCGCGACACGGGGTGGACGGTCGAGCATCAGGCCTTCGAGTTGATGAACGTCATGGGCTGCCTCGACTACGGCGCGGGACTACTGCCCGCGGGCGTCATCCCCGAACTCTACGCACACCTCGCCGGGGCCAACGTCGTCGCCGTCAAGGAGGGGCGCGCGACGACAGAGGCGGTCGTCGTCGCCGCGCACCACGACACCATCCGCGATTCGCCAGGCGCCGACGACAATACGGCCTCGGTCGCCGCCCTCTTGGAACTCGCGCGCGTCCTCGCGCCTTACAGTTTCGATAAAACGGTCGTGCTCGCGGCGCTCGACATGGAAGAGATCGGCTACTTCGGCTCGAAGGAGTTCGTCAGGAGATTTTCGCGCGAGAGGCGGATCGGTTGCGCCGTCGTCTACGAGACGATGGCCTACACCGCGAGGGAGCCGGGCAGCCAGCGGATACCGCCGCACGTCGGCCGCCTGTACCCGGGGCAGATGCGCAAGCTCGCGGCCCGCGCGTTCGTCGGCGACTGGACGCTGGTGCTCTACCGCAAGTCCGCCTCCTTAATCGCCACGCACTTCGCCGAAGGGCTCGCGCACGCCGCCGGCCCGCACGCGCCGCTCATGATGCGCGACCCGGCAGACGTGCCGCTGCTCGGCCGCGCCGTCAGGCGACTGACGCGGGGCACGCACGCCTTCGCACGCAGCGACCACATCTCCTTCTGGGAGGCGGGCGTGCCCGCCATCATGATTAGCGACACGGCCGACTTCCGCAACCCGCATTACCACCTGCCCACCGACACGCCCGACACGCTCGACTACGAACGTCTCGCGGCCATCGTCGGCGCGACCGCCGTCGCCGTCGCGCGCGAGGCGCGGCTCGTCACAGACAGTTAACCACGGAGACACAGAGACACAGCCTGAAGGGCTATGACTTTACAGCCGTGTCTCTGTGGTCAACTCTTTCCCGGTAGGACTTGCACGTAGGCGGGCGCGGGCCGGATGTGTGACAGGTCACTTTCGAGCAGCAGCAGGTCGCCGCGCCGGCCCGCCTCTTTGAAGCCCCCGAACTTGTAGGTGACGTACATCACGCGGTTGCGTTCGTTCGGCAGGAATTCGGCGCGCAGGCGCGCCCCGGCCTCCGACGCCTGCCGCATGATGTGCCCGAGCATGAGCGTGCCGACGCCGCGCGACATCACGCGGCAGGACATCAGCAGCAGCTTGATCGTCCACACCGCCGGGTCGCATTCGACGAGGGCGAGTCCGATCTTGCCGTAGCTCCCGTACCTGTCTTCCAGCCCGGCGACGAGCAGTTGGTGGCGGTCTGACCGGCGGAAACGGTCGAGCTCCTCGAACGAGTAGGTGACGCCGGTCGAGTTCAACTGGTGCGTACGCATCGTCAACTCTTCGGCGCGCTCAAGGTCGTCCTCGCGCGCCGCGCCGATCTCGAAGACCATCCCGAGGCCGGCGAGGAATTCCTCCTGGGGCCCGGTGAAAGCCGCCTCCGCCTCCTTCCGCGCCATCTCGCCGCGGTACATCAGGTGCCGCCGCCGCGCGTCGGCCGTGACAAAGGCGGGCGTCAGCTCCGGCATCGACGCGAGGCGGGGCAAGTCCGCCGCGTCGATGCACAGCACGTCCGGGTGCGAGAAGCTCATCTCCCCGCGCTCGAACGGGTCGTCGTCTACGAACGCGACCGCGTCGAGCCCGATGTTGAGCGCCGCGGCGATGGCCTCCACCGACGAGACCTTGGAGTTCCAGTTAATCTGCGGGTAGAGAAAATATTCGTCGAGCCCGAACTCCTGGAGCTTCTCCGTTGCCTGCCGCGCGTCGTTGCGACTGGCGACCGAGTGCAGGATGCCGCGCTCGCTCAAAGTCCTGACGACTTCGGCGGCACGCGGCCGCAGGCGCACCGCGTCGTCTTCGAGCAGCACGCCCTCCCAGAGCGTGTTGTCTAAGTCCCACACGACGCACTTGACGTTCTGCCGCCGCCCCGCCCCGCCGCCCCCGTGCTGTGTCTCAGGTTCCGCCATCCTGCTGTCCCCGGCCCGGCCTCAAAGGCCGAGGTGCCCGTAATCGGCAATCGCCAACTGCTGAATCTCGTTGCTGCCTTCAATGATCTCCATCACCTTCGCGTCGCGGAAGTATCTCGACACGGAAGACTCTGCGCTGCACCCGACTGCGCCGTGTATCTGGACGGCGTCGGACGCCGCGCGCATCGCCGCGCGCGCGGCGAAGTACTTGGCGACCAGCGTCTCGACGGGCGCCAGCGGGTCGCCCGCGTCCTTAAGCTGTCCGGCGCGCAGGCACAGGAGCCGCGCCGCGCGCACGTCCGTCATCATGTCAGTAATCATACGCCGAATTAGTTGATGATCCTTCAAGGGGCTGCCGAACTGGTTGCGCGCGTTCGCGTGTCTGACGCTCGCTTCGAGGCACGCGCGGAGCAGCCCGGCGCAGCCCCACGCCACGCTGTAGCGCCCGTAGTCGAGCGCCGACGCCGCCACGTGCGAGAGCGCGAAGCCCTCCCTGCCGACGAGATTCTCCGCGGGCACGCGGCAATTTCCCAGACGCAACTCGGCCAGCATCGAAGCCCTCGTCCCGAGCAGCCCGCCGGTCGCCTTCACGGTCAACCCTTCGGCGTCGCGCGGCACGAGGAACGCGGCCGGGCCGCCCTCGCACCGCGCGAAAACCAGGAAGAGGTCGGCCACCTGCCCGAAGCTGATCCACTTCTTCTCGCCTTCGAGGATGTACGCGTCGCCGTCGCGCGTGGCTGCGGTCTCGATCTGCCGCGCGTCGCTGCCGGCGTTCGGCTCCGTGAGCGCGAAGGCCGCGACCGACTCGCCGCCGGCCAGCCGCGGGAGCCGTCCGCGGCGCTGCGCCTCCGTCCCCCAACGCAAGACTGCGAGGCTCACCATGTGATGCACCGTGAGCAGCGAGCGGACGGAGGAGCACCCGCGCCCGACCTCCTCGTTCAGCAGGCCGAGCGTGACCGCGTCCATGCCGCGCCCGCCGTACTGCTCCGGCACGACGGCCCCGAGGTAGCCGCGCGCCGCGAGCTTCTGAATCAACTCGGGGGGAACGCTCTCGGCGCGGTCGAACTCGTCGGCGCGCGGCGCGACCTCGCCCGCGACGAACTCCCTGAAGGCGAGGCGGTCGGCCTCCTGTTGAGGAGTCAGTCCCGTGCTCATGGCGTTAGTAAGTCGGCTCAGGCAGTCAGACCTCGCTTGCGCTCGACGAGCGCGGCGATGGCCGAGAAGGTGCGGAAATTGTCTATGTCGAGGTCTTCGTTCTCGACGGTGATGCCGAACTCGGTCTCGACGAACTGGACGAGTTGCAGGGCGAACAGGGAGTTGACGAAGCCGGCGGCAAAGATGTCTTCGTCGTCCCGCAAGTCGTGGCCGCGGAAGAAGCGGGACGTGAATTCCCGCAGTCTGGATGTGATGGCGTCGGTCGTCACCGTCTGGAACCCTCGGCCGAGTCGTCAGGCAGCGGCCTCGTAGGTGTAGAAGCCGCGCCCGCTCTTGCGCCCCAGCAGCCCCGCGTCCACCATCCGGCGGAGCAGCGGGCAAGGGCGGTACTTGTCATCGTTGAAGCTCTCGTAGAGCACTTCGATGGAGAACAGAATCGTGTCGAGCCCGATGAGGTCGGCGGTGGCGAGCGGCCCCATCTTGTGGCCGAAGCAGCCGGTGAAGATGCGGTCAACGTCCTCGGGCGACGCGACCTGCTCGTGCACGAGGAAGACGGCCTCGTTGATGGTCAGCATCAGGACGCGGTTCGAGACGAAGCCGGGCGAGTCTTTGACGACGACGAACTGCTTGCCCATCCGCGCGAGCAGCGCGGCGGCCGTCTCCAGCGTCTCGTCGGACGTGTGGTGGCCGCGGATGACTTCGACCAGCGGCTTCAGCGGCACGGGGTTCATGAAGTGCATGCCGATGACCCGTGGCGCGCGCCGCGTGGCCGAGGCGATGCGCGTGATCGGGATGGCGGAGGTGTTGGCGGCGAAGACGACCTGCGGGGCGCAGGCCGCGTCGAGTTCGGCGTAGAGGGCGCGCTTCACCTCCCACTTCTCGGTGACGTTCTCGATGACGAAGTCGGCGCCCGCGAGCCGGGCGAGGTCGGTCGAGAAGCAGATGCTGCGCAGCGTCTCGTCGGGGTCGGCGCGTCGCCGGCTCTTGTCGAACATGCCATGGAAGCGGACGTTGCGCCTGATCTCTTCGCGCGCGCGGTCGAGGATTTCGCCGGAGAGGTCTGTGAGGGTGACGGCGTGGCCGGTCTGCGCCAGGTTCTGCGCCAGCCCCGCCCCCATCACGCCTGCGCCGACGATGCCGACAGTGTGCACGGTCATAGCCATCTCTCAAGGGTAGTCTTCAATCTTCTCCAGCGGCAGGCCGCAGGGGTAGAAGAGGTTGAAGACCGGCTGCCCGACCATCTCCGCGAAGCGCAGCAGCAGCGGCCCGTACTCTTCGACGGGAGACTGGCCGCACTCGATCTGCTCGTAGACCTCGGGCGAGATTCCCGCGGCCGCCGCCAACTCCGCGACCGACTTGCGCGCGGCCTCCCGGTGCCGCCTGATGCGCCCGCCGCAGGAGCCCCGGGGCGAGCCGCCGGAGCGCCCCGTCTCGCTGACGAGCCGCGAGGTCTGAGCGCCGAGCTTGATCGCCAGCCGCGCCAGCAGCGGCCCCCAACTCTCCGCCGGGGAGCGACCGCTCTCCAGCAGGTCATACTCGGCCGCCGCAAGGCCGAGCCGGGCCGCCGCCTCTTCGGGCGAGATGCCCCGCAGCGTTCTCTCTTTCCTGAGCACGTCCCCGAGCTTCATGCGGGCCTTAGTCCTGCGGCGGCTCGTCGGGCGGGGAGAACTGCAAATCCTGACGGCAGAACCCAACCCACTCGGGCGTGACGCGGTCGTAGATGATGTCCTCGTCCTGAAAGATTCCCGCCGTGACCACGTAATTCTCTTGCAGGTAGAGAATGAGGCCGTCCGTCTCGACCGGCCCGCCGGGCCGCGTCTCCGGGTCGGGGCCGGCGGGCCGCGCGTACTCGGCCCACTCCTTGAACTCACGCAACCGTGACGCCGGATACGCCTTGCAATAACTTCCCACCTTCACCACCTCTTTAAGCCCCCTTCAAACCCGGCCGGCGAAGAACAGAGTCGAGCGAGATTTTCATTCTCTTTTATTAGACGGAGACCGCACCGCCGCACAGGCCACGCGTCGTCACGCCCGAGTCCTCGACGACGGCGCGCAGGAGCGCCCGCTGTGAGGCGTGCAGGAAGAAATGGCCGCCGGGGAACATCCGCAGGTTGAAAGGGGCGCGCGTGTGCGTGCGCCACGCCGCCAGCATGTCGCGGCTCACGTGCGGGTCGTTCAGCCCGCCGTAGGCCGAGACGGGGCAGTCGAGCGGCGTGGCGTCGTCCGCGTCGGAGTAGCTGGCGCACAGCTCGAAGTCCGCGCGCAGGATGGGGAGCCAGAAGCGCAGCAACTCCGGGTACTGAAGAATCTGTTCGGGCGTGCCGCCCAGCCCGCGCACCTTCTCAAGCAACGCGTCGTCGTCCAGCGTGTGGAGCGGCGGCCCTTCGTCAATGACGGAGGGCGCGCGCCGGCCGGAGGCGAACAGGCGCTCGGGCGTCGGCCTGCCTTCGGCGCGCAGCCGCCGCGCCAGCTCGAAGCCGACGAGGGCACCCATGCTGTGACCGAAGAAGGCGAACGCCACGTCGAGCCGCGGGGCCAGCTCGCGCGCCAGCAGCTCGACCAACGGCGCGAGGCGCGTCAAAGGCGCTTCCCTGATTCGCTCCTCGCGCCCCGGCAACTGCACCGGGACGACTTCGATCTCCGGCGCGAGAACGTTCGACCACGCGCGGTAGACGGACGCGCCCGCGCCCGCGTAAGGGAAGCAGAAAAGGCGCAGTCGCGCGCCCGCGCCCGGCCCGTGTGTGGCGGCCCGCGGAGGGCTGAATGCGGCGTTGCCGTCTGACATTTTGCGTTCTAAGGCAAGAGGCGAAATTTAAGAGCGTGCGGCTACGAACATAAGTTATAGTAGCACGCCGCAACGCGCTTCCGAGAACTGTTTGTCACCGGGCACGCGCCCCCTGCCTCAAAAAAACAGGGTGACAACCGAATCGCCCGATCGGAACCGCGAGCCCGGCCCGCCCACGCGATCAGGCGAACCACGACCGCATTCGACCACGCCGCGCCGGTAACGGCCCAAACGAGGGAGAGCCGACGGATGAGCGCCCATGGCGTTGAAGACATCTACGCGATGACGCCGCTCCAGCAGGGGCTTCTGTTCCACAGCCTTCTCGCGCCGGAGTCGGGGCTTTACCTGGACCAGTTCGTGCTCGAACTCCGCGGCGACCTCGACCTCGCGGCGCTCGGGCGCGCGTGGCGCGAGGTCGCCAGCCGCCACGCCATCCTCCGCACCTCCTTTCACTGGGAGAACCTGGGCAAGCCGCTCCAGGTCGTCCACCGTGAGATGGACTTAAACGTCGAGTCGCACGACTGGCGCGCACACCCTCCCGCCGCCCGCGAAGAACTGCTCGCGGAGTTTCTGAAGGCCGACCGGGGGCGCGGCTTCGACCTCACCGCGCCGCCGCTGATGCGCCTCGCGGTCGCGCGCGTCGGCGGGGACGCGCACCTCTTCATCTGGAGCTTTCCCCACATCATCCTCGACGGCTGGTCGGCCGCCATCGTGCGAACCGAGGTCTTCGCTCTCTACGACGCGCTGACCGGCGGCGCGGAGCCCACGCTCGAACCGGTCACGCCCTTCGGCGCTTACATCTCCTGGCTGCGGCGGCAGGACCTCTCGGCCGCGGAAGCGTTCTGGCGTCGCAAGCTGAAAGGCTTCACGCCGCCCGCGCCGCTCGCCTTCGGCCCGGCGCAAACGTCGTCGCCTGAAGCCGACCGCGGGGTGCAGGAAGTCCGACTCGCGCCGGAACTGACCGGGGCGCTCCGGGCCCTCGCGCGCCGCCACCGACTGACGTTGAGCACGCTGCTGCTCGGAGCGTGGGCGGCACTCCTGAGCCGCCACGCGGGCACGCGCGACATCGTGATCGGCGTTACCGTCTCCGGCCGTCCGGAGTCGCTCGCGGGCGTCGAGGGCATCGTCGGCAACTTCATCAACACGCTGCCCGTGCGCGTGCGCGTCTCTTCCGACCCGCTCGTGAGTTGGTTGAGGCAGCTTCAGGCAGAGCAGTTGGAGCTGCGTCAGTACGAGCACACGCCGCTCGTCGAGGTACAGAAGTGGAGCGGGGTCGCCGCCGGCCAGCCGCTCTTCGAGACGATCTTCGTCTTCGAAAATACCGCGCCCGCCCGCCCCGCCGACGAAGAGGCGAACGGCCCCGTGCGCGTCGGCGCGGCGCGCCACCTCTTCAAGACCAACTACCCGCTCACGGTTCAGGTCTCGCCCGGCGAGCGTTTGTCGATCAGGGTCGAGTACGACGGCCGCCGCTTCGGAGCCGATGTCATCGCGCGGGTGCTCGGGCGGCTTGAGACGCTGCTCGTTGATTTCGTCGCGGCCCCCGACCGGCCGTCCCCGGCGCCTTCGTTCGCGGCGGACGGCGAGGCGCGCAGACTGCCGCGCGAGTGGAACGAGACGCGGGTTGACTACCCCGATTCTTCGTCCATCCAGGAACTGTTCGAGGTGCAAACGCGCCGTGCGCCGGAGGCGACGGCGCTCGTCTTCGAGGGCGGGCGGTTGAGCTACGGGGGGTTGAACGCGCGCGCGAACAGGCTGGCGCATCACCTGCGGCGGCTCGGCGTGGGGCCGGAGGTGCCCGTCGGCGTCTGCCTGGAGCGGAGCGCGGAGATGGTGGTCGCCGTCCTCGGCATCCTCAAGGCGGGCGGCGTGTGCGTGCCCCTCGACCCGTCGTACCCGAAAGAACGTCTCGCCTTCATGGCGCGTGACGCGCGCGTGAGGGTGGTGCTGACCGAGGCGCGGCTGGCCGAGTTGTGGTTGACCGGGCAGGAGGAGCCGCCCGCCATCCTCGCGCTCGACGAAGCCGCCGAGGCGCTCGCGCTCGAGAGCGCGGACGACCCGCCGCACGGGGTCGCGGCCGACGGCCTCGCCTACGTCATCTACACGTCCGGCTCGACGGGAACACCGAAGGGCGTCGGGGTCTGTCACCGCGGCGTCGTCCGCCTGCTGTTCGGGCAGAACTACGTTCGCCTGACCGGCGCGGAGACGCTGCTTCAGTCGTCGCCGCTCTCGTTCGACGCCTCGTTCTTCGAGCTGTGGGGCGCGCTCCTGCACGGCGGGCGGTGCGTGCTGCTGCCGGCCGTCAGCCCTGCGGCGCACGAGCTCGCGCGCGTCGTCCGCGAGCACGGCGTGAGCGTGCTGTGGCTGACGGCCTCGCTATTCAACGCGGTCGTGGACGAAGACCCGGAGGCGCTCGCGGGCGTCCGACAGTTGCTCGTGGGCGGCGAGGCCCTTTCGGTCTCGCACGTCGGGCGCGCGCTCGAACGGCTGCCCGCGACGCGCATTGTCAACGGCTACGGCCCGACCGAGAACACGACGTTCACCTGCTGCCACGAAGTCTCGCGCCCGCTCGATCCCGCGCTCGGCTCGATCCCCATCGGACGGCCCGTCGCCAACACGCGTGTCTACGTGCTCGACGCCGGTTTGACTCCGGCGCCGGTCGGCGTGGTCGGCGAGTTGTATGCGGCCGGCGCGGGGCTGGCGCGCGGCTACCTGCGGCGGCCGGGGTTGACGGCGGAGCGGTTCCTCCCCGACCCGTTCTCGTCCGAGCCGGGCGCACGGATGTACCGCACGGGCGACCTCGCGCGCCGCCTGCCCGGCGGCGAGTTGGAGTTCGTCGGCCGTGTTGACCATCAGGTGAAGGTGAGAGGCTTCCGCGTCGAGTTGGGTGAAATCGAGGCGGCGCTCGCGCGGCACGAGTCGGTCGGCGAGGCGGTGGTCGTGGCGCGCGAAGGTGCTGCGGGCGGCCGTCAGTTGGTGGCTTACGTGGTGCCCGCGGATAGTCGTGCGTTGCAGGCGGCCGAGCTTCGCGGCTTCCTGCGCGAGCGGCTGCCGGAGTACATGCTGCCGGCGGCCTTCGTCGCGCTCGGGCGCCTGCCGCTCACGTTGAACGGCAAGGTTGACCGCCGCGCGCTCGCCGCGCGCGAGCTTGACGCCCGCGGCGCCGCCGCCGCGTCTCACACGACGCCGCGCACGGTCGTCGAAGAGTTGATGGCCGACCTCTGGTCATCGGTCCTGGGCGTCGAGAGTGTCGGCGTCAACGAAGACTTCCTCGAACTCGGCGGACACTCGCTGCTGGCGATTCAACTCGTCTCGCGCGTCCGCGAGACGTTCAACGTCGAGCTGCCGGTGCGCAGTCTCTTCGAGACCCGGACGGTCGCGGGGCTGGCGGCCGAGACCGAGAGGAGACTCGGCGCGGGGGTGAGTTCGTCAATCCCGCCGCTCGCGCCGGCCGCGCGCGGGGCCGCCGTGCCGCTCTCGTTCGCGCAGCAGCGTTTGTGGATTCTCGACCAGTTAGAGCCGGGCCTCCCGGTCTATAACGTCCCCGTCGCGGTCTCCATCAACGGGCGGCTGGACGTGGTCGCGTTGGAGAAGAGTCTCAACGAAGTCGTGCGCCGACACGAGGCGCTGCGGACGAGCTTCGAGGTGCGCGGCGGGTTGCCGGTGCAGACCATAGCCGCGGCCCTGACGCTGACTCTGCCGTTGACAGACCTCAGCGCGCGTCCGGAAGAGGCGCGGCGGCTCGCCGCCGAGGAGGCGCGGCGCCGCTTCGACCTCGCAGCGGGGCCGCTCGTGCGCGCGCGCCTGTTCCGGCTGGGCGAAGAGGAGCACGCCCTCGTGCTGACGCTGCATCACATCGTCTCCGACGGCTGGTCGCTTGAAATCCTCGTGCGCGAGGTGGCGGCGCTCTACGAGGGTTTCGTCGCTGGCGTCGCCCCGGCGCTGCCGGAGCTTCCGGTTCAATACGCGGACTACGCGGTCTGGCAGCGCGACTGGCTGCGGGGCGAAGTGCTCGAACGCCAGCTCGCCTACTGGCGCGCGCGGCTCGCGGGCGCGCCCTCGGGGCTGGAACTGCCGTCGAGCCGCAGGCGTCCCGCCGTGCAGACTTTCGAAGGAGGCAGCCTGCCCTTCGAGTTGCCGCCGCGCATGTCCGAAGCCCTCAAGACGCTCAGCCGCGGCGAGCGCGCGACGCTGTTCATGACGCTGCTCGCCGCCTTCAAGACGCTGCTGCATCGCTACACGGGGGAGGAGGATTTACTCGTCGGCACGGTGGCCGCCAACCGCGGCCACGCGGGGATCGAGCACCTCGTCGGCTTCTTCGTCAACACGCTGGTCCTGCGCACCGATTTCTCGAACGACCCGAACTTCCGCGACGCGCTCGCGCGCGTGCGCGAGGTCGTGCTCGGCGCTTACGCGCACCAGGACGTGCCGTTCGAACGGCTGGTCGAAGAGTTGCAGCCCGAGCGGAACCTGAGCCTCTCGCCGCTCTTCCAGGTGCTCTTCGCTTTTCGCCACGGGCAGGAGCGACCGCCGGAGGTGCCGGGCCTCTCCATCAACTTCATGCAGATCGAGACGGGCACGGCCAAGTTCGACCTCGCGTTGCTGATGTCGGAAGACGAGCGCGGCCTGACCGGCACGCTCGAATACAATCGCACGCTCTTCGAAGAAGCGGCGATGGCGCGGATGCTCGAACACTTCCGCGCCCTGCTCGAAGGCGTGACGGCCGACCCCGACCGCCCGGTCTCGCGCCACACGCTGCTCACGGCGGGCGAGCGGAGGCTCCTGTCGGAGTGGAACGACACGCGCGCCGCTTACGAGCGCGACCTGTGCCTGCACGAGTTGTTCGAGGCGCAGGCCGCGCGCACGCCCGACGCGGAGGCCGTCGTCTGCGGCGAAGAGCGTCTGACTTACCGCGCGCTCGACGAGCGCGCCAACCGGCTCGCCCGACGGCTCCGCCGACTCGGCGTGCGCGAAGAGGTGGTGGTCGGCGTCTTCATGGATCGCGTGCCGGAGATGTTGGTCGGCCTCCTCGCCGTGCTGAAGGCGGGCGGCGCGTACCTGCCGCTCGACCCCGCGTACCCGAAAGAGCGGATGGCCTTCATGCTGGCGGACGTGCGGGCGCGCGCGCTGCTCACGCAGGAGCACCTGGCCGGGCGGCTGCCGGCGCACGACGGGACGGTCGTCCTCCTGAAGGGCGACGGCGCAGAGTACGCGGGCGAGAGCGCGATGCGCCCGGCGCGGCGCGCCATGCCGCGCAACCTCGCGTATCTCATCTACACGTCCGGCTCGACGGGCCGCCCCAAAGGCGTCGCCATCGAACACAGAAACGTGGTCGCCTTCCTGGCGTGGGCGCGCGCGGCCTTCTCCGACGAGGAGATGTCGGACGTGCTGGCGACGACTTCGGTCTGCTTTGACGTTTCCGTCTTCGAACTGTTCGCGCCGCTGAGCCGCGGCGGTCGCGTCCGTCTCGCGGGCAACGCGCTCGACCTGCTCGCGCCGGACGCGAACGTGCGCCGGTCGAAGATCATCAACGTCGTGCCCTCGGTGATGAGCGAGGTGCTGCGCGCCGCCGACCTCCCGCCGTCGGTGCGGACGGTCAACCTGCCGGGCGAGGCCGTCCCGGAGTCACTGGTCGAACAGCTCTACCGGCAGCCGAACGTCGAGCGCGTGCTCAACCTCTACGGCCCTTCGGAGGACACAACGTTCTCGACCGTCGCGCTCTGCGAGCCGGGGGCGGGGCGGGGGCCGACCATCGGGCGGCCCATCGCCAACAAGCGCGTCTACCTGCTCGACAAACATCTAAACCCGGTGCCCGTGGGTCTGGTGGGCGAGGCTTACACGGCCGGCGCGGGACTCGCGCGCGGCTACTACGACCGCCCGGCCCTGACGGCGGAGCGGTTCGTGCCCGACCCTTTTTCGGCCGAGCCGGGCGCGCGGATGTACCGCACGGGCGACCTGGCGCGCCATCTGCCCGGCGGCGAACTGGATTACCTCGGGCGGACCGACAATCAGGTGAAGGTCAGGGGTTTCCGCGTCGAGCTGGGCGAGGTCGAGGCCG
>DAIRFV010000365.1:0-5349 GCA_036794905.1 Pyrinomonadaceae bacterium | reverse complement strand
CGGATGGCGTAGGGCGTCGAGGTGATGGGCTGGCGGGGGTTGAGGGTGGTGTAGGCGGGCGAGGCGGGGTCGGCGCTGTGCGGGCGGACGCTGATCTCAAGCAGGCGCGCGTCGCCGTTGAACGCGTTCGCGCCGAAGTCGAGCTGGACGGTGAAGACGCCGTTCGTCACCTGCACGCCGGGGTTGTCGAACGTGACGGCTGAGGGCGAGCCCTGTGCGACGCCGCCCGCGTCGTAGAGCGCGAACTTCATGTCGTAGACGCCGCTGGCCGGGGCGCCGCCGTCGTTGAGGCGGCCCTGGTAGGTGAAGCTCGTGGTCTGGCCCAGCGCGGCGACCGCGCTGAAGAGTATGCAGAGCAGGGAGGACAGGGCTAGGCCGGAAGCGTAGGCGAATTTCTGGCGCACGGGTATCTCCTTGGGGAACCGTCAGGGTGAATGAATTGTTCTTGTGGGAATAAGCTCTGTGGGAACTTACAGCGCGTTCGTGAAGCCTTCGACGCCGCCCCGAAAGAGTGGGAAGGGCGACAGAACTAAGTTAACCCGCGCGGGCCGGGCGGGTCAACAAAATTCCACGCGCGCCTCAAGTGTGCTGAGGGGAAGTTACTTCGTGCCCTTGCCCTGCGTGAGCGTGAGGGTCTTGTCGATGGCGGGCACGGCGAAAGTCTCTGTGGAGCCGTCGGGCCAGCGGACTTCGAGCCTGTCAACTTTCGTCGAAGCGCCGAGGCCGAAGTAGAGGCAGGGGTCGTTCTGCGAGGCGTAGCCGCCGCCGCTCAGGGCGTCGGCGCGCTGGCGGAGTTTGCCGGTGGTCAGGTAGACGGTCGCGCCGGTCGCGTCGCGCGGGCTCTTCTTCGACGTGTCCCCGACGAGGCGCAGGCGTAGCCAGTGGTGCTTCACGTCCGTGACGTTGCGGAGGAGCGTGGGCGCGGCGTCGAGGTTGTTGACGACGATGTCGGGCCGGCCGTCCAGGTCCAGATCGCCGACGGCGAGGCCGCGGCTCGGCCAGGCTTCGGCGAGCCCCGACCCGGGGGCGGCGCCGACGCGCTGGAAGTAGCGCGCGCCGCGCTCGGCCTGCCGCGCGTCGGGGTGCGCGGCGTTGCGGAAGAGCAGAAGCTGCTGCGCGTAGGAGGTGCCCCACTGCTGCGCGTCCACGACCGGGTAGACGTGGCCGTTGGCGACGACGACATCCTTCCAGCCGTCGGCGTCGTAGTCGAAGAAGGCCGTGCCCCAGCCGAGGAAGGGGATGGACGGCTCGCCCATGCCGGCCTGGAAGGTCACGTCGGTGAAGTTGCCGTCGCCGTCGTTGCGGTAGAGCGTGTTCGAGTCGTCGGAGAAGTTGGTGACGAAGAAGTCCACGCGGCCGTCGTTGTCGTAGTCGCCGACGCCGAGCCCCATGCCGGCCTGCTCGCGCCCGTTCTCGTTCAGGGCGATGCCCGAGGGGTAGCCGGTCTCCTCGAACGTTCCATGGCCCTTGTTGATGTAGAGCTGGTTGGGCGTCGAGTCGTTGACGACGATGAGGTCGGGCAGATTGTCGTCGTCGGCCCTCACCCACACGGACGAGAACCCGTAGTAGCGCGACGCGTCGTTCAAGCCGGTCTTGTCGCTCACGTCCTCGAACGTGCCGTCGGGCTTCTGCCGGTAGAGGGTATCCGTATCACCTTTAAGGCCGCGCGGGCCGCACATGACGGCGACGCCGCGGAACTGGCAGAAGTTCGCCGCGACCTGCCCGGGCTTGCCCACGTCCGAGGGCGCGCGCGGGAGGTTTTCGAGGTCGAACGCGACGTAGCCGGGGACGAAGAGGTCGAGGCGCCCGTCGGCGTCGTAGTCGCCGAAGCTCGCGCCGGTTGACCAACCCTTGCGCGCGACGCCGAGTTTGGGCGCGACGTCCGTGAACGTGCCGTCGCCGTTGTTGCGGTAGAGGCGCGAGGTGCCGAAGTTGCCGACGTAGATGTCCGCGAAGCCGTCGTTGTCGTAGTCGGCGGCGGCGACGCCCATGCCCCAGCGCTCGTTCGACACGCCCGCACGCTCCGTCACGTCCTCGAACTTCCAGCCGCCGAGGTTGCGGTAGAGCGCGGCGCGCGGCGCCTTCTCCCTCCCCGACTCCGCGCCGATGGAAGAGCCGTTGAGGAGGTAGATGTCGGGCAGGCCGTCGTTGTCGTAATCGAAGACGGCGACGCCGCCCGAGACGGTCTCGACGATGTAGTCCTTCTGGCGACTCCCCGAGCTGTGCCTGAACTTGGCGAGCGCGGTGCGCGCCGTCACGTCCTCGAAGACGACCGGCGCCTTCGGGTCTGTGATGCCGGCCGTGCGCCGCGCGCCCGAGACGGCCGACGAGCCCGTCACCACGCCCATGCCCTGCGGCGGCCGCGGCTCCGGCTGCTGCGCGCGCGGGGAGGCGTGGATGAGCGTCAGCGTGATGAGCAATGTGATGGCGAGCGCGCGGCGGGGGCTTTGCGAAAGGGGGTTGCTTTGCATCTATGACTTTCCGGTCAGGGCTGCTGGCGGACGGTCTGGTATGTGTCAATCGCGGGGGAGTTGAGCGTCTGCGTCTTGCCGCCGGGCCAGCGAATTTCCACCGTGCGGACGCCGGTCTTGTTGCCGAGGCCGACGAGCAGGCGCGTGTCGTTGGTGGAAAGATAACTGCCCGCGCCCGTCACGTCAAAGACCTGACGCGCGCCCGCGGCGTCGGTCACGACGACCCGCGCGCCGAGACCCTGTTTGTTCATCCCGGCGCCGACGAGGGTGAGGCCGAGCCAACGGTTCTTCGCGCCCGAGTTGCGCAGGACGAGCGCCGGGCCGTCCGTCTGCGCGAGCACCGCGTCGGTGTCGCCGTCGTTGTCCAGGTCGCCGAAGGCGGCGCCGCGCGCGGCGAGCGGGACGCTGAGGCCGGCCGCGGTCGAGACGTTGACGAACGTCCTGCCGTTGTTGCGCAGGAGCAGCGGCGGCTGCTTGTAGAGGATGAAGCCGGTCGTCTTCTCGATGGTGTCGAGGACGTGGCCCTGCGCGACGAAGATGTCGCGCAGGCCGTCCGCGTCGAAGTCGGCGAAGCGCGCGCCCCAGCCCGAGTAGGGGATGGTGATGGGGCCTAAGCCCGTCGTCCCCGTCGCGTAAGAGAAGCTCAGGTCGCCGTTGTTGCGGAAGAGCGGGTAGGTCTCGTTCGAGAGCGCGGTGACGAAAACGTCCACGCGGCCGTCGTTGTCGTAGTCGGCGGCGTCCACGCCCATCCCCGCGAAAGCCTTCCCGTTCTCGTCGTAGCCGGCGCCCGCCAAGAGCGCCACGTCCTCGAACGTGCCGTCGCCGCGGTTGCGGAAGAGGAACTGGCGCGCGTTGTCGTTGGCCTGAAACACGTCCGTCCAGCCGTCGTCGTCGAAGTCCGCGAAGGCGACGCCGAGCCCTTTGCCCTCGGGGTCTGCGACGCCCGCGCGTTCGCTCACGTCCTCGAACGTGCCGTCGGGTTTCTGGCGGAGGAGGACGGGCGCGGCGCCTTTGAAGTTGTCGGGGTGGCAGTAGGCGCGCACCTGCTGTGAGCCGCAGTAGAGCGAGCCGCGCTCGAAATCCCACTCCATGTAGCGCGCGACGTAGAGGTCGAGCCGCCCGTCGCGGTCGTAGTCGAACCAGCCCGCGCTCGTCCCCCAACCCTCGACGGCGGCCTTCAACTTCTGCGTCACGTCCTCGAACGTCGCGTCGCCGCGGTTGCGGTACAGACGCCCCGCGCCGCCGAAGCCCGCGACGTAGATGTCGGCGCGGCCGTCGCCGTCGAAGTCCCCGGCGGCCGCCCCCATCGAGTAGCCCTCGCCGCGCAGGCCGGCGCGCTCGGTCACGTCCTCGAAGGTGCCGTCGGGCTTCTGTCGGTAGAGGCGATTCCAGAAGCGCGGGTCGCGTTTGTCGGGCGCGGCCGTCTTCGGCATCGGGTCGGCGAGCTGCGCGCCGTTGGTGAAAAAGAGGTCGAGGCGCCCGTCCGCGTCGAAGTCGAGGAGCGCGACGCCCGCGCCCATCGTCTCGGGCAGGTACTTCCGCGAGGTGGGCGAGGCGGCGTGGCGGAAATTGATCCCGACCCGGGCCGTCACGTCCGCGAAGACGACGGGCGAGGGCGACTGCGGCGCGGGCGGCGCGGCGCGGCGCGTCGGCGGCGCCGTGTCGTAAGAGCGCCCCGTCCGCTGCTCGGGGGTCTGCTGCGGCGCGGGCGTCTGGCGCGCGTGCGCCGCCGCCGCGCAGAGCGAGACGAGCGCCAGCACGACGAGACGGCGGAACAGATTCGACGCCCTGCTTTGAGTCGCGACCATTTCTGTACCGTATCAAAACGTCCTCACGCCGTACAAGCGGACAAGCGCGGGGCGTCGTTTGAAACTCGGGTTGATACTTTTGCGGGTTTTTTTACGCTAATACACTCGGAGACGGCGCGGCATATCGGTTGCCGTGTGTGGAAGAGTCGAAAGACATTTGACGGATCAGATTCAGGAGCCCTTGAGATGAGAAGACGCAGCCTCGCCAGTTTAATCGCGGTCATGTTAACGCTCGCGGCCTACGCGCCCGCGCACGCCTCCACGGACGGGGCGCAGGACACGGACGTGAGGAAGGTAGACGCGAAGGTCGTCGAGGTTAACGACCGGCACATCTCCATCGTCGCGCGCACGGGCGTCGAGCACGTCATCGCGACGGACGCTTCCGACACGCACGTCACGCTGGCCGGCAAGCGCGTCGAGCTGAAAAAGCTCCGCGTGGGCGACATCGTCACGGTCGATCTCGACACGGCGAGCCCGCTCAAGTTCGCGCGCCGCATCATCATCGGCGAACAGTCGGGCGACACGGTCGCCGCGGCCAGGGACTAACACCGAGTTTTAAAAGATTGTCGCCCGTTGGCGTCGATCTCCTTCGGGAGAATCCGCATGACGCGCGGCATGACGAAAGCCGCCCGGCTCCCTCGCTCTTCGTGAAGCCGGGCGGCTTTCAGTCTGTCTGAGCCCTCCCGCCCGGCCTGATCCCGCTCAGCGCGTGCAACATTGTCCCGGCCGACAGCATGACGACCGCCGGCAGCGTGAAGTGGCGTTTGAGCCCCGGCTCGCCCGGCTCCGCGAAGAACGCCGCCAGCATCAGCACGGGCGCGGCGACGACGAGCCCCGACCCGAGCAACTGCAAGCCCCTCCGCCAGCCGCGCTCGCGGACACGGAAATAAGCCCCCAGCCCTAAGTTCACCAGCCCCGCCAGCAGCAGATAGATGTGGCGCGAACGGTACATCACGCGCGCCGTCTCGCCGAGCGCGTTCGTGCGCACTTCGAGATAGTCCATGTACTGACCGGTCAGCAGGAAGACGAGCAGGGCGCCGGCCCCGACCCACATGTGCAGACGCTTCATG
>DAIRFV010000094.1:0-19521 GCA_036794905.1 Pyrinomonadaceae bacterium | reverse complement strand
GGGGCTCGCGGCCGGCGGCCAGCGCATCACTAACGTGGCCACGCCGACCGCCGACACCGACGCGGCGACGAAAGCCTACGTGGACGCGAACGCCGGCGGCGGGACTTCGGGTGCCGCGGGCGGCGACCTAACGGGCACCTACCCGAACCCCTCCATCGCCACGACCGCCGCGGCCGGCGCGAACATCGTCGCCGCCGTCAACGCCAGCGCCTCCTCCGTCAACACCGCGAACGTCAGCGGCGACGTGGAACTCGCGCCCTCCGCCCAGCAGACGACGAGCAGCACGAACCATCTCATCAACCTCAAGCTCGTCAGCACCGACCCGGTCAACCACAAGTTGGGCACGCCGGGCGCGAACGCGCTCCTCTCGCTCAGCGCGAGCGGGACGTACAAGGACGACAGCGTCCACGACAAGGAGCGCTTCCGCGTCGATAACGACGGCTCCATCCTGTCGGTCGCCGACTACACCGGCGGCATCAACACCACCGCCCCGATTGAGGGGTCGGGCACGCGCTTCATGTGGTACGCGACGAAGGCGGCGCTGCGCGCCGGCCAGATCAACGGCACGCAGTGGGACGACGCCAACATCGGCCTCTACTCGACGGCCTTCGGCGAGAACGTGCGCGCGCTCGGCGACAACGCCATCGTGGTGGGTAAGAATTCGGTCGCGGCCAACACCGGCACGGTGGCGCTCGGCGAGGGGCACACGGCGACCGGCGCCAACTCGGTCGCGCTCGGCTACGGCGCGTCCACCTCGACCATCAACGGGTCGCCGCGCACCGGCACGTTCGTCTTCGCCGACCGCTCCGTCCCGCTCACCTACTCGTTCAACAGCACCAGCCCCGACATCGAGTCGCAGTTCCACCCCACGGTCACCAACTCCTTCAACGTGCGCGCCGTCAACGGCTCCTTCTTCTACACGAACACGGCGCTCACCACCGGCTTCATCTTCAACAGCACGACCGCGACGATGACGCTCACCAACAGCAAGCTCTCGATGGCGAGCGATGGCTCGACGACGCTCACGTCGAACTCCGGCGGGTCGGCGGGCGTGACGCTGCCGGCGGGCGGCGGCTCGTGGAACAACCTCTCCGACCGCAACATGAAGGCCAACTTCGCCGCCGTGGATACGCGCGCCATCCTGCGCGGCGTCCTCTCGCTCCCCATCTCGACCTGGAACTACAAGACGCAGGACGCATCCGTCCGCCACATCGGCCCGATGGCACAGGACTTCTTCGCCGCGTTCAAAGTCGGCGAAGGCGACAAGACCATCGCCACCATCGACCCCGACGGCGTGGCGCTGGCCGCGATTCAGGGCTTGCACGCGGAGTTGAAAGACCGCGACGCCAAAATCGACGGGCTTCAGCAGCAGCTCCGGCAGCAGCAGGAGCAGCTCGACGGCCTGAAGAAGCTGCTCTGCCTGAGCCATCCGGACGCCTCCGTCTGCAAGGAAGGCAGGTGAAGGCCGTGCGCCAGTTTCTCTTCACCGTCCTTCTACTGTCGCTGCTCGCGGCCCCTCTGCGCGCGCAGACCGTGCCGCGAATCAGGCCGTCGTCCGGCACCGGCGGCGTGCGTGCGAAGGGGCCGACGCGCGTCGCGCCCACCTTGGATCAGTCGGGCGGGGGCGCTTTCACCCTCGAAGGCGCCGTCGGTCAGTCGAGCGTCTCCGACACCGTCGGCGGCCCGTACAGCCTCGCGGCCGCCATCGGGCAGCCGCTGGCGGGCACGGCGAGCGGCGGCACGATCACCGTGCAGGGAGGCTCCCTCGTCACCCCACAGGTGCCGTTCGTACAGGCGGTCGTGCGCACGAGCGCGAACCCCGCGATTCAGAACTCTTTGGTCGGCTACACCGTCACGTTCACGACACCGGTGACGGGCGTAGACCTCGCCGACTTCCGTTTGACGACTGCCGGGCTGACCGGCGCCGCCGTGACGGACGTGACGGGCTCGGGCGCGACCTATGCCGTGACGGTCGCCACGGGCGCACCGGCGTCCGCTGGGGCCACGCTCCGGCTCGACGTCGCGGACGACGATTCGATAGCGGACGCGGCCAACGCCGCCCCACTGGGCGGGGCGGGCGCCGGCGGCGGCGACTTTGCTTCGGGCGAGACCTACACGGTCAACCCCAACTTCGCACGCGCCAACGACGCCTTAATCTCCGAGCCTTCGGCGGGGACGGCATCAATGCTCTTCTCGGTGACGCTCTCGGCGCCGGCGCCGGCCGGCGGCGTCTCGGTGAGCTACACGACGGCCTCGGGCGGAGCGTCCCCGGCGACGGGGGGCGCCTCGTGCGGCGGCGCTGCGGACTATGTGTCGGCGGGCGGCACGCTCAACTTCGCCGTCGGCGAGCAGTTCAAGGCCATCCCGGTCAACGTCTGCGCCGACGCCTCGGGCGCGGAGTCGGACGAGACGCTGCTCCTGAATCTGTCGAATCCGACCGCGGGCACGCTCCAGGACTCGCAGGCCGCGGGCACCATCAGGCAGGGCCGGCAGGCGGGCGCGTTCCTCATCTCCGAGTTGAGGACTTCGGGGCCCGCCGGTTCGGACGACGACTTCGTCGAGTTCTACAACAACACCGACACGCCGCTGACGGTCGCCTCCTCGGACGGGTCGGCCGGCTACGGCGTCTTCAAGATGGGCGCCGACTGCTCGGCCGCTCCCGTCCTCGTCGCCACCATCCCTACGGGGACGGTCATCCCGGCGCGCGGACACTACCTCGCCGTCGGGTCGGCCTACTCGCTCGCGGGCTACGCCGCGGGCGACACGACGCTGTCGTCAGACCTCGGCGACGACTCCAACGTCGCCGTCTTCAACACCGCGAACGTCGCCGCCGTCTCGTCCGTCAACCGGCTCGACGCGGTCGGCTTCGGCAACCACACGGGCGCCGTCTGCGACCTGCTGCGCGAGGGCTCGAACCTCGGGGCGGTCGCGGGGAGCACGACCGAGCACTCTTTCTTCCGCAGGCAGTGCGACTTCGTGGGCGGGGTGGGCTGCGCCGCGGGCGGCAACCCGAAGGACGGCGACGACAACTCGGCCGACTTCCTCTTCGCCGACACGCAGGCGACGAACATCGCGGGCGCGGGGCAGCGCCTCGGCGCGCCGGGGCCTGAGAATCTCGCCGCGCCGCTCCGGCGCGACACTTCGGGAGTGGGCGCGGCACTGCTCGACAACTCCGTGTCGTCGAGCGCGCCGCCGAACCGCGCGCGCGACTTCAAGTCCGACCCCGCGAACAACTCGACCTTCGGCACGCTCGTCATCCGGCGGAGGGTCTTCAACGCGACGGGCGGGCCGGTCACGCGGCTGCGGTTCCGCATCATCGAGCTGACGACGTTCCCCGCCGCGGGGCTGGCCGACCTGCGTGTGCGCACGGGCGTCAACGAGGTCTCCGTCGGCCCCGTCAACGACGCGGCGACGTGCGCGGCCGCGGGCGCGGGGCCAGCCCCCTGCTCTGTGCCGGTGCAGGCGACGACGCTGGAGCAGACGCCCAACCAGCCGCACGGCGGCGGCTACAACTCGACGCTCTCGGCCGGGACGGTGACGCTCGCCACGCCGCTCGCCGACGGCGCGAGCTTCAACGTGCAGTTCATGCTCGGCCTCCAGTCTACCGGCACCTTCCGCTTCTACATCATCGTCGAAGCGCTCCCCTAAAACCGTGCGCGCGCAGGGCGGCGCGCCCTTCCACCGGCACGGAGGCCGCGTGAAGCTTCGTGCTCACGCGGCCTCTTGTTCCACGCACGGCCGCGCAAGCCTTGCGCACGCGCGCGCAAGGCTTGCGCACGACCGCGCAGGCCTTGCGCACGCGTGCGCATGTTATTCGCACGTATGCGCACGCGATGCGCGGCCGTGCGCAAGCCTTGCGCGCGCGTGCGCATAAGCTGCGCAGCCGTGCGCATAAGCTGCGCGGCCGTGCGAATGGTCTGCGCGGCCGTGCGCGAGACATCCTCGGAGAGGATTATGGAGACCCTCGCTCAGAGGAGTTCGGGGCCGACGTTGGGCTGGCCTTCGGCGAAGCGTGAGGGGCGGAGGGCGTGTGCGTCTAACGTGTGTGCGGAGCCGTCGAGGATGATCTCGGAGAGTAGTTGGCCGAGCGCGGGCGCGTGCATGACGCCGTGGCCGGAGGAGCCGTTGGCGAGGTAGAGGTCGTCGCGTCCTTCGGCGCGACCCAGCAGCGCGTGACGGTCGGGCGACATCTCGTAGAGCCCGGCCCAACACGCGCCGCCGTCTATCTCGGCCCCGCGCAGACGAGGCACGCGCGCGTGCGCCTTCGAGACGACTGTCCTCAGCCACTCTGCATCGACGCCCGTCGCAAACGGGTCTTCAGCCCGGGGCTCGTCCGGCCAGAGCAGCAGCACCCGCCCGTCCCGCACGCGCAGATGAAAGCCGTCGCCGACGAAGATTGTCATCGGCATCCCTTCGGGCAGAAGGTCTGTGGGGCGCGTGACGGCGACCTGCCTCCGCAGAGGCTTGACGGGCACCTCCGTCCCGAGCAGCCGCGCGACCTCGCCCGCCCACGCGCCCGCCGCGTTCACGAACGCGCCCGCCGAGACCTCGCCGCCGGTCGTCAACAACGTCCCCGTCTTCCCCCCCACGCCCGCGCGCGCGCCTTCGACCGTGACGCCGTACAGGAAACGCGCGCCCAGACGCGCCGCCGCCTCCGTGTAGCCGCGCAGTATTTCCAGGGGCCGTATGAAGCCGTCCGCCGGGCAATAGACCCCGCCCGCAACGCCTTCGAGATTCACGGCCGGGTTCAGACGCGCGACCTCCTCCCCGTCCAACGCGCGCGCCTCCGCGAGCCCGCACTCGTGCTGCATTGTCTGAGTCGAGACGAGCTCCGCAAGCTCTGAAGGGGAGCTTGCGACGAAGAGGTAGCCGGCCTGCCGGAAGCCCGGATCGACCCCCGTCTCCTCCCCGAACCGCAGCAGCTTCTCGCGCGAGAGGAGCGAGAGCCGGATGTTGACCTCGGTCCCGAACTGCGCGCGGAAGCCGCCGGTCGCGCGCCCCGTGCTCCCCGCGCCCGGCGCCGCGCCGCGCTCCAGCACCAACACGTCGCGCACGCCCCGCGCCGCGAGGTGGTACGCCACGCTAGCGCCGACGACGCCGCCCCCGATGATGACAACTTCGGCTGTAAGCATCAGTGGTTAACGGCCGTCAGTGGTAAGTGAAAGTGTACGTGGTGACGACGGTAAACTCTTCGACCTTCCCGCCCCTGTTGATTGACTGCGCCGTCGTCGCGCGCTTGCAGTTGCCGTACTGGTCTGACTCCGCGCAGACCTGCCGCCTCTGCGTCTCCGTAGACACCAGCGCGCCGTCGTCCCCGTAGACGAAGGTTCGCGCCCCCTCCGGAATCCACACGGTTCGCCGGCGGACTGCGCCCGCGCCGTCGTAGTACACGAACTCTTCGATCCCGCCGCCCGCGCCGTACCTCCACACACTCCGGCCCTGCAACTTCCCTTCCCGGTCGAAGCTCGAACCCTCGACCAAGCGCCCTTGCGAGTCGTACTTGTTGACCATCTCCGAGTAGAACATGCCGTCCCCGATCATTTCGCCAGTCACCATCGTCCTGCTAGTCCCGCGCGCTTTGTCAAACTCTTTTTTCGTGATTATCCGGTGATGCAACGTCCCGTCCGGCTTATAACTCTCCTCCGTTTTCACCCCGTCGTCGTAGGTGAAAACGCTCCTCCTGTACAGCTTTCCGTCCGGCTCATAGCGTGCCTCCTCGACTTTGCGCCCATCCCTGTCGAAGGTGGTCTCCTGGTTGATTTCGGGGACGACTTTACCGGGCGCTGACATCGCCTGCGCTAAGCCTTCCGACTTCGTTCGGACGGTCTTCACCAGCCCTTTAAAGCCCCTCTGCTCCCTGTCGGAAGTTTCCTGAGCTAGCGCCGGCGCGGCGCACGCGAAGAAGAGCAGCGACAGACAGAGTAGTTGTCTCACGTCAGTAGAACCTCCTGAGTTGTTAACTCTCCGTCGTGGCGGCAACGGCTCAAATTTACGCGGTCAGGCTTCGGCCAGCCCGAACTTGCTGGCGAGGACGAGGCTGAGCGAGCCGAGGAGCGTGGGCTCCGAAAGGGTCGAGGCGACGATGCGCGCGGAGGGGAGGCCGCGGCGGATGCTGCGCTGGATGGTCTCTTCGAGCGAGGGCGCGATGATGGGCCAGGCGCGCGTGATCTGGCCGCCGACGATGACCGTCTCGGGCGAGAGCCCGACGATGAGGTTCGAGATGCCGATGCCGAGGTAGTGCGCCGTCTCGGTCAGAGCGTCGATGGCCGCCTGCTCGCCGCCGAGCGCGCGCTCGACGACCTCGTTGAAGAGGATGGGGACGCTGTCGCCCGCGTTGCTCATGTACCGCGCGACGGCCGCGCGCTCGGAGGCGAACGCCTCCCAGCAGTCGCGGTTGCCGCAGGAGCACGCGACGGGCGCATCCTGACCCACGATCATGTGGCCGAACTCGCCGGCCGCGCCGCGTTCGCCGCGATAGATTTGACCGTCGAAGACGATCCCCGTCCCGATGCCCTCGGCGACGAGCGCGAGGATGAAGTCGCGCGCGCCGCTCACCTCGGGCCGCCCGAACCACAGCTCCGCGAGCGCGGCGGCGTTGGCGTCGTTGTCCACGAACGCCTTGAGCCCCGTGGCGCGCCCGATCTCTTCGGCGATGGGCCAGTCGCGCCAGCGGAAGAAGGGGATGTAGATGGCGCGCCCGAGCCCCGTGTCCACGAGGCCCGGCAGGCTGATGCCGACGCCCGCGATGGCGCCCTGGTGCTCGCGCCCGGCGATGACGCGCACGCGCTCGATGACGTGCGCGGCCAGCTCGTCCGGGCGCGGGCTGTTCTCGAAGCGCTCGCGCGCGACGACGCGGCCGGCGAGGTCGCTCGTGGCGATGGTGGTTGAAGAGGGCGTGATGTCCACGCCGATGGCGGTCGCGCCCGCGGCGCGCAGGCGAAGCAGGGTCGGGCGGCGCCCGCCCGTGGACGCGCCCGCGCCGATCTCCTCGATGAGCCCCTCTGCTTTCAGCTCCTCGACGATGGTCGAGACGGTCGAGCGTTGCAGCTCGGTCGAGCGCGCGATCTCCGCGCGCGAGATGGGCTCGCGGTCGCGTATGTAGTTGAGCACGAACTGCCGGTTGATGTCCCTGATCGTGGACGACCGCGCGGCCTGCGCCTTGGTGAGATCGATTCGTCGCATGGGTGGAATGCAGTAGTCAGTAGTCAGTAGTCAGTAGTCAGTAGTCAGTGGTCAGTAGTCAGTAGTCAGTAGTCTCCGCTTGCGGAGGTTGTTGATGACAATCATAGGGTTGGGCGTCGAAAGGTTTTTCTACTGTCTACTGTCTACTCCCTCACTGCTTCGGCATCTCGAAGACGGCGTCTTCGACGGGGACGCCGGGCTTGTCTCCAACGTGCGGCGGCCCCTGCGCCGAGGTGCGCGCCGCGTGCCCCCACGGCACCAGAGACGCGGCGCGTGCGAAGGCCGCGCACACGACTCCGCGCATCAAACGGTCTTTCGACATGGGGCCTTCAAGTCCTTTCAAGAATGGATGGGTATTCGGCTGAGCCGCGCGGACGGGGCGGCCAGTGCGGGCATTGTACGTGCGGCATCGCACCGCGTCCACCACTTTTCAAACGGGTCAGTACCACCCGCTACCGCAGTTGGTACTGACCCGTTGATACTTATGAAACCTTTAGTGCGTGGCCGCGTGTAAGGCAGGCGAGCGTCGGTCGTTCAGCCTGGCCCCCAGAAGAAGGAGAGACTATGCACCAACCCAGACACAGAACGTTCCTCGCCCTCGCCCTCCTGCTCCTCGCCGCGCCCGGGGCGCTCGCGCAGGCCGAGGCGCCGAGGCCGGAGGACAACTTCGTCACGCAGAAGATGTTTCAGAACCGCGTCTTCGACGTGAAGAACCGCGACCCGCAGGGCCTCGTGCGCGTGCTCGCGCCGCTCACGAGCGGCTTCCGCGGCGCGGTCGTCTCGGCCAACCCGGAGTTCCGCACCATCTCGGTGCGCGACTTCCCCGAGAACATCGCCGTCATCGAGGAGGCCATCCGCCGCCTCGACACGCCCGAGCCCTCGCGCCCCTCGGTCGAGTTCCACGTCCACATGCTCATCGCCTCGAACGACGAGGCGGTCGCCAACCGCTACCCGGCCGAACTGGCCGAAGTGGTCAAACAGCTCCAGACCTCGCTCGGCTACAAGAACTTCAGCCTGATCGGCTCGCAGATCGTGCGCGGCAAGGACGGGCAGAGCACCAACTGGAACAGGGGCGTCGCCGACCTCCGGCTGACGAATGACACGCCGGCCAGTAAGAACCCGGTCTATTACAGCTACAACCTCAACGCCGTCTCGCTCGAAGGCGCGGGCGCGCAGACGCGTCTGCGCATCGGGCAGTTCAACATGGAGATGAAAGTGCCGCTCTGGCTCGGCGGGGACAAACTGGTCTACGAGCCCGTCGGCTTCAACAACCCCGTCTCGCTGCGCGAGGGCGAGCGCGTCGTCGCCGGCACCACCAGCATCGCCGACAAGAGCGTCGTCGTCGTCATCTCCGCCAGCACGACGAGGTGAGGGGGAGAGAGAAGTAGGCAGTAGGCAGTAGGCAGTAGAAAACCACGGCGGGCGTTGAGGATTACTCCCAACGCCCGCCGTAATCGTTTTAACCTACTGTCTACTGCCTACTGAAGAATCGGGTGGCCGCCGCCGCGGCTGTGGTCGTAGGTCTGCTGATAGAGGCGGCGGTCGTTGTGGTAGAGGATGATGTGCTCGCCCTCGTAGCGCGCGACGTTGTGGATGCGGTTGAAGTCGCGGTCGTGCTCGCCGATGAGGAAGGCGCCCGGCTCCATCGAGAGCACCATCCCGGCGGCGTAGACGTAACCGCCCTTGTCGTAGACGCTCCCCCTGTACTGCGCCGCGCCCACGGCGATGTCGGGCGAGTACGCGCCCGAAGAGTCACGCTGGCGGTCGGCGCGGCCGATGAAGACCGTGTAGTCCGAGTAGTTCAGGCGCTGGCGGTAGCCGCGGCGGGCGGCGATGGCGAACAACTCCGTGAGCCCGCTGTCGATGGCGCGCAGCGCCTCGGCGCGCGGGCGGCTCACCGAGTAGACGCGCACGCCGCGCGGCGTCTGCGACTCGAACTCGAAGCGGTCGCCCGAGTACTGCTGTGCGAGCGAGACGAGCCGCGGGTCAACGCCCCTCTGCTGTTGCGCGGGCGCGGACCTGCGCCGCCACTGCGCGCCGGCCTCGCCCACGAGCGGCGAGAAGAGTGCGACCCACAAAGTCAAAGCGAAAATTCCGACCCTGAAGATTTTGAACTTCACTGCTTTACTACCCCCTTGGGAAAAGATTCAGGCGCGCCGTTCGGGGGGAAGTAATCGCCTCCTCCGGCGCGCCCGCTGTCTCGGTGGCCCCTGCGGGCCACGTCTCCTTGAATGGCGTGCCCCCGAAGGGGGTCGGGGCGACGCTCTCAACCTTTACTGCCTCAGGGCTTCCCCCCGCGCTTGCCGTCCTGGTTGCCCTTGTTGCCGCTGTTGTTGTTGTTGTCGCGGGGCGGCGGCTCTCCCTTCGGCGGCCTCTTCACGTCGATCGGCTGCTTCGGCGGCGGCGGCTTATCGCGGCCCTTCTGCGGCTCGAACGCCATCGCGCCGACGGCGAGCACGCATGCAGCGATAAACGCAATAATGAACTTCTTTAACAACGTCATGGTTCCTGCTCTTTGCCTCCTCATGTTCCCTGTCGCGCACGGGAGGGAGAAGGAGAGACGCGCGAGTCTCGCCGACTCAAGTTTGCAAGGCCAGTGCCACGGCCGCCGCCCCTCCGGGGCAAGCCTTTTGCGGCCTAAGTGTTACGGCAGGGGGGGCGACTCGCACCGTATGGTCGGGGGTCGCACCGTATCGTGTAGCGTTCTGGTGCGAATCGCCGCGCCGTCCGGTTTTGAACCCACGGCGCCCGACTTTCAACGTCTTACGACGATTCTGGCGCTGCTCACGTTGCCACTTCCGTCGATGGCGCGCAGGGCAATCGTGTGCTCGCCCGCGCCCTCAAGCGGCAGTTCGAGCGCGTAAGTCTCGCGCGGGCCGTCGGCGATGCCGTCCTCGGGGAAGACCGCGCGCCACTCGCCGCTGTCCACTGACACGTCCGCGCGGCGCACGCGCCCCGCGGCATCCTCGACCGCGAAGCGGACGCGCGCGCGCCCGTCCGGGCCGGCCTGCGGGGAGCCTTCGGCGCGCACGACCGGCGGCGTGCTGTCCACGTCCACGGGCTCGCTGATGCGGTCGCCCGCCAGCGCCTGACCCAGAGAGTTTTCGGGCGCGTCCGAGGCGACGACCCTGAAGACGTAACTGCCGTCGCCGAGCGCCGCGCCGTCCACGGAGAAGAAGTTGTCGCGCAGGTTCTCTTTCAAAAGGTGGAACGTCGCCTCGCCGACCGAGCGGTAGTAGACGGTGTAGAGCAACTGGTCGCCGTTACGATCCTCGGCCTGCCACTGCAAGGAGACGGCGCCGCGCTGGAACGTGCGGCGCGGCGGTATCTGCACCTGCGGCCCGATGAGCGCGGGGTCGAGCCCCGACGCCTCGATGTTCGGGTCAACCTGCACCTGCACCGCCGACTGGAGCGCGATGCCGACCGGCAGGACTTGAATCTGCAACACCTCGGGCGCGACGTTGCGCGGCAGGTACGAGAGGCTGACGAACTCGACGCGCGGCTCGGTGCCGCCCGCGGGGCGCAGCACGGCGCGCCACTGTATGAAGCGCGCGCGCGGGCTCGACACCGACGCGCCCGACGGTTCTTTATATGGCGCGCTCCAATCGCTCCACGTCATGTCCGGGCGCTCGGTGTTGCCCGTGCGCGTCTGCAACTCGACCTGCCCGCGGCCGCGCCACCAGACGCGCCCCCACGAGGCGACGAACTTCGCGTCGCGTACGGGCGACTCGTAAGTGCCCTCGGCCGATTGCTCCGCGCCCAGGCGGAAGAGCTTGCCCTGGTTCGAAGAGGCCGCGAAGACCTCGGCGCCGCGGACGACGAACGAGGAGATCTGATCCTCGCTCGACTGCAGCAGCAGAGTGTCGCGCCCGTCGTCGGTCACGGAGTAGATGCGCCCCTTGTCGCTCGTGCCGACGAGTACGCCCCCGCCGCGCGGCGAGGCCGCGACGGAGAAGGCCGTCACCGTCTGCGAGCTCCAGAGCACGTCCGCGCCGCCGTCGGCCGCGATGCGGAAGACGGCGCTGCGCGCGCCCGTCAACTCGTTGCGGCTGCGTGCGGGCGTCTGCGCCTGCGCGCCGAAGGCGACGGCCTGCGCGGTGGAACCGTCGTCGGTCGTCACCGTCCCCGTCACGGTGCCGCCGGCCGCGGCGGCGCTCACGGAGGTCGTCGTGGTCGTCGTCGAAGACGTGCGCGAGCCGGTGGCCGCGTCGCTCAGCGCCAGCGCGTAGAGCGAGCCGTCGGCGGCCAGAGAGAGCGCGTGTATCTCGCGCAGCGGCGAGTCGAAGAGCGCGAACGCCTTGCCCTGCGGCGAGACGCGCAGCACGAGCCCGCCCGGGTCTGTGCCCGCGAGCAGGTTCCCCTGCCTGTCCACCGCGAGCGAGATGACGTGCGTCTCGTTCGTGTCGATGAGGAGCGCCGTCTCGGGCTTCGCCGCGGCGGCGCTCACGCGGTAGAGCTTGCCCGTGTCGCCCGTGCCGATTGCGAGCGCGCCGTCGGGCAGCAGCGCCAGCGACCAGATGTACTTGTCGGGCGGGTCGAAGTAGACCTCGGCCTTGCCGTCGGCGGTGATGCGGTAGACCTTGCCGTCGGGCGAAGTGCCCGCGTAGAGCGCGCCGTCGCGCCCCACCACGAGCGCCGTCACGTCCAGCTCGGCCGCGTCGTAGAGCAGCGCGCCGCGCCCGTCCGCAGTGACGCGGAAGATGCGCCCGTCGTGCCCCGTCCCCAGATAGACGTTCCCCGCCGGGTCGGCCGCGCTCGACCAGACGTAAGCCTGCTCGGTGTCGAAGACCTGCGTGAAGCGCGGCGCGAGCATCAGCGCGCCCGTGTCGGTGACGGAGACGCCGCGCGACTCGCCGACGAGGAGCTGCGAGCGCGAGTCGGTCTCCCACACGACGGGGCCGCCGGCCTGCGCTTTCAAGACGCCGAAGCTGAAGACTGCTGACGAGAGGAGGAAGAGTCGAAGAGTGCGAAGGGGCATGCGTCTGTTTGTCATCAAGTATGAAGGTTAGCTTTCAATCTCGCGGCGGCGCCTCTAGGACGGGGCGACCTCTCGCCCGCGCACGCCTACATGAATCATACCCCGAAAGCCCCGCGCACGAAACCACGTCCCGCCACAAAACGCGCCGCTCAAGTCCCCACGTAACGCGCGTAGACGGAGCGCGCCACCGCGGGGTCGTCCGTCCCGCGCACGATGGCGCGCGCGTCGCGGAAGACGGTCAGCTCGTAGGCGCCCGCGCGCAGACGGACGAGGTAGTCGTTGGCCTTCACCTCGCCCGCGCCGCGCAGACGCGCCGCCAGCGCGTCGAGGTCGAGCGCGGTCGCCCCGTGCGGCGAGACCTGCACGGCGTCGCGCCCGCACAGAACTGTCGTCAGGCCGCCCGCCTCCGCCTCCAGAGTCTCGAACCGCCGCAGCCCGCAAGTCGGGCAGTCGGGAACTCGCCCTCCCGGGCTGATTTTTCGCCACTCGTTGCGCCACACGTCGAACTGCATCAGGCGCCCGTGCAGACTCTCGACCCGGCCCGCCAGGAGTTTGAGAGCTTCTGTGACCTGCACCGCGGCGACGACCGCGATGATGGGCATGATGACGCCGGCCGTGTCGCACGTCGGCGCCGTGCCCGCGGCCGGCACTTCGGGGAAGACGCAGCGCAGGCAAGGCGTCGTGCCCGGCCTGACGGTCAGCGTCACGCCGTAACTCCCGACGGCCGCGCCGTAGACCCACGCGACGCCGTGTTTGACGCACGCGTCGTTTATGAGGAAGCGCGTCGCGAAGTTGTCCGTCCCGTCCAGCACGACCTCGCAGCCCTCGACCAGCCGCTCGACGTTCGACTGGTTCACGTCCGCGACCTCCGCCTCGCACACGACATCGGAGTTGATCTCCGCGATTCTGCGCGCCGCCGCGACGGCCTTCGGCACCCGCTCGCGCGCGTCGCGCTCCGTGAACATCGTCTGCCGCTGCAGGTTCGACTCCTCGACGAAGTCGCGGTCAACGACCCGCAGTTGACCCACACCCGCGCGCGCAAGCATCTCGACCTGCGCCGACCCGAGCGCGCCGCAACCCACGACCAGCGCGCGCGACGCGCGCAGACGCCGCTGCCCTTCCTCGCCGATGCCCTCGAACAGAATCTGTCTGCTGTAACGCTCCATAAAACAGATGTCAGATGCCGGATGTCAGATGTTAGTTAGAGTCAGCTTGTCTTTAACTAACGTCTGACATCCGGCGTCTGACATCTTCTCCTATTCTCCGAATAACTTCTTTTCCGCCGCGGCCCGCATGACGCCGGGCGGGGGCACGCGCCCCGTCCAGAGGCGGAACTGCTCCTCGGCCTGCGCGACGAGCATCCGCAAGCCGCCGACGGTCTGGCAGCCGGCCGCGCGCGCCTCTCGCAGGAAGCGCGTCTCGGCGGGGTTGTAGACGAGGTCGTAAGCCACGCGCGCCCCGCGCAGTTGCGCCTCGGTGGCCGCCGTCTCCGTCTCTTTAGCGCCGCACGTGCCGAGCGGCGTCGCGTTCGCCACCACGTCGAAGCCCTCGAAGCGCGCGCCTTCGAGCCGCGCCGCGTCTGCGCCGAACTCTTCGGCGACCGCGCGTCCACGCTCCTCGTCGCGCGCGAAGACCGTTGCACGGGCGCCGCGCTCGCCGAGCGCCCACAGCAGTGCGCGCGCCGCGCCGCCCGCGCCGAGCACCGCGACGCGCGCGCCGCGCATCTCCACTAACCCATCCAACGCAACGACCGAGGCGTCGGCGTCCGTGTTGTAGCCTTCGAGCCCGCGCTCCTCCGAGATGACGACGGTGTTGACCGCACCGACGCGCGCGGCGTTGGGCGCGACCGTGTCGAGGTGCGTGATGATGGCCTGCTTGTGCGGCGCGGTGACGCTCAGGCCGCGCAGGTTCCAGCGCAGCTCGCGCGTGCGCGGGTCGGCCATGCGCCTGACGAAGTCGGGCAGGTCTTCGACTTCGAACAGGAGGTAGACGGCGTCGAGCCCGAGCGACGCGAAGCCCGTGTTGTGCGTGTACGGCGACAGCGAGTGGCCGACGGACGAGCCGACGAGGCCGGCGACGGCCGTCTCCTCGCTCAAGCCGCGGACGCGGTAGAGGCCGCGCAGTTCGCGCGCGTCGATCTGCCCGGGCGCGGTCGCCTGCTCCGCGTCGAGCGAGCCGTAGGTGAGGAACGCGCCGAAGGCCGGCGCGAGCACGCGCGTCAGCACGCCGGCCGCGCCCATCGAGACGACGATACAGTCGCGCCCCTCGCGCCGCGCGCGTTCGAGCAGACGCATGAGAGTGATGCTGTCCGTAATCGAGTTCGCGCGCGTCGCGAGCTTCGAGATACCTGCGCGCGTGCGCGCCGTGCGCTCGTAAATCCGTTCGAGGTCGGCGGGCGTCTCCTGAAAGTCGTGATGTGAGCAGATGACGGTGAAGTTCTCGAAGAGCGCGCCCAAAGACTCCGCGTGCGGCGACTCAAGCAGGTCTAACTCAACGTCAACGAAAGCGCGGCCGTGCGCGGACGCGCCGCGAAGCCACTGCGGCGCGTCGCGCCAGAAGGCCGCGCGCTCCGCGAGACTCAGACGGACGCCGCCGCCCTGCTCCTGCGGCCGGTAGGTGATGATGAACGGCCGGCCCGCCGTGTTGAGGAGCGCGCCGAGCTGCGCGCGCGCCGCGCCCAGCTCAGACGCTTCGAGGCAGTCGAGGCGCAGCTCGACGATGTCGCCGAACTCCGCGGCGCGTTCGAGTGACGGCCGCAGCTCATCCGCACGGCGCACGCAGACGGGGACGCAGACGCGCCCCCCGCCGGTCTCTCTATCACTTTGCATGACCTTTGAAGACTATCACACGGCGGCGGGCGCGCTCAGCCCTCGCCCCGCTTGCGCTCGACGGGGACGCCGAGGTGGCGCGTGGTGCCTTCGGTGACGCTGGGCGGCGGGAGCATCTCGCCGGTGTCGCGCGGCGGCAGCGCGCTCACGGGTCGCGGAGGCGGGACGGCCGTCTGCTGTGGGATGTAGGTCTGCGCGCCGCCCCTCTTCCCTTCGCTCGTGAGGCGCAGGTAGGTCGAGACGCCGTCGGCGAGGTTCAAGGCGGCGGGGATGAACATCCAGAACCACCAGATGTTGCCGGCCGGCGCCCACGTCCTGACGGCGAAGGCGATGAAGACGAAGGCCAGCCCCATGAAGATGCCCCTGAACGCGCGCTCGATGCTCGGCGGACGGTCGCCCCTGTGGCGACGGCGACGGCCGTCACGCGTCTCGTCCTCGGCCACGGTCAGACGCTCGGCGAGCGCCCCGCTCAAAGCCTGCGACACCAGCCCGATGTCCGTACCGCAAGACCGGCAGAACCTCGCGTCGTCCGCGTTCGGCGTCGCGCACTTCGGACAGAACATGCTGTGAACCTCCTCAAGGGTGATGAGTAAAAGAGGGTGTCGGGTGCCGGGTGTTAGGTGCCGGGGAAGACAAAGCCCTAAACCCAAAACCTAACACCCAGCACCTTCTTTACTCATCACTCATCACTTATCACTCTGTCTTCGTCGTACGCCTCTTTGCGCCTCGCGGTTCGCTGGCGGAAGGCTTCGTAGAGGACGATGCCGGCGGCGACCGAGACGTTGAGCGATTCTATCTGTCCGCGCAAAGGGATACTGACGAGCACGTCGCAGCGCTCGCGCACGAGCCGCCGCAGCCCCTCGCCCTCGCCGCCGAGCAGGAGCGCGCAGGGCTGCGTCCAGTCCCAGTCCGTGTAAGAGAGGTCGGCCCCGGCCGCGGTGCCGACCGTCCAGACGCCGCGCCCCTTCAACTCCTCCAGCAGCCGCACCACGTTGGCCGCGCGCGCCACGGGCACGTATTCGAGCGCGCCGGCCGCGGCCTTCGCCACCGTCTCCGTCAGACCCGACGCGCGCCGCTCGGGGACGAAGACGCCGTGCGCGCCCGCGCACTCGACCGTGCGGATGACCGCGCCGAGGTTGCGCGGGTCTTCGACACCGTCGAGGACGACCGCGAGCGGCGGGTCAGGGGTTCCGACGCGCGCGGCGAGTCGGTCGAGGAGATCGTCGGCGTGCGTGTAGTGAGCCGCGGCGATGGTGGCGATGACGCCCTGGTGGTTGGCGCCCGCGGCGAGGCGTTGCAGCTCCGCGCGCGGCACGCGCCGGACGGGGATGTCCGCGTAACGGGCGATCTCAAGAATCTCACGCAGCCTCACCTCGTGCGCGCCCTCGGCCAGCGTCAGGCGCTCGATGGGTCGCGCGCCCGCGCGCAGGGCTTCGAGCACGGGCTGCACGCCGAAGACTTGCGCGCCGTCGTCCGCGACCTCGGGACGACGCGCGGGCTCGCGCGGCTCAACCGAAGTTCGTGCGGGCTCGCGCGGCTCGCCCGGGCGCTTGAAGGGCGGGCGTTCGACCTGTGCGGCGCGCGGCGGGCGCTCGCGCCTGTCCTCGCCCGAGAAGGCGCGCGCCACGCGCTCGCCCGGCGACTCGCCGCCGCGGTTGTTGGGCCTTCGCTCGCGCCCTTCGGCGCGGCGACCCTGCCCGCGCTTGTCTCCCCCGTGATGTTTCATGATCTCTCGGCGCGCGCGCGCAGCACCAGCAGGTGGCGCAGCCGCGCGTAGCGCGTGAACTGTGTCTCGTTGCTGACCGTCGTCACGGCCTCCGTGTTGTAGCGCCCCGGGCGGTCGCGGCGGAGCCCGAGCGACTCCGTGCGCTCGACCGACGGCCACACGTCCGAGAGCAGCGGGCGCAGCCGCGCGTACGCCTCGTCGCGCACGGCCGACGGCGCGCGTTCCCGCAGCGCCGAGACGAGCGCGTCGAAGTTCGCGACCGCGACCAGCCCCTTGCGCGCGCCGAGGCAGGAGTAGTCGAAGCCGCCCGACATGACCCGGAAGCCCGCGCCGCCCGCGCCGTGCGCCTCGTGCTCGTCAACGGAAGACGTGTAGAGGTCGAGCACCGCCTCGTCCGACGCAAGCTCGCGCGTCTCGACCGTCTCGCTGCGGCTGCCGAGGCCGCGCTTGCGCTCCGCCACCTCGACGCGCCTCGACACGACGCGCCCCGTGACGAGCAGCACGACCTCAGACCAGGGCACGCGCCGCGGCTCGGCCTCGGGGCCGGCGCGACAGACGAGCGCGTCCTCTTCAAACTCGAACGCGCGCGCGCGCGCGGGACGCCGCGCCAGCACCTCGTCGGGGAAGACCTCAGTCCCGAGCCCGAGTTCGCGGAGTCTTTCGACGATGAGCCACGCCTCGTCGGCCGAGGCCGAGCGCGCGAGCGGCATGGCGCGACCCTGCACGACGATCTCCTTGAGCCCGCCCACGTCGAGGCGCAAAAGCGACGCGGCCTCCTCCGCCGCGTCCGACGTGAGCGCGCCCGCCCCGCGCGCGAGCGTGACGACGTTGAAGCCCTGCTCCCACTCCTCCAGCTTCTTCAGCGCGGGCCGCAAGAGCGCCGCGCCCTGCTTCGTCCGCGGGAGCGCCGCGCCGCAGTAGAGGCACGCCGTCCGCGTCGGCGCGTTGGCGCGCAGGCACTCCTCGCACGCCACCAACTGGTCGGGCGCGAACGGCCGCACCGCTCCGCCGTCGCGTGCGTCGAACCCGCCGAACCTCTCCGCGTCACCCTCGCCCGACAAATTATCCTCCGCGCCTCCGGCTTATCTTAACAGCCGTGTGAAACCGATTGCCCCGCGCACGTTCTTGAGTATAATCCCTGTCGCAAGTTTCCCCTTCAACATTTTGCCCGAGAGACCCCGCGCTGACCATGACTTACGCCCAGAGGATCGTGTGCGCCGTCGTTCTCAACACGCTGGCCTTCGTGCTCGGCGCGTGCGCGTCGGCGGCGAGGCCGGCCGGCGCGGAGCGCCCGCGCGGGAACGAGCCGCCGCCGTTCGCAGTCCTCGCCGCGAGCGACGAACGCCGGACGGCCGCGCTCGCCAACTGGAAGACGGTCGTCGGCGAGCAGTCCGCCGGCGCGTCTCCGACGCCCGACCTGCGCCCCGTCACGGCGACGCTCGCGGCCCTGCCCGCGGGGCTGCGAGACTTCCCGCGACTCCCGCTCGTCATCGCCGAGGGCGGGCAAACCCGCACGGAGGAGGAGACGCGCGAGTCTTTGCGCCGCTTCCTTTCGACGGCCGCGCCGCTGCTCGGCATCGACCTCAAGCACGTCTCGCTCGTCGAGGTGTCGGACGCCGCGGCGGGCGGCGGGTCGCGCCGCGCGCTCTACCAGCAGAACCCTTTCCCATATCCGCTGCGCAACGGCTACGGCGCGGTCGAAGTGACCTTCACGCCCGACCTCCGCGTCACCGGCCTGTCGAGCACGGCCGTCCCCGACGCCGAACGGCTCGGCCGCACGCTGGCCGCCGTCCCGAAGACCGTCACCGCCGCGCAGGCCGCCGCCGCCCTCGCCAACCGCACAGTCACCTACAACGACCGCGCGGGCGCGCAACAGACGCGCACGCTCTCTCAACCCGAACCGGCCGCGGCCCGGCAGCTCGTCGTCTTCCCCGTCCGGCGCGACGCAGAGGCCCCCGCGCTCGAACTCCACGTCGCCTGGGAGGTCGCCGCGGGCGGCGGCGAAGCCCCTCTGCTCGTCTACGTGGACGCCGCCACCGGCGACGTGCTCGGCGCGGCGGTGGAAAGCAGCAGGTAGTAGGCGGTAGGCAGATGGCAGTCGGCAGTTGAGAGTGCCGCTGTCGAGACCTCCGAGTTAATTCCTCAATTATAGTCACGCGGAGCGGTTGCCTACTGCCATCTGCCTACTGCCTCCTCCCCCTCCTGTTGGCGCGGCGGCAAAGTTCGTGGTTAAATAACTTGCCGTCGCGCCGTCCGTGTGGTCAGTGGTCACGTGTTAAGCCTTGTGTCTTGAATTTTGCCGGCGCGCGGCGGGCGGGCCTTGAGCGGCTCCGCTGATGTTTGAAATCTCGTGAATCAGAAACTCGAATGGGGTGTCTTTCGCATGCATTATGATCCCACTAACAACATCTCCTGGCAGTTAGGTTACAGAGGGCGGGTGGCGGTTTTCATCGACGGCAACAACCTTTTTCACGCGGCGCGGTTCCACAACATCGACATCGACTATAACAAGCTCCTGCGCGTCCTCCTGGGCGACGGGAGGCTTCTGCGCGCCTTCTTCTACACGGGCGTCGATGTCGGGGCCGAGCGCCAGCAGGGCTTCCTCCTCTGGATGCGCCGCAACGGCTTCCGCGTCATCCACAAGGAGTTGAAGACCTTCTACGACGGGACGCGCAAGGCGAACCTCGACGTGGAGATCGCCGTGGACATGCTCTCGCTCGCGGGCCGCTACGACACGGCCGTGCTCGTCTCGGGCGACGAGGACTTCGTCTACGCCGTCAACGCCGTCGCCTACAAGGGCTGCCGCG
>DAIRFV010000364.1:0-5367 GCA_036794905.1 Pyrinomonadaceae bacterium | reverse complement strand
TTCGGCGTGCGCAACGTGATGGTCGTCCTCGCCATCATCAGCATCATCTACGGCGCGCTCGCCGCGATGTACTTCGTCGTCAAGCGCGACGGCGACGTGAAGAAGCTCGTCGCCTACTCGTCGGTCTCCTCGATGGGCGTGGTGATGCTGGGGCTCTTCGCGGCGAACCCGAACGGGGTCAACGGCGCCGTGCTCCACATGATTAACCACGGCATCTACTCGGGCGCGCTCTTCCTGCTCGTCGGCATCATCTACGAGCGGCGGCACACGCGGGCGGTGAACGAGTTCGGCGGGCTCTCGCACGTGATGCCCGGCTACGCCGCGGTCTTCCTCGCGATGGCGATGACGGCCATCGGGCTGCCGCTGCTCTGCGTCTTCATCTCGGAGTTCCTCGCGATGCGGGGCGCGTTCGAGGCGAACCCGTGGTGGGCGGCCTGGGCCGCCCTCGGCATCATCCTCAACGCGGGCTACATGCTCTGGCTCTACCAGCGGATGTTCTTCGGCAACATCGACAACCCGAAGAACGAGTCCCTGCGCGACCTGAAGGGGCGCGAGTGGGCCTACCTGACGCCGCTCCTCGTCATGTCGCTCTGGATCGGCGTCTACCCCAAGCCCTTCATCGACTTCATCCAGAAGCCGGTCGCGGCGCTCGTCAAGCACGTCCGCCCCGACTACCCCATCGCGCCCGCGCCCGCGCGCGCGCCGCAGACGGCAGAGAAGAGGTAAGCCGTTGGCCGTTGGCTGTTGGCTGTTGGCTCTCGGCATCAGTCGAAGAAGCGGACGGTTGAAAGTCAACGGCCAACAGCCAACAGCCAAGGGCCGACAGCTATCCTATGTTTCTCCTTCAAGCCTCCACGACCGCTTTGTTCGACGTGGCCGATCTGAAGTTGATCGCGCCGGAGATAATCCTTGCGCTGTGCGCCTGCGTGGCGCTGGTGATGGAGGTGTTGCTGCCGTACCGGAAGGCCCGCTGGGTGGGCTACTTCGCGCTCGGCGCGGCGGCGCTGGCGGGGGCCTCCGTCCTCGTGCTCGGGTGGGGGCTCGTCTGGGGGGCGGACGCGGGCTCGTCGTTCATGGGGTTCTACGGCACGGTGAAGGTGGACGGGTTCGCGGTCGTCTTCAAGCTCATCTTCCTGCTGGCGGCGGCGCTCACCATCGCCATCTCGCTGCGCTACCTCGACGTGGAGGGCGAGCAGCGCGGCGAGTATTACTCGCTCGTCCTCTTCGCCACGACGGGGATGATGTTCCTTTCGAGCGGCTACGACCTCATCGTGCTCTACATCAGCCTGGAGCTGATGGCGCTCACCTTCTACGTGCTGGTCGGCTACACGAAGCGCGAGCGGCAGTCGAACGAGGCGGGGATGAAGTACTTCCTGCTCGGCGCCTTCTCGTCGGGCATCCTGCTCTACGGCATGTCGCTTTTGTTCGGCGTGGCGGGCTCGACGAATCTGGGCGACATCGCCCCGGCGGTGGCGCGCGCCGTCTCGACCGCGCAGGAGCTGACCGGCCCCACTCTGAGGCCGATGGTCATCCTCGCGATGATCGCGCTCGGCGCCGGGCTCTTCTTCAAGATCGCGGCCGTGCCGTTCCACATGTGGGCGCCGGACGCCTACCAGGGCGCGCCGACTTCCGTCACGGCCTTCCTCTCGACGGGGTCGAAGGCCGCGAGCTTCGCGCTGCTCGCCCGCATCTTCCTCGAAGCCCTCGGCGGGATGCGCGTGGACTGGGCGCCGCTGCTGGGGATCGTCGCGGCCGTCACCATCATGGTCGGCAACTGGGCGGCGGTGACGCAGACGAACGCGAAGCGGCTGCTGGCCTACTCCTCGATCTCGAACGCCGGCTACCTCCTGCTCGGCGTCATCGCGGCGAACGAGTACGGCTACGCGGGGCTCGTCGTCTACCTCTTCGTCTACACCTTCATGAACGTCGGCGCGTTCGGCGTCCTCATCGCGCTCCGCCGGCAGGGCGTGGTCGGCGACGAGGTGGACGACCTGACGGGGCTCGGGCAGAAGGCGCCGGGGCTCGCGCTGATGATGGCGATCTTCATGCTGAGCCTGGGCGGACTGCCCGTGACGGGCGGCTTCATCGGCAAGTGGCTGCTCTTCAGCGGCGTCATCGAGCGCGGGAGGGTGGACGAGCGGAACTGGTACTACTGGCTCGCGGGGTGGGCCGCGCTGAACACGGTCGTCAGCTTCTACTACTACGTGCGCTTCATCCGCGCGATGTACATCGGCGACCGCGAGGCGGACGCGCGCCCGCTCTCGCTCTCGGCGCCGCTGCGCGCGGCGCTCGTCGTCTGCGCCGTCGCCATCATCTTCATCGGCGTCTACCCGCACCCCTTCATCAAGGCCGCCGAGTCGGTCGTCACGGCGGTGCTGCCCGCCGCCGTGGCGCGGAGGTGAGCCGCGCGGCGTTCACAGACACACACAGACACGCAAGGGGGTTTGACCATGGCAGGCGATTTGGAAGGGCGGGCGGCGCTCGTCACGGGCGCGACTTCGGGCATCGGGCGCGCGACGGCGCTCAGGTTCGCGGCGGCGGGCGCGCGCGTCGCGCTCGTCGGGCGCGACGCGGAGACGCTGGGCGCGGTCGCGGCGGAGATTCGCGCGGGCGGGGGCGAGGCGGTCGAAGTCCAGGCCGACGTGACGGTCGAGGCGCACGCGCGCCGCGCCGTCGAGACCGCGGTCGAAGCGTTGGGCGGAGTGGACGTGCTCGTCAACGCGGCCGGCATCATCGCGAACGGGACGGTCGAGACGACGCCGCTCTCCGACTGGGACGCGATGATGAACGTCAACCTGCGCTCGGTCTTTCACCTCATGCAGCTCGCCGCGCCGCACCTCGAACGCCGGCCCGGCAACGTCGTCAACGTGTCGAGCGTGACGGGGCTGCGCGCCTTCCCCGGCGTGCTGGCCTACTGCGTCTCGAAGGCGGGCGTTGACCAGTTGACGCGCTGCGCGGCGCTGGAGCTTGCGCCGAAGGGCGTCCGCGTCAACGCCGTCAACCCCGGCGTCGTCGTCACGCAGGTTCACCGGCGCGGCGGCATGTCCGAGGAGAAGTACGGCGACTTCCTCGAACACTCTAAACGGACGCACCCGCTGGGTCGCGTCGGCGCGGCCGAGGAGGTCGCCGACCTCATCCTGTTCCTCGCCTCCGACCGCGCCTCCTGGATCACCGGCGCCACCTACTCCATCGACGGCGGCCGCGCGCAGACCTGCGCGCGGTGAGAGAAGCAGTAGTCAGTAGACAGTAGACAGTAGGCTCCGCTTTGAGGAACTTGAGGATGACAACCGCACGGTTCGTAATAACGAAGGGGTTTCTACTGGCTACTGACTACTGACTACTGTCTACTCTCTTTTCATGCTCCTCTTCTACACCCTGGCCGCGCTGGTCGTCCTGCAAAGTCTCCTCTCGCTGCGCGGCGGCGTGCGCTACCTCAACTTCTTCAGGCGCGAGACGGAGGCGCCGCGCGCGCTCTACATGCCCTTCGCCTCGGTCTTCGTCCCGTGCCGCGGGCTGGATCAGGGGCTGCGTCTGAACCTCCTGGCGCTCTTCCGCCAGCACTACCCGGCCTACGAGCTGGTCTTCGTCTCCGACCGCGCGGAAGACCCGGCGCTCGACATCGCGCGGCAGTTGAGCCGGGAGTTGGAGGGCGAGACGGTCGCGCGCACGCGCTTCGTCGTCGCGGGGCCGGCGACCGACACGGGGCAGAAGGTGCACAACCTGCGCGCGGCCGTGGCGGAGGCGGCCGGGTCGAGCGAGGTCTTCGTCTTCGTCGACACCGACGCGCGGGCGCGGGCCGACTGGCTGCGCGCGCTGGTCGCGCCGCTCGCGGACGAGGCGGCGGGGGCCGCGACCGGCTACCGCTGGTTCCTGCCCGCGCGCGGCGGGCTCGCCTCGCAACTGCGCTCGGTGTGGAACGCGTCCATCGCCTCGGCGCTCGGCGCGAACACGGGGAGCAACTTCTGCTGGGGCGGCTCGACGGCCGTCCGCGCCGAGACGTTCGGGCGGCTCGGGATGAGCGAGCGCTGGCGCGGCACGGTCTCGGACGACTACGCGCTGACGCGCGCGTTGCAGGAGGCGCGACTCCCCGTCCGCTTCGTGCCCGCGTGCCTGATTCCTTCGGTCGAAGACTGCACTCTGGCCGAGCTGCTCGAGTTCACCACGCGCCAGTTGAAGATCACGCGGGTCTACGCGCCGCGCCTGTGGGCGTTCGTGCTCGTCTCGAACCTGCTCTTCGTCGCGGTCTTCTTCGGCGGGCTCGCGCTCGCGGGCGCCCGCGCGGCCGCGGGGCTTTCGTTCGTGTGGCCGCTCGTCGTCGTCTCGGTCATCTTCCTGCTCGGCCTCTGGAAAGCCTTCTTCCGTCTGCGCGCGGTGGCGCTCGTGCTCGAAGAGCACCACGGGCGTTTGCGCGCTGGCCTATGGGCGCACCTGACGCTGTGGCCTCTGACGGCCGCGCTCTTCCTCTACAACGCCGGGGCGGCCTGGCTCTCGCGCCGCATCGTCTGGCGCGGCATCGGGTACGAATTGAAATCGCCGACGGAAACTGAGATTATCAGGCCGGATGTCTAACAAGGTCGCACAGTTCGTCCGACTCCTCCGCTCGACCGGGCGCGAGCGGAGGCTCGGGACGGTCATCTTCTTCGTCACGTCGCGCTGCAACGCGAAGTGCGAGACCTGCTTCTATCACGAGGAGCTGAACCGGCCGGGCGACCTGACCTTCGAGCAGATCGAGCGCGTCTCGCGGACGATGCCGCAGATTACAGACCTCTGGCTCTCGGGCGGCGAGCCGACGCTCAGGCCGGACGTGGACGAAGTGATACGCCTCTTCGTCGAGCACAACGGCGTCCGGCGCGTCATCATCCCCACCAACGGCCTCCTCAAGTCGCGCACGTACGCGCTCGTCGATAACGCGCTCTCGCTCGACGACGAACTGCACCTCTACCTCAACGTCGCGCTCGACGGCTACGGCGAGACGCACGACCGCGTGCGCGGCGTGCCCGGCAACTGGGGGCGCACGCTCGAATGCATCCGCGCGCTCTACCCCCTGAAGGAGCAGTACGGCGGACGCTTCCGCCTCAACGTCAACACGGTCGTCTGCGCCGAGAACTACGCCGAGGTCGGGCGCCTGGCCGACTTCATGTGGGAGAACTTCCGACTCGACGGCCACTACTTCAACGTCGTGCGCGGCGAGACGAAGGCGGGCGAGGGCATCAAGCGGATCCCGGCCGACGTCCTGCCCGGGATGTACGCGCGCGTCGCCGCGCTCACCGGGCGCTACGGCGGCCGCATGTTCGCCGGGGACGACGCCGCCACGCGCTTCGTCAAGTCGGTCGCCTACGTCGGCGCCATCGCGACGCACTACCGCAC
>DAIRFV010000363.1:0-5381 GCA_036794905.1 Pyrinomonadaceae bacterium | reverse complement strand
AGTAGGAAGACAAAGCGGCGCGCCCAGGTCATATGCCGAGCGCGCCGCAATGCCTTTCCAATGACTACTGACTACCGTCTACTCCCTTCACTGTAGAGCCCGGCGCGTCTGTAAGACTCGTCGAGCAGTTCGACGGGGTGGACGACGCGGAGCCTCAGCCCGGCGAGCCGTGCGCCCGCGGCGAGCTGCATGTGGCAGCCGGCGTTGCCGGTCGCGAGCAGTTCGGCGCCGGTCGCGCGGACGTGCTTCAGCTTCTCCCCGAGCACGCGCGACGACAGCTCAGTCTCAAGCAGGTTGTAGACGCCCGCGCCGCCGCAGCACACGTCCGCGCCTTCGAGCGGGACGAGCCGCAGCCCTCCCACGCGCCCGAGCATCCGCAGCGGCTCGGCCTGCGCCCTCTGCCCGTGGAGCAGGTGGCACGACGCGTCGTAAGTCGCGGTCACTTCGGCGGCGCCAGAGTCCGCGCGCCTGACACCGGTCGCCTCCAACTGCTGACTCACGTCGCGCACGCGCGCGCTGAAGTCGCGCGCACGCGCGGCGTACTCGGGGTCGTCCGCGAGCAGGTGCGCGTAAGAGACGAGCATCGCGCCGCAGCCGCCCGCGTTGGTGACGACCGCCCCGCCGCCTTCGCCGCCGAACGCCTCGACGTTGCGGCGCGCGAGCCCGCGCGCGCCTTCGAGGTCGCCCGCGTGCGCGTGCAGCGCCCCGCAACAGACCTGCCCGCGCGGGGCGCTCACGCCGCACCCGTTCGCCGCCAGCACGCGCGCCGTCGCGCGGTTCACGCGCGCGAACAGCCCCTCCGTCACGCACCCTTCAAAGAGCAGCGCGTCCGGTCTCTTCGCCGAAGACGACCCGGCCTCGTCGCGCGACTCCACCGCGCTCGACGTTTGAGCGTCGCCGGGCGGCGCGGGGCGCGAGCCGTCGAGCAGCGCGAGGGCGAGTTCGGCGCGCGCGGGAAGTAGCCGCGTCAGCTTCGTCGAGAGCAGCAGGTGCGGCAGGCGCGAGTCGCGCAACACGCGCGCGAGCGCGAAGGCGAACCTGAGACGTACCGGGCGTGACCAGACGTGTCGCAGCGCGAATCTCAGAGCGCGCGAAGTCCATCCGTCCTTGCGCCCGCCCGCCGCGATACTGGCGCGCGCGGCTTCGAGCAACTGCCCGTACTCGACGCCCGCCGGGCACGCGCTCTCGCACGCGCGGCAGCCCAGGCAGCGGTCGATGTGCCGCGCGAACGTGTCGGAGTCGAGCGCGAGCCTGCCCTCCTCGACCGCGCGCATCAGGTAGATGCGGCCGCGCGGGCCGTCGTTCTCGTCGCCGGTCTGGACGTACGTCGGGCACGCCTCAAGGCACAGCCCGCAATGTACGCACGCGAGCAGCTTCCGCTCCTCCGCCGCGAGCGCGCCCGCCAAACGTGTCGAATGTTCGCTCATGAGAAGGTTGCTGTTCTAAACGATGCCGCCCCTAGCCGAAGAGGCCGGGCGAGAAGGTGTCCGACGGGTCGAGTTGTTCCTTCAAACGTTTCATCAGGAGGGCCGACGAATCGGACAGACCCCACGCGCCGAGTTCTCGCTTGAGCCCTTCGGGCGCGCGCTCGACGACGAGCGAGCCGCCCGCGGCGCGCGCCGCCTCGCGCATCGCGCGCAGCCCGACGACCGAGTCGTCTCGACTCCGCGCTTCGTCGAAGACGCGCAGGCGGCCGTCGCCCGCGCCCGCGTGCCACCTCAGCGCGCGGTCGTCGCCGCCGCCGAGCCGCCCCAGCAACGCGCCGAGCCCGGTCGGGAGGACGGACGCGCGCCAGACGAGTGACCCCCCGTCTCGCGGGCGCGCAGACGAGAGACGCGCCCAAAGGCTCTCGTCGTCTTCGACGTGTTCGGCCGAGCCCGCCTTCGTAAAGTCTCCGATTGTCTCCGCGGCGCGCCCAAGCTGGTAACCGACGGCGCCCTCCGTCCCGGCGAAGCGCGCGAGCATACAGAAGTCGCCGTCTCCGCTCCCGATGACCTCCCCGGCCAACGGCGGCGAAAGCAGCTCGACGGCGACGGGCAGCAGTTGCGAGCCCGCGAGCGCGCGCGCCGCTTCGAGGAGTGCGCGCGGGTCGCGCGAGCGCGTGACGAGCGTCGCCTCGCGCCGCGGGCGGGGGCGCAGCCTGAAGGTGATTTCGAGGATGAGGCCGAGCGTGCCGTGGCTGCCCGTGAAGAGCTTGCAGAGGTCGTAGCCGGCGACGTTCTTGACGACTCGGCCGCCGACTCTTATCAAACGGCCGCCCGCGAGCGCGACGCGCATCCCGAGCACGTGCGAGCGCGGCGCGCCGTACCCCAGGCCCTGCGCCCCGGCCGTGCCCGTCGCCGCCACGCCGCCGAGCGTCGCCCCCGCCGAGCCCGGCGGGTCGAGCGGGAGCCACTGGCCTGCGCGCCCGACCTCGCGGTTGAAGTCGGCGAGCGCGAGCCCCGCCTCGGCCGTCGCCACGAGGTCTGCGGGCTCGTGCTCGACGAGGCGCGACATGCGCGTCGTCTTCAGGACGATGTTTGAGGGCTCGCGCGCTTCGCCGGCGTCGAGCCACGTGCACGCGCCCGCGGGCGTGACAGTCCACCGCTCGGCCTCGGCCAGACGCAAGACCTCGCAGACCTCTTCGGCCGTCGCCGGTTCGACGACGAGCGCGCCCGTGTCGTGGCCCGTCGCCACGACCCCGACGTGCTCACGCCCCACGACGCCCGCGAGCGCCGCCGAAGGGTCGAGCGGCCCGCGAGTCGTTTTCGTCTCGGCGCGCGCCGAGGCGCGGACGGCCGGTGCTTCGGTCTTGAGCCGCGCAGACGTGCCGTTCACGCCGTTCGCGTCGGCCGCGCCGCGCGCGGCGCTCTTCACCTCCGCGACGGCGCGCGCCTCGCCGCAGCCCTTGAGCACGGGGATGATCTTGCCGGGGTTGCAGAGCCCCGCGGGGTCGAAGGCCGCGCGCACGTTCAACATCGCGCGCATGTCTTCGTCGGAGAAGACGAGCGGCAGGTAGTCGCTCTTGTCGAGTCCGACGCCGTGCTCGCCCGTGATGGTGCCGCCCGCGCGCACGCACGTCTCCATGATCTCGCGGCCCGCCTCGTGGACGCGCTCGACCTGCGCGGCGTCGCGCGAGTCGAAGCAGACGAGCGGGTGGAGGTTGCCGTCGCCCGCGTGGAAGACGTTCGCGACGCGCAGGCCGTGACGCGCGCCTATCTGGTACGTGGCCGCGAGCACTTCGGGCAGGCGCGAGCGCGGGACGACGGCGTCCTGTATGAGTATGTCCGGCGTGATGCGCCCCATCGCGCCGAAGGCGCCTTTGCGCGCGGCCCACAGGCGCTTGCGCTCAGCCTCGTCGTCGGCCAGTTTCACCGAGCGCGCGCCGTGCCGGAGGCAGATGGCGCGGACGCGCTCGACCTCCTCGTCCATGCCCGCTTCGAGCCCGTCCAGCTCGACGAGCAGCGCGGCCTCCGCGTCCAGCGGCATCCCGGCGGCGAAGACGCTCGCCTCGACGGCGCGGATGGTCGCGCCGTCAACCATCTCAAGCCCGGCCGGGATGATCCCTTCGGCGATGACGGCCGAGACGGCGCGGCTGGCGTCGTCGATGTCGGTGAAGTCCGCGAGCAGCGTCCGCACCGAGGGCGGGACCGGCGTCAACTTCACCGTCACCTCCGTCACGACGCCGAACGTGCCCTCGCTGCCGACGAAGAGGCCGAGCAGGTCGTAGCCCGGGGCCTCCGCCCCCGCGCCGCCCAGGGTCACGACGCGCCCCTCCGCGAGCACGACGCGCGCGCCGACGACGTGGTCGGTCGTCGTCCCGTACTTCAGACAGTGTATGCCGCCCGCGTTCTCGCCGACGTTGCCGCCGATGGTGCACGAGCCCTGGCTCGAAGGGTCGGGCACGTAGTAAAGCCCCTCGCGCGCCACCGCCCGCGAGACGTGCGCGTTGACGACGCCCGGTTGGACGACGGCCAGGCGGTTCTCGACATCAACCTTCAGCACGCGCCGCATCCGCGCGAGTTCGATGCAGACCCCGCCGCCGACCGCGAGCGCCCCGCCCGACAGACCCGTCCCCGCGCCGCGCGGCACGAGCGGCACGCCCTCGCGCGAGAGCAGCTTCAAGACCTCGGCGACCTCCTCGGTCGAGCCGGGGAAGACGACCGCGCGCGGCCTGTGCCGGTAGTGCGTCAGCCCGTCGCACTCGTAGACGAGCAGCTCCTCGGGCTCCGAGATGACCTGCTCGGGCCTCAACAACGCGCGCAGCTTTTCGACGAGCGTGTCCACGGGGTTCTTCAGCGAGTGCTTCGGAAAATTCTTGCCGGAAGGCGACGGGGCGATGATACACTACGCGTCCGTCGTTTAAATAACACCGCGCGCCCGGCCGCCTTCAACAGACACAGGAACGGTTCCGTTGATGAGAGCAATCTTCGCCTCCTTCCTTCTCGCCTGTCTCATGTCAGCCCCCACCCCAAACACACCCGACGCACAGAAGTTCGAGGCCGACCTCGTCGTCGTCAACGCGCGCGTGCGCACGCTCGACGCCGCGCGGCCGAGCGCCGAAGCCGTGGCCGTCCACGGCGACCGCATCACACACGTCGGCACGAGCGCGGAGGTGCGTGCGCTGGCGGGGCCGGGGACGCGCGTGGTGGACGCGCGCGGCGCGCTGGTGCTGCCGGGCTTTAACGACGCGCACGTGCATTTTTTGTCGGGCGGGTTCCAGTTGTCGAGCGTGGATTTGCGCGACGCGGGGACGCCGCAGGAGTTCGCGGAGCGCATCCGCCGCTTCTCCGAAAAACTGCCGAAGGGGCGTTGGATTACGGGCGGCGATTGGGATCACGAGCGTTGGCCGAGCGTCAACGGGGCCGCGCCGCTGCCGACGAAGGAGTTGATTGACGCGTTCACGCCCGACCGCGCGGTCTTCGTCAACCGGCTCGACTACCACATGGCGCTCGCCAACAGCTACGCGCTGAAGCTCGCGGGCGTCACGCGCGACACGCCCGACCCGCCGGGCGGCACAATCGTCCGCGACCCCAGGACGGGCGAGCCGACGGGCGTCCTGAAGGACGCGGCGATGAGCTACGTCTGGAAGGTCGCGCCGGAGCCGAGCTTCGAGGAGAAGCTTGAGGCCGCGCGCGCCGCCACCGCGCACGCCGCCGCGCACGGCGTGACGAGCGTGCAGGACATGTCGGCGGGCGAAGACGTGGGCGTCTACCAGACCTTGCTCGAGCGCGGCGAGTTGAAGACGCGCGTGTACGCGGTCTCGCCGCTGCCCGAATGGCAGCGGCTCGGGCGCGTCGGCGTCCGCCGCGCCTTCGGCAGCGACATGCTGCGCATCGGGGGCTTGAAGGGCTTCGCCGACGGGAGCCTCGGCTCGACCACGGCGCTCTTCTTCGAGCCCT
>DAIRFV010000362.1:0-5386 GCA_036794905.1 Pyrinomonadaceae bacterium | reverse complement strand
ACGTTCGACATCGACGCCAACGGCATCGTCAACGTCTCGGCCAAGGACATGGGGACGGGGCGCGAGCAGAAGATCACGATCACGGCCTCTTCGGGGCTCTCGAAGGACGAGATCGACAAGATGATGCGCGACGCCGAGTCGCACTCGGCCGAGGACGCCAAGAAGCGCGAGGAGGTCGAGGCGCGCAACCGGCTCGACGGCCTCGTCTTCCAGATCGAGAAGACCTTCGGCGAGAACAAGGAGAAGCTCGACGGCGCGACCACGACGCAGGTCGAGACGGCGATTGCCGACGCGAAGAAGGCGCTCGAAGAGGGCGGCACCGACCGCCTGAACAACGCCTTCACGAACCTCCAGACCGCGTCGCACAAGCTGGCCGAGGCGCTCTACCAGGGCGGGGCTTCGGCGGCGGGCGGCGGCGAGGAGCAGGCCAGCGCGGCGGGCGCCTCCACCGGCGCGGCCGGCGGCTCGACCTCCGGCGGCGGCGGCGACGACAACGTCATCGACGCCGAGTACGTGGACGTTGACGAGAACAAGTAAGAGCGGGTGCTGGGTGCTGGGTGTTGGGTGCTGGTTTAGACTATTTCTTCCCAGCACCCAACACCCAGCACCCAAAACCTTTTCCTAATGGCTAAAGAAGACTTCTACCAGGTGCTGGGCGTCAAGCGGGACGCGAAGCCGGACGAGATTAAGAAGGCTTACCGCCGCCTCGCGCGCAAGTACCACCCGGACGTGAACCCGGGCGACAAGGCCGCCGAGGAGCGCTTCAAGAAGATCACGGAGGCGCACGAAGTGCTCTCCGACGAGAAGAAGCGCAAGGTCTACGACCGCTTCGGCTCCTACTCCGAACAGCTCGCCGACGCCGCCGCGCGCGGCGCCGGGGGGCCGGGCGCGGGCGGCGCGGGCGCCCGCGGGGGGGGCGTGCCGTTCGACTTCGCGGGCTTCGACTGGGGCAACACGACGACCTCCTCTTCGACGGGCGGCGGCTCCTCGTTCCGCGACATCTTCTCGGAGCTGTTCGGCGGCGGGAAGCCCGAGAAGGAGCCGCCGCGGCCGATGCCGCAGAAGGGCGCCGACATCGAGATGCCGCTCGCGCTCTCGTTCGAGGAGGCCGTGACGGGGCTGACGACGAACATCACGGTCAGCCGCTCCGAGCAGTGCCCGCGCTGCAACGGCGCGGGCGACACGGGCGGCAACCCCGTCACCTGCACGACGTGTCACGGCTCGGGTCAGGTGCAGAAGGCGGGCGGGCGGCTCAGGTTCGCGCAGGAGTGCCCCGACTGCGGCGGGGCGGGCAAGCGCCGCCCGCCGTGCGCGCTCTGCAACGGCAAGGGGACTGTGCCGAAGGCCGAGACGGTGAAGGTCAGGATTCCGGCGGGCGTGGACACGGGCTCGCGCGTGAGGATTCCGGGCAAGGGCGAGGGCGGGCGGATGGGCGCGCCCGCGGGCGACCTCTTCATCATCACGAACGTCGGCAAGCACAAGCACTTCACGCGCAAGGGCGACAACATCTACGTCAAGGTGCCGCTGACGATTGCCGAGGCGGCTCTGGGCGCGAAGATCGAGGTGCCGACCATCGAGGGCAAGGCGCAGCTCAAGATTCCGCCCGGCACGCAGTCGGGCGCGCAGTTCCGCATGCGCGAGCGCGGCATCCCCAGTCTTCGCAACCCGCAGGCGCGCGGCGACCAGTTCGTCGAAGTTCAGGTCATACTCCCCAGGGTCATCTCGGAGGAGACCAAGGAACTGCTCCGCCGCTACGCGCAGCTCAACCCCGAGAACCCGCGCGTGGCGATGGGGCTCGAATAGGCGTGAACCGTCAACCGTCAACCGTGACAAGTGAAGGCCGGTTGTTATTTCGTCACGGTTGACGGTTGACGGTTGACGGTTCACAGCTATGAAAAGACGGAAGAGCGGGACATACACGATCAGCGCGGTGGCGACGCAGTACGAGATTCACCCGCAGACGCTGCGGCTCTACGAGCGCGAGGGGCTGTTGAAGCCTTCGCGTTCGGAGGGCAACACGCGGCTCTACACGGATGAAGACCTGGCGCGGCTCGAAGTCATTCTGTCTTTGACGCGCGACCTCGGCGTCAACCTCGCGGGCGTCGAGATCATCCTCAACATGCGGGCGAAGATGGACGCCATGCAGCGCGAGTTCGAGCGCTTCTTCTCCTACCTGCAATCGCACGCCGAGGAGTTCTCGCACCTGACCGAGCCGTCGCCGCCCGAGGCGGGCGCGCTCGTCCCCGTGTCGCGCGCGGCGGCGCTCAGGCGGCGGGCGCAGACGACTCCGCGCGGCTGAGGAGAAGCGTAGAGATGAGGGAAGGGGCGGGGCTCTGTTTAAGGAACCCCGCCCCTTCTTTGCGGGGTGAGTAGTGGGAGGCGCGCGGGGCTTTGGCGCCCGGGCGTCGCGGGCGTGTGGGGCCCTTCTCGCACGCCACGCCGGGACTCTCCCGCGCTCTCAAACATATATGGCGCTCGCGCCCGAAACGTTTCACGCCGTGCAAATAAATTTACAGTTTTGATTGGACAGTCGGGCGCACCTCTGAGGTGCTACAATGCGCGCTCGCGATTAAACCCCACCGGACGGCGCACGACGGCAGCGGCCACGAACAATCTCACCGGGTGAAAGCGCAGGCGATGACGCCCGAGCGACTTCAGCAGATCAGACACATCTACGAGCGCGCGATGGGGCTCGCGCCGGCGCGCAGGGCCGCCTACCTCGCCGACGCCTGCGCGGGCGACGACGAGCTGCGGCGCGAGGTGGATTCGCTCGTCGCGACCGGCGAGCACCCGGCCGCGGCGCCGGACTCGCCCGACGCGCCGGCCGGGACGCGCCCGCACAAGTCCGCCGCGGCGAAGCCCTCCCCGTCAAGCCCCTCTTCGACGAAGTCCTCTCCGCGCGGGCGTGCGCGCCCGAAGGGCGGCGGGCAGACGCCGCTCGAAATCGTGCCCGGCCGCACCACGCTCGGCGCGTACCGCATCCTTGAGAAGATCGGGGCGGGCGGGATGGGCACCGTCTACCTGGCGAAGGACGCGCGGCTCGGCCGCCGCGTCGCGCTCAAACTGCTGCCCGCGCAGTTCGCGCGCGACGCGGAGCTTGTGCGGCGCTTCGAGCAGGAGGCGCGCGCCGCCTCGGCCCTCAACCACCCGAACATCATCACCGTCCACGAGATCGGCGAGGAGCGCGGGCGCCTCTTCATCGTCACGGAGTACGTCGAGGGGAAGACGCTGCGCGAGCGGATGTGGGACGGGCGCTTTGCCGTGGCCGAGGCGCTCGACGCGTGCGCGCAGGTGGCCGGCGCGCTCCAGAAGGCGCACGCCGCGGGCGTCATCCACCGCGACGTGAAGCCCGAGAACGTCATGCTCGACGAGGAGGGGCACGTTAAAGTCCTCGACTTCGGCATCGCCAAGCAGCTCCACCCCGCGCCGTCCGTGGACACCGAAGCGCCGACGAGCGCGCGCGTGAACACGGCCTCGGGCGTCGTGTTGGGGACGACCGCCTACATGTCGCCCGAGCAGGTGCGCGGGCTCGACCTCGACGGCCGCTCGGACGTGTGGAGCCTGGGCTGCGTGCTCTACGAGATGCTCGCGGGGCGCGCGCCGTTCGAGGAGAGGAACTTCGGCGACCTCGTCGTCGCCATCCTGCACGGCGACCCGCCGCCGCTCTCAGACCTCGCGCCGGAAGTGCCCGCCGACGCGTGCCTCCTCGTCGCGCGCGCGCTGGCGAAGAAGCGGGAAGACCGCTTCCAGTCGGCGAGTGAGTTCCGCGAAGAGCTGAGGCGGGTCGCGCGCCTGCTCTCCCTGCGCGCCGACACCGCGCACGGAGAGCGCGCGCTCGCCGCGACCGCGCCGCAGAGTAAGGGCGGCGGGGTCGCGCCCGCGCGCTCGACCCCGCCCGCCGCGCGCAGGCACCAGACGACCGAGCAGCGCAAGCAGTTGACCGTCCTCTTCGCGGACCTCGCCGAGGGCCTGGCGTCGCTCACGGAGGGGCAGGACGCGGAGGACGTGGGCGAGCTGATGTCGGCGCTGTGGCCGCTCGTGGATTCGGTCGTCGAGGCGCACGGCGGCGAGGTGACGAAGCGCGTCGGCGAAACGTTCGTGGCGCTCTGGGGCGGGCGCGGGGCGCGCGAGGACGACCCGGAGCGGGCGGTGCGCGCCGCTTTGGAGATGCAGTCGGTGCTCTTCGCCTTCGTCGCGAAGGGGAAGGCGCGCGGCGCGGGCGGCGAAGAGGAGGGCGAGGAGGCGCGGCTCATGCGCGCGGGGCTCAGCACGGGGCTCGTGCTGCTGGGCGAGGTCGGGACCTCGGGCGAGCTGACGGTGACGGGCGACCCCGTGCGCCTCGCCTCGCGCTTGCAGCAGGAGGCGCCCGTCGGCGGCGTCCTCATCACGCACGACACCTACCGGCACGTCCGCGGCGTCTTCGACGTGTCGCCGCCCGAGTCGTTGCAGACCGGCGGGCGCTCCGAGCCCGTCCAGTTCTACCGCGTGCAGCGGGCCAAGCGCCGCGCCTTCCGCGTGCAGACGCGCGGCGTCGAGGGCATCGAGACGCGCATGATCGGCCGCAAAGGCGAGCTGCGCCGGCTGACCGACACGCTCGAATCGGTCTTCGAGGAGGGCGAGCTTCAGGTCGTCACCGTGCTCGCCGACGCCGGGCTCGGCAAGTCGCGCCTGCTGTACGAGTTCAGCAACTGGGTCGAGCTGCTGCCCGACGTGTGGTACGTCTTCAACGCGCGCGCGGGCGAGTCCGCCCAGGGGCTCCCCTATTCGCTCGTGCGCGACCTCTTCTCGTTCCGCTTCGAGATTCAGGACAGCGACGCGCCCGCGGTCGCGCGCGAGAAGTTGGAGCGCGGCATGCTCTCGATGTGCGGGGGCGTGCCCGAGTCCGAGGTCTTGATGCGCGCGCACTTCATCGGGCAGCTCATCGGCTTCGACTACTCCGCGAGCCCGCACGTCTCGGGCATCCGCGACGACGCGCGCCAGGTGCGCGACCGCGCCTTCGGCTACGCCGCGCGCTTCTTCGCCGACATCGCGCGCGAGCTGCCCGCCGTCCTCTACCTCGACGACATCCACTGGGCCGACGACGGCTCGCTCGACTTCATCGACTACCTCGCGCTCCACTGCGCGCACGACCCCGTCATGCTGCTGTGCCTTGCGCGCCCCGCGCTCCTGGAACGCCGCCCCGCCTGGGGCGAGGGGCGCGAGCGCCACACGCGGCTCACCTTGCAGCCGCTCTCGAAGAAGGAGAGCCGGCAGCTCGTCGAGGAGATTCTGCACCGCGCGCACGGCGTCCCCGCGGAGCTGCGCGAGCTGGTCGTCGGCGGCGCCGAGGGGAACCCCTTCTACGTCGAAGAGCTCATCAAGATGCTCATCGACCAGCGCGTCATCG
>DAIRFV010000093.1:0-19584 GCA_036794905.1 Pyrinomonadaceae bacterium | reverse complement strand
GAGGTCTGGCAGCACTCGCAGATGCGCTCGTCGAGCACGGCCTCGTCCGAGAGCCGGCCGCCCTCGTCAATCGCGGCGTAGCGGAGCTGCATGCTGACGGGCAGCGGCCCCCCCTCCTCGTCGTGCCCCTCCTTCACGTCCCTCAGCTCGCGCCCGTCCACCCACACCGCGCCGAGGCGGCCGTCCGCGAGCGGCAGCAGCGAGACGAACCCGTGCTCGGTCTGCGTCCCGTCCGTGTGCGGGACGACCGCCGGGCCCCAACTCTTCCCGCCGTCCTTCGAGCGCGCAACATGAACGTCGTAGGCGTACGTCCCCGCCCCGCTCTTGACCAGCCAGTGCGCGGCGAGCGAGCCGTCGGAGAGCGCGACGACCGACGGGAAGTCGGCCCAGTTGACGAACCAGTCGTCGCCCTCGGCCACCGTGCCCGCCTCCGACCAGCCCGCAGGATCGCGCACGGCGAATCGCAGCGCGTGCCGCTTCTCGCCCCGCTTCTCGACCCAGCTCAGGATGACGCGGCCGCCGGCCGTCGAGAACAGCTCGGGCTCGCGGCTGTCGGCGCCCGCGGGCGAATCCATTGCGCGCACCGCGAGCGCCGGCGCGGCCGCCGCGGCCCGCGGCGCGTTCGTGTTCGTGCCGCGCCGGTCGCAGCCGGCGAGCAGGAGGAGGGAGGTGGACAGCAGCAGGGACGCGCTCAGGCGAAGTGGTTTAATCATCGGAGTAAATTGACGGGCGGCCGGGGCAGGCGTTACGCTTGAGTCCTATCCCAAACGAAGTAACGTCCGCGCTTACAGAATCTGTCATGACCGAGCCCTTATCCTACAACAAGTATCTGCGCGTGCCCGAGCTGATCGGGTTGCAGGGTTGCCTGTCCGACCCCGTGCACCACGACGAGCTGCTCTTCATCACCATCCACCAGGCGTACGAGCTGTGGTTCAAGCAGGTGCTCCACGAGATAGACGCCGCCGTCTGCGCGCTGCGCGAAGACCGCGCGCCCGTGGCGGCCCGAGCCGTCGCCCGCGTCGCCGAGATCGAGAAGCTGCTCGTCACGCAGATACACCTCCTCGAAACGATGACGCCGATCAACTTCCTCGGCTTCCGCGACCAGCTCAACCCGGCGAGCGGCTTCCAGTCGATGCAGTTCCGCGAGATAGAGTTCTCGTCGGGTCTCAAGGACGACTCGATTCTGCGCGCCTTCCGTGACGACGAGTTCGCTTCGGGGCGCCTGCGCGCGCGGATGGACGCGCCCGCGCTCGGCGAGGAGTTCTTCGCGCTGCTCGCGCGGCGCGGGCTGGACGCGCCGCCCGACGACCCGCAAAACACCGCAGAGGAGCGCCGCGAGCGCTACGGCCGCCGCGTGCGCGCCGCGCTCGAAGTCGTCACGCACTTCGAGGAGCGCTACGAGGAGTACCAGCTCTCCGAGGCGCTCATCGCGCACGACGAGTTCTTCTCGCTCTGGCGCTACCACCACGTCAAGATGGTCGAGCGCATGCTCGGCACCAAGAAGGGCACGGGCGGCAGCGAGGGCGTCGGCTACCTGCGGACGACGCTCGACAAAAAATTCTTCCCCGAGCTCTGGGAGGCGCGCACCTACCTCGACTCGACGCACGGCGCGGGCGGCTGCCCCTTCACCGGCCTCGGCTGACACTAAACCTATTCGCTTATGCCTAACGTCGAGTTCCCCGAGCGTTTCAACATGGGCGACTACTTCCTCTACCACAACGTGGAGGAGGGGCGCGAGGGTAAGACCTGCCTGTACTACCGCGACGAGACTTACACCTACGGCGACGCGGTGCGCCAATCGAACCGCGCGGGGGGCGCGCTGCGCGAGTTGGGTCTGAGGGTCGAAGACCGCGTGCTGATGGTGCTGCCCGACTGCCCCGAGTTCGTGTGGACGTGGTTCGGCATCAACCGCGTGGGCGGCGTCATCACGATGGTCAACCCGCTGCTGCCCGCGGAGGACTACCGCTACTACCTCGAATACACGCGCGCGCGCGTCGCCGTCATCCACGAGTCGCTGCTCGACAACTTCACGCAGGCCGCCGGCGGCGCCGGGCACTTGCAGCACGTCCTCGTCGTGGGCGACGAGCGCGGGAGCTTTCTCTCGTTCGCCGAGGCGCTGGGCGCGCAAGGAGACGAGCTGACGCCGGCCGACACGCACCGCGACGACGTGGCCATCTGGCTCTTCACCTCGGGCTCGACCGGGCACCCGAAGGGCGCGGTGCACTTGCAGCACGACCTGCCCTTCAACACCGAGTGCTACGCGAAGGGCGTGCTGGGAATCGACGGGAATGATCTGACCGTCTCCGTCCCCAAGCTCTTCTTCGGCTACGCGACGGGCACGAACCTCCTCTTCCCCTTCGCCGCGGGCGGCGCGACCGCGCTCTTCTCCGAGCGCTCGACGCCCGAGAAGCTGTTCGAGGTGATCGAACGCTACCGCCCGACCGTCCTCACGAGCGTGCCGACGATGATTAACGGCATGCTCAACGTGGAGGGCGCGGCGCAAAGAGATTTATCTTCCCTGCGCATGTGCCTGTCGGCGGGCGAGGCGCTGCCCGAAGAGTTGTACCGCCGCTGGGTCGGGACCTTCGGCGTCGAGATTTACGACGGCATCGGGTCGGCCGAGATGTTCCACATCTACATCACGAACCGCCCCGGCGACGTGAAGCCCGGGAGCCTCGGCCGCGTCGTCGAGGGCTACGAGGCGCAGGTGGTTGACGGCGAGGGGCGGCCCCTGGCCGCGGGCGAGATGGGGACGCTGCGCGTCGGCGGCGACTCGGCGGCGCTCTGCTACTGGCAGGCGCACGAGAAGTCGAAGCAGACGTTTGCGGGCGACTGGTGCACGACGGGCGACCAGTTCCACGTGGACGCGGACGGCTACTTCTGGTATCACGGCCGCACGGACGACATGCTCAAGGTCTCGGGCGTCTTCGTCGCGCCCGCCGAGATCGAGAACTGCCTGCTCCAGCACGAGGCCGTGCTCGAAGCCGCGGTCGTCGGCCACGACGACGGCTCCGGACTCATCAAGCCCAAAGCCTTCCTCGTGCTGCGCGAAGGCCACGCCCCCGGCGAAGAACTGGCGCAGTCCGTCAAAGAGTTCGTCAAGACGCGCCTCGCCCTCTACAAGTACCCGCGCCGGGTCGAGTTCGTCCAATCGCTCCCCAAGAACGACCGCGGGAAGATCGACCGGAAGAAGCTGAAAGAGGCGTGAACCGTAAACCGTAAACCGTGACGAGAGAGAACGGGTTTTAGCTCGTCACGGTTTACGGTTTACGGTTCACGGCATTTATGCCCTTCTCCGCCCTCATCCATGTGCGTTTCGGCGACTGCGACCCGGCGGGGCTCGTCTACTACCCGGTGCTGTTCCACTACTGCCACGCGGCGATGGAGGAGTTCTTCGCGGCGCGGTGCGGCACGAGTTACGCGCGGCTGATGGCGGAGCGGCGGCTGGGCTTCCCGACGGTGAACGTGCGCGCGGAGTTCTTCGCGCCCTTCGTCTACGGCGACGAGGCGTCGGTCGAGGTGTGGGCTTCGGCGGTCGGCCGCACGTCCGTCACGTTCGAGTACCGCCTGCGCCGCGCCTCCGACCAGACGCTGTGCGCCGCCGCCACGCACGTGCAGGTCTCGATGAACCTCGACGAGCGCCGCGCCGTCCCCGTCCCCGAAGACCTCCGCCGCGCCTTCGAAGGGAGCGCCCCCGCCGACCCGCACGTCTGAATCGCCCGCGCCCCGCGCCGCATCCTCTTCAAAGTTCACGCCGACAAGCAGGCCGCGCGTACGCGGGGGCCGGGCTGTGCATCAAACCTTTGTCCAGCACCTCTCTTTTATGAACCGGCGCGCGGCGCGGGCGTTTTTACATGGGGATTCGCGTGACTTATAATCCTGACGCCTCGAAGGGTCTCGCCCGCAAGCCTTTCCTCCCGAAAGTCCGGACGGTGCGCCCGGCGGCGCTGGAGATTTCGGCCGTGTCCAAACGCAGAACGATTTCGCTCATCGTCTCGCTCGCCCTCTCCTTGACGGTGCTCTTGCCGCCGGGCGCGCTCGCCTTCTATGAGGTGGTCGCCACGGCCCCCGCCGCGGGTGACAACGCGCCGGCCGCGAGGGTCCAGGAAGGGGCGCGCGCCGGGGCACCCGCCGCCGAGGCCGGCGACGCGCGGGCGCCGAAGCGCAAGGGCAATGCCTTCGCGCGCGCCATCACCGCGCCGTTCCGCGGGCTCGCCAGACTGTTCGGCGGCGGCCGCAAGTCGGGGACGGCGAAGAAGTCAGCCCCGCAGCCGCGGGCGGCCGCGACGCAGAGCGAAGTCGGTCAGCGCAACGCCGTCGAAGCGTCCGGGCAGCAGCCCCCTGCGGCCGACCCGCCCGCGCCGGCTCAGACGCCGCAGGTCGAGCCCGTGACGTTGCCCGCGACTGCCAACAGTGAGACCGCACAGGTTCCGCGCGAGCCCTTCAGAAACACCGTCGTCGCGCCGTCGCCCGAGGGCGTGCGCATCGTCCGCCCCGCGGCGGGCGAGTCGGCCGAGGCGCCGCGCCCGAAGATGTTCATCCCGCTCATCGTCGGCGTGCCCTCAGACCCCGTCTCGCAGGGTCGCGCGCTGCTCCAGCACGGCTACGTGCAGGAGGCGGTTGCCGAGTTGCAGGTGGCGGCGACGAACGTCGGCCCGCAGTTGGCCGAGGCCAACAACCTGCTCGGCCTCGCCTACGACCGTCTGGGGTGGCACAGGCAGGCGGCCGACGCTTACGAGCGCGCGCTCATGCTCTCGCGTAAGGACTACGTCATCCTCGCGAACCTCGGCTACTCGCTCTACCTCGCGGGCGACTACACGGGCGCGCTCAAGCGGCTCAAACAGGCGGCCCTGCTCGCCCCGGCCGAGCCGGTCATCAACAACAACCTCGGCGTCGTCCACGCGCGCCTCGGCCGCCACGGCGACGCCTTCAAGCACTTCGCGCGCGCCACGAACCAGTACGAGGCGCACGTCAAGCTCGCCGCCATCCTCGAAGAACAGCAGCGCGACAAGGACGCGGTCAAGCACTACGAGGCCGCGCTCCGCCTCCAACCGGGAGCGAGCGCCGTCCTCGAACGCCTCGTCCCGCTCTACGAACGCACCGGCGCCCGCGACAAGGCCGACACGGCCCGCCGCGCCCTCTCGCAGCCTAAGAACCCGCAGAAGACCGCCACCGGCGGCGGGGGCTGAAGCACCACAGGCATCGGGCAGAAAGCAGCAGGCGGTCAGGAGGCTCGACGCTTCCTGACCGCCTTTCTTATTCACCGTAGCCGCGCGGACGATTGACATCCGCACCCCGACGGAATATTGTCCCCGCGCCCGCCCCACACACTCTCGCGCGCCGGGGGCAGTTACCCCACCTACCGGGTTACGGCCACAACGTCGGAAGGAGGAGGGACGTGTTGAAGGCTCACAAAATCGCGGGGGGCGGAGGCACACGGCTCCACGCCGTCGAGACGGGCAACCCGGGGGGCCGCCCAGTCCTGTTCATCCACGGCTTTTCGCAGTGCTCGCTCGCGTGGGGACGGCAGTTGAACTCTGACCTGGCCGACGACTACCGACTCGTCGCGTTGGACATGCGGGGGCACGGCCTCTCGGACAAGCCGCGCGAGGCTTACGCCGACTCCCGTCTGTGGGCCGACGATCTGGACGCGACCATCCGGGCTTTGAGCCTCGACCGGCCGATTCTCTGCGGCTGGTCGTACGGGCCGCTCGTCATCCTCGACTACCTGCGGCACTACGGCGAGGACGGCGTCGGCGGCGTCCACTTCGTTGACGGCATCACGAAGCTCGGCAGCGACGACGCGATGTCGGTGCTCACCCCCGAGTTTCTCGGCCACGTGCCGGGCTTCTTCTCGACGGACGTGAGTGAGAGCGTGCGCGGCCTTGAGTCGCTGTTACGCATGTGCTTCCCCCGTGGACTCTCGGCGGAGGAGTCGTACCTGATGCTGGGGTACAACGTCTCAGTCCCTCCCTACGTCCGTCAGGGGATGTTCTCCCGCTCGTTCGACAACGACGACCTCCTGCCGAAGGTCAACAGTCCCGTCCTCATCACGCACGGCTCCGACGACGCGATTGTCAAACCGGCCGCCGTCGAGCAGCACAGGGCCGGCGGCCTCGCCCGCGCGCAGATACAGTTGATGGAGGGCGCGGGGCACGCGCCGTTCTGGGACGACGCGGCGGCCTTCAACGCGCGCCTGCGGGAGTTCGCCGAAAGCCTGTAGTCCCGCGGCGCGCCCCGCCGGGCGTAGCGCGCGCCGCCGCCCTCTGCCGAAATCCCGGGCGGCGCTTTGCATGTCGCGCGTTCTCAAAGTACCGCCCCGGCCTACTCCGTTCCCACTCGCCGCGCCGGGCGTGACAGAAATTCAACAGGCGCGCGGGTTGACACAGGCGGGGCGGGCTTTTTAGGATGTCGGTATCGAAAGGGGAGTAGGTCGCCCGCCCCGGCGCGGGTCTGGTGAGGCCGTCAATACGTTGCCCGACGCAGGGCATCCGGTTCACCGGGAAGAGGCAAGCGAAGCTCGTTGACCAAGACCTTTTGCGGCCGTACGGCGCGCGAAGGGTCTTTCCTTTTGCGCGCGCGTCTACCACAGACGTTCGAGCGTGAAAGGATGGGTTGATGGCTGAGTTGTTCCCTTTTGTCGATTACTGGTGGTTCTACCTCTGCTTCACGGGCTTCGTGCTGCTGCTGCTGGCGCTCGACCTCGGCGTCTTCCACCGCGAGGCGCACGAGGTCTCGTTCCGCGAGGCCGCGGCGTGGAGCGGCGTGTGGGTGACGCTGGCGCTCGTCTTTAACTTCCTCCTCTACCAGTACGCGCTGTGGAAGTTCCCGCAGGACGCGCGCCTGCTGGCCACGCCGGGCTTCGACCCGGCGGCGGCGGCGTGGCGCGTCTCGCTCGAATTCCTGACGGGCTACGTCGTCGAGAAGGCGCTCTCCGTAGACAACGTCTTCGTCTTCGTGCTGGTCTTCGGCTACTTCGCCATCCCCGCCAGGTACCAGCACCGCGTGCTCTTCTACGGCATCATCGGCGCGCTCGCCTTCCGCGCCGCCTTCATCGCGCTGGGGAGCGCGCTGATGCAGTACCACTGGGTCGTCGTCCTCTTCGGCGCGTTCCTCGTCGTCACCGGCGTCAAGATGATGTTCGCGCCCGAGAAGGGCGTCGAGCCGGAGAAGAACCTGCTGGTGCGGCTGTTCCGCCGCCTCGTGCCGACCACCCCGGCGCTGCACGGCCAGCGCTTCTTCGTCCGCCAGGGCGGCGTGCTCCACGCGACGCCGCTCTTCGTCGCGCTGCTCTTCCTTGAGGCGACCGACATCATCTTCGCGGTGGACTCCGTGCCCGCCATCTTCGCGCTGACGGGCGAGCCGCTCGTCGTCTTCACTTCGAACATCTTCGCCATCCTCGGCCTGCGCGCGCTCTACTTCATGCTCGCGGGCGCGATGGACAAATTCCACATGCTGAAGTACGGACTGTCGGTGGTGCTCGTCTTCGTCGGGCTGAAGATGGTCTGGCTCAACGGCCTCTACGACGGCAAGTTCCCCATCGGCCTCTCGCTCGGCATCATCCTGGGCGTCATCGTGCTGTCGGTCTTGCTCTCGCTCGCCTTCCCGAAGGCGCAGGCCGAGGCGGAGGGGCGCGTCAACTGAACGCGCCGCAACACCGGGCCGGGGGACAGGCTCCCTTACTGCCTCTTCGTCAGGTTGTAGTCGCGGAGTCTGCGGTAGAGAGTTGAAGGAGAGATGCCGAGCATCTCGGCGGTCTTGCCGCGGTGCCAGCCGGTCTGCTCCAGGGCGGCGAGTATCTGCTGGCGCTCGACCTCGCGCAGGGGCGGCTGGATGGCCGGGGCGGCGCCCGCCCCCTGTGCGTCGCCGCCGGGCGCGGCGACCGCGGCGGGGCGGAAGGCGAGCGCGGGCGTGACGATCTCGGGCGGCAGTTCGCTGGTCGTGATGCGCCCGTCGTTGGCGAGCAGGACGGCGCGCTCCAAAGTGTTGCGGAGCTGTCGGACGTTGCCCGGCCACGCGTACGACCTGAGCGCGGAGAGCACTTCCGCGGTCAGCTCGGGCGCGTTGGGGCCGCCGAGCCGCGCGAGCAGGTGGCGCGCGATGGGCTCGACGTCCTCGGGGCGCTCGCGCAGGGGCGGCAGGTTGATCTGGAAGCTGTTGACGCGGTAGAGGAGGTCTGCGCGGAAGCGCCCGTCGGAGGTGACCTCGTTCACGTCGCGGTTGGTCGCGGCGACGATGCGGACGTTGACCTGCACCTTCCGCACCGCGCCCACGCGGAAGAAGGAGTTGGTCTCAATCGCGCGCAGGAGCTTCGACTGCAAGGGCGCCGGCAGCTCCGTCACCTCGTCGAGGAAGATGGTGCCGTTGTCGGCCAGCTCCCACAGGCCGAGCTTGCGGCCCTTCGCGCCCGAGAACGCGCCCGCCTCGTAGCCGAACAGCTCCGACTCTAATAAAGACTCCTGAAACGCCGCGCAGTTCAAGTCTATGAACGAGCCCTCGTTGCGCAGAGAGAGCCGGTGGATGGCGTTGGCCACCAGCTCCTTGCCCGTCCCCGACTCGCCCGTAATCAGCACCGACGCGTCCGACGGCGCGACGCGCTCGACCAGGCGCATCACCTCGCGCATCGAGTCCGAGACGGAGACGATCTCGGGCATGGACGAGCGCCGCTCGACGAGCGTGCGCAGCCGCGCGTTGTCCACGCGCAGGCGGCGCTTCTCGGCGGCCTGCTTGACCAGCACGTCCAGCTCCGCGATTCGGTAAGGCTTCGAGAGGTAGTCGTAGGCGCCGAGCTTCATCGCCTCGATGGCCGACTCGACGGTGGCGTGCCCCGTCAGCATGATGACCTCGGGCGGGTTCGGGCGCTGGTGGACGCGGCGCAAAAGCTCCATGCCGTCCATGTTCGGCATCGAGATGTCGGAGAGGAGCACGTCCACGTTGCTCTCTTCGAGCAGCTTGAGGGCGGCCTCGCCGTCGGGCGCGACCCTCACGTCGTGGCCCATTCGTTGGAGTTCCTTCTGCAAGACGAGGCGGAGGTTGGCCTCGTCTTCTGCGACGAGTATGCGCGCGGGTTGTCGGTTCTCGCTCAACTGGGCAGGTCTCCGTCCGGATTTTTAGTCGCGGGGAGCCAGATGCGGAAAGTGCTCCCCCGACCCACGGCCGACTCCACGCCGATGCGACCGCCGTGTTCGGTAACAATACCATAACAGACGGCGAGTCCTAACCCGGTGCCACGCCCGACCTCCTTCGTCGTGAAGAACGGGTCGAAAATCCTCTCGCGTATCTCCTCGGCGATGCCCTGCCCCGTGTCGCTCACCTCGACGACGACCGACTCGCCCTCGTCGTCGGCCTCGCGCCCCTCGTCCGCCTCGCGCAGCGTGCGCATCGCGAGGGTGCCGCCCCCGGGCATCGCGTCGATGGCGTTCTCGGCGAGGATGATGACGGCCTGCTGCAACTGCCCCATGTCGCCCGAGACGAGCGGGAGTTCGCTCGACAGGTCGACTTCGATCTTGATGGACGCGCCGCGCTTCTGGTGCGCGAGCAGGCGCGCGGCCGACTCGACGACTTCCGAGACGTTGACGGGCGCGGGCTCGACGGCGCGCGCGCGGCTGAAGTCGAGCAGGCCGTTCGTGATCTGCTTGCAGCGGAACGCCTCGCCGCGGATGAGTTGCAGGTACTCGCGCAGGTCTTCCACGTCCGCGCCTTCGCCGTAGACGCCCTCCGCGACGCGCGACTCCAGCGCCTCGGCGCAGGCCGCGATGGTGGCGAGCGGGTTGTTGATCTCGTGGACGACGCCCGCGGCGAGCCTCCCGACGGCCGCGAGCCGTTCGGTGCGCGCCACCGCGCGGTTGGCCTGCACGCGAGCCGTGATGTCCTCGCCGACCGTGATGACGTGCGAGACCTCGCGCCCCTCGATGCGCATCGGCACCTTGCTGACGAGCCAGTGATGCGTCGAGCCGTCGCGCGTTCTGGACTCCTGCTCGATGCGCTGAATCTCGCCGGTGCGGAAGGCCGACTCGAACTCGCGCTCCATCGCCTCGCGCGGCTGGCGCTTCAGCACTTCGAAGATGTTGCGACCCAGAACGTCGCGGCGCGGGATGCCCTGCCCGCCCAGCTCGCGGTTGCGGTTCCACGCGACGACGCGGTGTTCGCGGTCGATGGCGTAGAGCGAGACGGGCAGGCTGTCAATAATCGCCTCGGTGAAGCGGCGCTGGCTCTCGGCCTCGGCCGTGCGCCGCTCGACCTCGCGCGCAAGATGAACTGAGGCCGAGCGCGCGGCCTCGTACAGCGTCGAGATGCGCGCGGCGAGGGCGGCCTGCTGCGCGGCGGCCTCGACCAGACGCTCCTCGGTCTGGCCGCAGGCGGCGCGGCGGTCGTAGGCGACGACGAGCGCGCCCAAGGCCCGCCCCTCGAAGCGGAGCGGCGCGGCGAACTCGACCGAATGCACATCGTCCTTTAAGAAAAACTCGGCCGGGTCTTCGACGCGCCTCGACGCCGACGGCGAGGTGGCGAGCCACGCGCGCAGCCGCTCCAGGTGGACGAGCGAGGCGTCATCCTCGGCGCTGCCCTCGCGGTCGAAGACGCAGGCGGTTAAGCCCTCCTGCCCCCCGACGCCCGCGCGCAACTTGGCGCCTCCGTCGCGGATGAGCACGGCCGCGGAGAGGGTGGTGTCCGCGCCCTCGAAGGTCGCGCCCGCGACGCGGCGGACGACCTCGGCGGGGCTCAGGGCGTGGAGCAGTCCGCGCCCGAGGTCTGCGATGAACGAAAGCTCGCGGTTGCTCCCGCGCAGCAGGCGCTCGCGCTCGGCCGACTCCAGGTGCGCGCCGACGCGGGTCAGAAGCTCGCGCGCGGTCGCCCCCTTGACGACGAAGTCGTCGGCGCCCGCGGCGAACGCCTCGACCTTGTACTCCTCGCGGTCGTGCGACGAGAGGATGATGACGGGGAGGCGGCGAGTCGCGGCCTGCGCGCGCAGCAGGCGGCAGAGCGCGAGCCCGCTCACGCCGGGCAGCTCCACGTCCAACACGATGAGGTCACAGCCCTCGCGGTGCAGCTCGCGCAGCGCCTCGGCCGCGTCGCCGCAGGCGAGCACCTTGTGCCCCTCCGACTCGAAGGCGCGCTGCAGCCCCGCGCGCACGCGCTCGTCGTCTTCGACCACGAGGATCGTCGCGGCCTTCTCCGAAACCTGTGAAGAGACTGTCATGTTCCTGCTACGACTTAAACGTTCGCGCGGGGTCGGGGCGTTTATCCCGCTCCGTGTGGAGCTGAGGCGGTCAAACGGAGCCGCGGCGCACCGGCCGGCGGAAGTGCCCGACGCCGGTGCGCCCGTATCGATTGAAAACGACCGGGCGGGGGAAAGTCAAGACAAAGAAACGCGGAAGTAAGATGCCGAACTCCGGGCCGAATACTGCTTACCCTCGGTTTATCGTTCGGCGTTCCTACTTCCGCGTTTCCGAAGCGTTCCCAACACAGGCGTTTTGCATCGGAACGCCGCCGCCGCCGGGCTTCAACTGTCAGGTGACGGCGCTCTTCTTCACGCAACCCTCCCCGCGGGAAATCCAACACGTTGAACGTCTTACGAGATTCCGTATGGGGATTTTGTGCCTGACGCGCGTGCATCCCTGCGGCCGCCGCCGGCCATCGAAGTGGAGAATCAAGTCAGCGCCGGTGCGGGGTCTTTATTGACCCGGGCGGCCGGCGGCAGGCTGACAGTCACACCTCGCCTTCGTTGACCCGGACGCCCACCGAAACCTTTAGAGACCTCGAGCGGTTCCCCCGCTCTCACTCGGAAAGGAGTCGAGCAGATGAAGGTCAAGTCCAACCTTAAAGCGGGCTCGTACAGGGTTCGCGGCTCTTCGGGCGGCTTCGACGAGGAGCCTTAATTCTTCCCACTTAGCTGAAAAGGGGTTCAAAAGATGAAGGTCAAAACAAAGGTCAGGGCCGGGGCCGGGGTCAGGATTGACGGTAACGGCCAACCGTAAACCGCCACTTAGTCTAACCCAAATAATTGAGAGGCGGGCTTTGGCCCGCCTCTCAGCGTTTGGCATGGGGAAGCGCCGCCCTAGTTGATGGCCGTCGAGGCGAGGTCGCCGGTGCCCACGTCGCCGGGGCGGGCGGGTTTGTCTTCGTTCGTGCGCTGTTTGTGGAAGGACTTGGCGGAGTACATGGCCTCGTCGGCGGCGATGAGGAGTTGGTCGAGCGTCTCGCCGTGGACGCCGTAGGAGGCCGAGCCGACCGAGATGCCGACGCGCGCGTGCTTGTCGCCGCGCACGTGCAGGGAGAAACGGGAGACGGCGCGCTCGATCCGCTCGCGCAGCTCCGAGGTCTGCTCGGCCGAGAGGTCTTGCACGATGGCGACGAACTCGTCGCCCGCGTAGCGCGCGAGGAAGTCGTACTCGCGCAGTTGCGCCTGTAGTATCCGCCCCGCCTCGCGCAGCATGCGGTCGCCCGTCTTGTGCCCGTAGGTGTCGTTGACCTGCTTGAAGTCGTCGAGGTCGAGCATCACGACCTGGAACGGTCTCCCCGTCCGGCGCGCGCGCGCGGCCTCCTGCTCGTAGCGCACGTACATGGCGCGCGCGTTCGGCAGACCCGTCAAAGTGTCGGTCAGGGCGTTCGATTCGGCCTGCGCGTGGCTCATCGCGTTGGCGAGCGCGTCGGAGGCGAGCCGCGCCACCGTGTCGAGCAGGCGCAGGTCGTCGTCCGTGTAGCGCCGCGGCTCGGTCGAGTAGACGACCAGCGCCCCGACGAGTCGCTCGTCCTTCGCGAGCGGCAGCGCGACCATCGAGCGGAACTGGCAGCCCGCGGGCAGCTCCACGTCCGCGAAGTCTAGCATCGGGTCTAAGAGGTAGGACGCGCGGCGGTTCGCCAGCACGAAGCCCACGACGCCTTCGCCCGGCGCGACCGCGCGGCCGCGCAGGTGTTCGGCGTGCCGGCCCGAGACGTGCGCGGTCGTCGCGTAGCCCTTCTCCTCGTCGTAGAGGTAGACGGCGCACAAATCGAACGGGACGACGTGCCCGACCTTGTTGACGAGCACGGAGACCGTGTCTTCTATGTCGAGCGACGAGCCGAAGGTGCGCGCGATCTCGTAGAGCGCGTAGACCTCGCGGTGCGCGTTCGTAATCTGGCTGAGGTAGTGCGGCGCGTCCGAGCGGTGCGCGGCCGCGGGCGTGTGCGCCGCGGGCTCGGGCCCGGCCTCCTCGCCGAGCAGGTCGCGGTGCTCCCACTCCTCGTTGGTGAGCCCGCGGTTGTCCAACCCTCCGGCGACGACCTCCTCTTCGAAGCGCGGCAGGTGGCGGAGGAAGACCTCGACGACGCGCGGGTCGAAGTGGCCGCCCGCGCCGCGCCGCAGCATCGCGCACGCCTCCTCGGGCGTCATCCCGCGCCGGTACGGGCGCTCCTCGCGCGCCGAGTCGAAGCAGTCCACGACACTGAGTATGCGCGCCGTCAAAGGTATCTCTTCGCCCTTCAAACCTTCGGGGTAGCCGCGCCCGTCCCACTGCTCGTGGTGGTAGAGGACGATGGGCACGACGGGGTACGGAAAGGCGACGCGTTCGAGTATCTGCGCGCCGACGGTGGTGTGCACTTTCATGCGCTCGAACTCGGCCTCGGTGAGCTTGCCCGGCTTGTTGAGGATGTGGTCGGGGACGGCGAGCTTGCCTATGTCGTGGAGCAGCGCGCCGGCCTTGAGCGCTTTGATTTCCGAGGGCGCGAGCCCCATCAGCTCGCCCATGCGCTCGCAGTAGAGCTGGACGCGGCGGACATGAAAGTGCGTCGTCTGGTCTTTGGCGTCGATGGCGGTGGCGAGCGCCTCGACGGTGGCGAGGTGGAGGCGCGAGACCTCGGCCGCCTCGCGCGTCTTCTCGGCGACGCGCTCGAAGTACGTGCGATAGGTGGCGAGCGTGGCGGCGATGACGGGCACGCTCAAAATCACGTAGAGCAGCCCGAACCGGCTGATGGCGACGTAGACGAGGCCGGCCGCGAGCGCGCCCGCGAAGAACGTCCACGAACTCAGGAGGTAGCCGTCGCGCCAGCAGCGCCAGAACGACCGGCGGCTCTTGAGCGCGAGCAGCGCGGCGACCAGCACGCTGTTCAAGGCGTACTGGACGAGCGCCATCAGGACGAGAGGCAGGATGAGCTGTTCGAGCGAGACGGCGGTGCGGAAACCGAGCGGATGGTCTTTGATGCCGGCGTGCGCGGCGAGCGCGAGGTAGAAGCTGTGGCCGGCGACGCAGGCCGTCAGCGCCATGCACGCGGGCATCGAGATCCAGGTCGCGGCGCGTTTGGAAATCCTGAACGAGCTGGTGAGCAGCTCCAGCGAGCCGAGGACGATGCCGGCCGGCACGCCCAGATAGATGACGCCGAGGAAGACGAAGCAGTCGCCCGCCGTCACCACGGCCTTCGTGCCGGGGATGCGCGCGGGCAGCATGCCGGAGATGACGACGAGGCTGGCGAGGACGACGAGCTGCGCCCACTCCGTCACGCCGAACGACAGGCATGCGTGCGCGCCCCACCCGAGCGCCAGCGCGCCCCCCGCCACCAGCGCGGCCCAGTAAGCCCCCGCCGCGCGGCCGTAGTCTGACATGTCTATGCGAATCAATCGCGCCTCCAAACAGTAGGCAGTAGGCAGATGGCAGGAGGCAGTCGCTCCGCGTTAAGGACGTTGAAAGGTCAACCCACGGTTTTCGTCTTTAAGGCTTTCAACTGCCTACCGCCATCTGCCTACTGCCTATTGTTCTTCGTTCAAAACCGTCCGTCGCCGGAGGCGAGGGCCGGGAGCAAATCGGCACTCGCCTCCGGCGACGGGCTTGGGGGCAATCGGCGGGCTCGTTGTGGCACTCGCCCGCCGTGCTGGGTGAGAAATGCGGGAGGCGTTCCCGAAAGACCTCGACTCTCTACGCCTCCCTTTCAAAGTGGACGCCTGCTCGGCGTCGAAGACTGGTGCGGCCCTGCGTACTCCGTGCGGTGAGTCCGCGGGGCGCGTGTGCCGCGCCCGTGCGAGCCGCGCCGTATCTATAAACAACCCTCGTGCCGCACGACTTCGGCGCGTAAACGATCGTTTTCTGCTTGGAAAACATCGATTCCCGGGGGCGTCCCGCCGTCGCGCCGGGACGAAGGTCAACGTGACGCGTCAGGTTGATTAGCGGCGGGCAGAATGAAAGAGCCGTGAACCGTAAACCGTAAACCGTGACAAGTAGAAGACACGTTCTTGCTTGTCACGGTTTACGGTTCACGGTTCACGCTCTTCTAATTTGACAACGCGCGCGGCGCGCGGGCACTCTCTTCGCCAATCTTGAGAAGGGCGCGGCGGTGAGATTTTGGGAGAGAGGGCGAGCGAGCAGAGTGCGCGGGAGGCGGTCGAGTCCGGGGGCTACACGGGGCTGCTGCGCAGGAACCGCGACTTTCGATACCTGTGGCTCGGGCAGGTCGTCAGCCAGTTGGGCGACTGGTTCGACACCATCGCGCTCTTCACGCTCGTGCTGAAGTTGACGGGGTCGGGGAAGGCCGTCGGGCTGGTGCTCGTCGCGCGCTTCCTGCCGAGCGTCGTGCTGGGGCCGCTCTCGGGCGTGCTGGCCGACCGCTTCGACCGCCGCCGCATCATGATCGCGTCGGACGTGGCGCGCGCGCTCGTCGTGCTCGGCTTCCTCTTCGTCCGCAGCCCCGAGCACGTCTGGCTCGTCTACGTGCTGACCGTGCTCCAGCTCGCCTTCTCCGCCTTCTTCGAGCCGGCGCGCTCGGCCGCCCTCCCCTCCATCGTGGCCGAGCGCGACCTCGTCGCGGCCAACGCCATCTCGTCGGTCACCTGGTCGGCGATGCTCACGCTCGGCGCGGCCGTGGGCGGCCCCGTCACCGACTGGTTCGGCACCGACGTGGCCTTCCTCATAGACTCTCTGACCTACCTCCTCTCCGCCGTGCTGGTCTGGCGCGTGCGCCTGCCCGCGAGGGCGCCGCGGCCGAAGACGCCGCTCACGCTGGCGAAGGCGCTCGGCATCACAGACACGGTCGAAGGCTTGCGCTACGTCTGGCAGAGGCCGAGGGTGCTGGCGCTGCTCCTGGTCAAGCCGGCGTGGGGACTGGGCGGGGGGCTTTTGACGCTGCTGCCGGTCTTCGGCGAGAAGGTCTTCCGGCTGAGTCTGCACGGGGCTTTGGGCGGGGCGGCGCTCGGCATGAGCGCGCTCTACGCGGCGCGCGGCGTGGGGACGGCGCTGGGGCCGGTGCTGACGCGCCGCTTCTACAGCGAGACGCGCCAGCAGATGCAGCGCGCCATCGGCGTCTCGTTCCTCTTCGCGGGCGCCTTCTACATCCTGTTCGGCTCGGCCGGGAGCTTCGGGCTCGCGCTCCTCTGGCTGGCGGTCGCGCACGCGGGCGGGAGCGTGCTGTGGGTCTTCTCGACGGTGCTGTTGCAGTCTTCGGTCGAGGACGAGTTCCGCGGCCGCGTCTTCGCCGCCGAGCTGATGCTGATGACGCTGGCGATGGCCGCGTCGAACTACGCCGTGGGCGAGGCGCTCGACCGCTTCGAGGTCTCGCCGCGCGCCGCCACCATCACCATCGGCCTCTTCTTCCTCCTCCCCGGCGTCCTCTGGCTCCTCACCCGCCGCTGGTGGGACAGAGGGGGGTAGGCAGAAAACAGTAGGCAGGTATGAGCAGCGCAAGGCGAGTTATATAAAACGAGGCGGCGGGTTTGTGTGCCCCGGCCGCCTCGCCTCATCTGACCTGCTTTGCTTTAGTTCGAACTGCCTACTGCCATCAGCCTACTGATTTTTCTGCCAGCTATGGCCGAACTCGTCGGCGCGGCGCGACTTGGTGTAGTTGACGGCGCGGCGGCTGGAGCCGTCCGAGGCGACGACGAACATGTCCATCGAGCCGAGGTCGTTGGCGTTATGGAAGGCGACCTTCGACCCGTCGGGCGACCAGAAGATGTCCCCGCTCGACGAAGGCACGTCGCTCACCGGCGTGAGCCCCGTGCCGTCCCCGTTCACGACGTAGACGGCGTTGCCCGCCAGCGCGCGGAACACGAGACGCGAGCCCGTGGGCGCCCACGCCGGCCCGCCGAACGAGATGTGCCCGCCCGAGACCTTGACCTCGGGACCGTTCCCAGCCGCGGGGGTCACGTAGATGCCGCGCCCGCCGCGGTCGCCCTCGTAGGCGATGAGCGAGCCGTCGGGCGACCAGCTCGGGTCGGCGTCGAAGCCGGGGCCGGTGCTGAGCTCGATGCGGCCGCCGCCGTCGAAGGCGTTGACGACGTGGAGGTCGGAGGAGCAGCCGCCGCAGGCGGTGCTGTTGCGGACGACGAGTTGGCCGCCGCCGGGCGACCAGCCCGGCGCGCCGTCCGACGAGCCGGCGGGCTTGTTGATCGAGACGTTTACCGGCGCGGCCGTGCTGTCGTCGCCGCCGGACGTGACCTCGACGACGTAGACGTCGCCGCCCTTCGCGTAGGCCAGCCGCGTCCCGTCGGGCGACCACTTGAAGTCGGCGGCGTGGACGGGGCTCGCGTCGCGCAGCGGGCGCTGGTTGCTGCCGTCGGCGTTCATCAGATAGAGCTCGTAGTCGCCGCCGCGGCGGTTGGAGAGGAAGGCGACCTTGTTGCCCTGCGGCGACCACTGCGCGGACACGTCGTCGCCCGGGTCGTCGGTCAGGCGCGTCTGGTGTTTGCCGTCGGCCTCCACGACGTAGATGTCGTTGACGAAGCCGTCGCCCCCCTGCGTGCTCTGGAAGATGATCTTGCCGTTGGGCGAGGCGGCGCGCTTCTCGGTCTCGCTCTGCGCGGCGGCGCGCCCGGGTGCGAGCGCGGCGGCGGCGAGCATCAGGAGTACGAGTGCGGGCAGGCCCGCGCGGCGGGGGAAATTCATCGAATCCTCCTCAAATGTCTGCTGGCCGAGGTGGTGTGACCCCGGACGTCCCTTAAATTACACGGCGGGCGGAGTCAGCTCCGGGGACACACCGCACGCTCGTGTGCCGTTCGGATGAGACCAACGCAGTCTGTCGGGACGGCGAGGCTGTCCGGGTCTGTAAGTCGGGCTTGATTACAGGTGTTCGGGTTAGTTTTGAAAGCGGGCGGACGCCGACGGGCGGGTCTCGCGTCCTCCGCAGGAACTGTTAAACGCCGCACAGATTATTTCTTATTGACACCACTGTCAAGCCGCTAAGGACACGTAGGTAAAGGGGAAATGGCGCGCGGTTTCCGGAATCTGGAACTGCGGGCGCCGACTTCCAATTTTGCTTCGCCCGCCGGAAAGTGTTATTGGTTCCGGGGCATGAGAGTCAAAGTCGGCGTGATGGGCTCGGCCGGCGGGGCTTCGGCGGATGAAGGCTCGGGCGAGGCGTTGCGCGCGAAGGCCGAGGCGCTGGGGCGTGCGGTGGCGGCGCGCGGCTGCGTGCTGCTGACGGGCGGGACGACGGGGCTGCCGCACGCGGCGGGCGCGGCGGCGCACGCGGCCGGGGGGCTGCACGTCGGCGTCTCGCCGGCCTCGGACGTGCGCGAGCACGTCGGGCGTTACCGACTGCCGCTCGCCGGCACCGACGTGCTGGTCTACACGGGCTTCGGGCTCAAGGGGCGCAACGTCGTGCTCGTGCGCTCGTGCGACGTGGTGCTCATCTTCCGCGGCGGGATGGGGACGCTCAACGAGCTGACCATCGCGCACGACGAGGGGCGCGTCGTCGGGTGTCTGACCGGCACGGGCGGCGTCGCCGACGAGGCCGAACGGTTGATGGGCGCTCTGCCGAAAAGGTCGAGCGCGGTCGTCGTCTTCGACGAAGACCCCGAGCGACTGCTCGACAGATGTCTCGAAGAACTTAAAAAAGGACTGAGGACTGAGGGCTGAGGATTGAGTGCCGAGTGCTGAGGACTGAGTGGAAGCTCTCCTCTCCCCACTCAGTCCTCAGCCCTCAGTCCTTACTTTCCTACGGTGACGAGGGGGTACGAGATTACGAACACCGTCGAGGCGTTGCGGGTCGGGGAGGCTCTGGCGGCGGGCGACTTCGAGGACGCGGCGTGGGGTCGTGTGCGCGCGGCGCACATCGCGCGCTACTGGTCGGGACGGGAAGCGCCGCCGGGGCGCAGGGCCGAGGCGCGCGTCGTGTGGGACGCCGCGGGCTTCACGGTGCGCTTCGACTGCCGGCAGGAGGAGCCGCTCGTCGTATCAAACGCGCCGCGGCTCGAACGCAAGACGATGCAGTTGTGGGATCGAGACGTGTGCGAGATTTTCATCACGCCCGAGACGGGGCTGATTAAACGTTACTACGAGTTCGAGGTGGCGCCGACGGGCGAGTGGATCGACCTCGCGCTCACGGTCACGGAGGAGGGGCGCGACACCGAATGGGAGTTCCGCTCCGGCATGACGGCGGCGGCGCGCGTCCGCCCCGGCTCGGTCACTTCAGCCCTGCGCGTCCCCTGGGAGGCTTTCGGGCGCGCGCCTTCGAAGGGCGAGCGCTGGCGCTGCAACCTCTTCCGTTGCGTCGGCCGCGACCCCTCCCGCGGCTACCTCACCTGGCAGCCCACACACACCCCCGAGCCCGCCTTCCACGTCCCCGAGAAGTTCGGGTGGATAGTTTTTAAGGCGTGAACCGTAGACCGTAAACCGTGACGAGAGAAGA
>DAIRFV010000092.1:4204-19620 GCA_036794905.1 Pyrinomonadaceae bacterium | reverse complement strand
CTGCACGCCGCTGTAGGTCAGCTGCATCGCCTTTAGGACGGATGGCCCGAGAAAGGCTTCTTTGCCTTTCAACTGCCTACTGCCACCTGCCTCCGGCCTACTACTTAATGAACCCGCTGCTGCGCGCGGTGTGGTCGAAGTTGTATTCGTAGGTGTAGCCGGGGAGTTGGACGGGGCGCGTGAAGGTGACGTGGGCGGAGATGCGGCCGTTCTCGTTCTGCACGCGGATGTCGGCGTCGTCGGGCAGGCCGTGCTCCTCGGCGGCGGCGCGCAGTTGCTGCGCGACCCAGTCGCTGTTCTTGGCCGGCGGGTAGGCGGCCTTGTTCACCGTCTCCTGCATGAAGTCTTTGTAGAGGTATGCGTTGTAGGCGACGGGCGCGTAGTTGTAGGCGGAGTAGGCGGCGAGCGCGATGACGAGGAGGACGACGACGAAGTTGAAGCGCGCGCCTCCGCGCTCGCCGCGCCGACGCGCCTGTTCTGCGAGAGTCATTTGACGTTCCCTCTTGTTATATGGGGGGGCTGGGGGGCGCCGCCAGCGCCGCCCGAATCGAGGCGAGGACGACGCGCCCCGGGACTTCCCTCCCGTCCACGACGCGCGCGCGCCCGAGCCCTTCGAGGAGCACCCAGCGGACGCTCCCGCCGACCGCCTTCTTGTCTTTACGCAGCGCGCGGCCGATGGTTTCGGCGTCGAGGTCTGCGGCCTTGGGCAGCCGCCCCGCGAGCGCCACGGCCTCGCGCAGAGATTCTAGCTCCGAAGGGTCGAGCAGTCCTAGCCTTTTTGAAATCTCCGCCGCCGCGATGCAGCCGTAGCCGACCGCCTCGCCGTGCCGGAAGCGCCTGTAGCCCGTCACCGCTTCGAGCGCGTGCCCGACCGTATGGCCGAAGTTCAGCATCTTCCTTGAGCGCGCGTCGTTGCGCCCCAGCAACTCGCGCTCGTCGCCCGCGACGATGCGCGCCTTGAACGCGCACTGCGCGGCGATGATGCGCGCGAGTTCTTCGTCGCGCTTTGCGTCAGACTCAAAGACGTTCGCGCCGCCCCGAAGGTTACCGCCCCCGCGCGCCTCTTCCGTCAAAAACCTCTTCGTCCGCTCGAAGAGGCGCCGGTCGCCGACGGCGCCCTGCTTGACGGCCTCGCACCAGCCCGCGGTCAGCTCGCGCCGCGGGAGTGTCGCGAGCGTCGCCGTGTCCACGACGACCGACGACGGCTGGTGGAACGCGCCGACGAGGTTCTTGCCCGCCGCGGTGTTGACGCCGGTCTTGCCGCCGACCGAAGAGTCTATCTGCGCGAGCAGCGTCGTCGGCGCCTGCACGAACGCGACGCCGCGCAGGTAGAGCGCCGCCGCAAACCCCGCCACGTCCCCGACCACGCCGCCGCCGAGCGCGACGACCGCGTCGCTCCTCTCAAGCCCCGCCTCCGACAAAAATTCGAGCGCGCGCGCGGCCGTCCCGATAGTCTTGAAGCGCTCGCCCTCGCCCATCAGCCAGCGCGAGACTTCGAAGCCCGCCGCGCGCAAAGAGGCGACGGCGCGCCCGCCGTAGAGTCCGAACACGCGCGCGTTCGAGACGAGCGCGACCTTGCGCGCCTCCTTCGGCAGACTCGCGCGCGCGGCCTCGCCCAGGCGCGCGAGCGCGCCCGCGCCGATCTCCACCCGGTACCCGCGCCCCCCGCCCAGGCGCACGGGCACGCTCAACGTCTTCATCTCTTCTGTCATCTACGCGTTGCCAACTCGTCAGCCGTCCCTACCCGCGAGAGCAGCGGTCGAGGCGTCGGCCAGCAGCTCGAAGCTCGGCTCGCCGCCCCAGAGGAGTTTTGCCAAGTCCTCCGCGTGGTAGCGCGAGGCCGTGTTCCAAACGTCTATCAGCTCCTCGCCCGCGCGGCGCGACTCGAACCAGCGACGGCCGTGACGCCCGCGCAGGTGCTCGCGCAGCCCGGCCGCGAACAGGCGCGCGCGTAAGCTCGTCGCAGACTGGAACCATTCGTCGGCGTCGAGCAGGTGCGTCGCCGCCTCGTGCCGGAAGCCGGTCGCCTCGGTGAAGGCCGCCGCGTACTCTTGGGGCGACTGCTCGGAGCGCCCGCCCGCGGCGCCGTCGAGCGCGAACGCGCAGGCCACCGACGCCCACTCGCGGCGCGCGCGGTAGAGGTCTAAGAGCGCGGCGCGCCGCGCCAGCGCCGCGGCCTCCGCCGCGCGCATCCCGCGCCGTGCCTCAAGCCAGACGGGCTCGCGCAGGAGCCCCGCGAGCAGCAGCCCGTGCCCCACTTCGGTCGCGCGGTCGGGCGCGTGGATGAATTCGGGGTGGCGGCGTGAGGTCTCGCGCGAGGCCCACGCGAACATCTGCGCCCGCCCGCCCTCCGCCAGACTCCATCGCAGGAACCCGAGCCCGCCCGAGCCCGCCCCGACGACGAGCCGCACGTCCTCCGGCGGCGAGACGGCGAAGAAGGCCGACTCTGCCGCCTTGCCGGCGCGCGGCGCGTCGTCCACGCTCAAGCCCCGCTGCGACTCGACGCGGACGCCCAGGCCCCCGAGCGTCTCGGCGTAGAGCCCGCGGAAGTTGCGCGCGGGGAGTTGCGCCTCCGTGTCGGCCGCTCGCTCGAAGAAGAGAAGGTCGGCGGACTCCGGCGTGCGCCCCGCGCCCTCGGCAAGCTCGCGCGACGACCACTCCGCCAGCGCGGACATATAAGCCGCCTCCGTCCGGCGCAGGAAGGACTCGGCCCCGGCCGCGAGGGCGCCGAGGTTCACGCCCGCGAACTCTTCGTAGAGCGCCCGCCGTCCCTCGAAGCCCAACTCGCGCGCCGCATCGTTCAGCGCTTCGAGCCGCGCGGCGCGCAGGTCGTCGCACGCGAGCACCGCGTCGAGCCGTCGGCGCGTCAAATCCCTGCGGCGTGCGGCGTCGCGCTCGGCGGCCAGGAGCAGCGGCACCTCCGGCGCGGCCACGCGCGCCCCGCCCCAGACAATCGCGCCCGACTCTGCGCAGCGCCTCAACTCCTCCGAGACTTCACGCGCGCGCCGCTCGGCGTACTTGAGCGCAGCCGCGCCCGCGAGCGCGCCGAGCCCCGCGCGCTCGGTCTCGAACTGCACGGGCGTCTCGTCTAAGCGACGGCGCAGGTCTTCGACCGCCTCGCGCGTCCAGAGGTCTGCGTAGCGTTCTTCGGCGGGGCGCAGGTCGAGGCGCGGGCTCAGGCCGGCGTGGTGCTCGAAGCGCGCACGCTCGGCCGCCGCGGAGTAGGCTGCGTAGTCGCGTCGGTAGTCGCTCGGGTCCATTTTCCGCCGAGGAGCGCTCGGCCGTCCGGGGTTGGTCTGAAAGTTCGGCGGGATTGTAGCACGCGGGGTTTAATCTCAGAGGACGCAGGAGGTTTAAGGCTTTGAAACCAAGCCTCAAAGCTCAAATTTTCTCCGTGTTGAATCGCCCTGTGCTCGGGCTTCGGGGATGGATGAAAACGCGGCGTCGGATGGATGCGCTGGACAAAAATAAGGAGGGCGCGGCAAACTTGGGGAATGCCGCGCCCTCTTAATGTGTGGTCACTGTCCTCACCCCAGCAACCACTGAGACGGAGGATCCACCAACCGTCTCTCTTGCCCCACACTCTATATCGCAAGGTCTATGCCATAAAATGGCGGCACCGTAATACTCGAAAAGCCGCCCTTTTGCTGTGCTTTCGCCTCGCCGCCCCCAAAGACCTGAAAGTAAAAACCGGGTGCCGTGCAATTCTTACACCGGCCTCCGAGTAAAATATTCACGCCCGGTCTTCAGCCTTCGCCGAGATTCCGGCGGATGACGGCGGCCAGACCCTCTGCCAGCGCGTCTATCTCCTCTTGGGACTGCCCCTCAATCATGACGCGCGCCAAGGGCTCTGTCCCGGAGTAGCGCAGGAGCAGCCGCCCGCCCTCGCCCAGACGCTCGCGCACCTCGCGCGACGCACGCGCCACCTCTTCGACCTCCTCGAACGGCACCTTCTCGCGCACGCGCACGTTGACGAGAACCTGCGGGTAGCGCCGGAAGCCTTCGGTCAACTCGTCCAGACCGCGCCCCGACTCGACCACGGCGCGCAGGAGGTTGATGGTCGTCAGCATCCCGTCGCCCGCGAGGCTCAGGCGCGGGAAGATGATGTGCCCCGACTGCTCCCCGCCGAGGGCCGACCCCGTCCGCAGAAGCTCTTCGAGCACGTACTTGTCGCCCACGTCCGCGCGCAGAAGCTCTACCCCGCGCGAGCGCAGCGCCAGTTCGAGCCCGATGTTGCTCATCACCGTGGCGACGACGCGGTCGCCATCGAGCTCGCCGCGCTCCTGCATCCGCCGGGCCAGAACCCAGAGCGTCGCGTCGCCGTCGACGAGCTGGCCCCGCGCGTCCACGAAGAGCGCGCGGTCTGCGTCGCCGTCGTAGGCCACGCCGAGGTGCGCGCCCTCCTCGACGACGCGACGCTGCAAAATGTCCGTGTGGAGCGAGCCGCACCCGAGGTTGATGTTGCGGCCGTCGGGCGCGTCGAAGGTCGCGACGACGTGCGCGCCGAGCCGCGCGAGCAGCGCCGGCGCGAGTCCGGAGGCCGCGCCGTTGGCGCAGTCCAACACGACCTTCAGCCCTTCCAGTTTAAGCCCGGCCGCGACCTCCCCGCCCAGATATTCGAGGTAGAGGGCGCGCAATTCGGCCGCGACCACCTCCGCCTCCGCCGCCCTTCTCCGATTATCTTCCGTATCACTCTCATCAACATTCACCTCCGCCGCGTCGGCTCCCTCCCGGGACTCGGCGTAGATGTCCGATTCGATGAGGCGCTCCGTCGCGTCGTCGAGCTTGCGACCCGTCGGGGCGAAAATCTTAATGCCGTTGTCGTGGTAGGGATTGTGCGAGGCGCTGATGACGACGCCCGCGTCCGCGGGGAGCGTGCGCGCCAGGTAGGCCACGCCCGGCGTCGTGATGACGCCCGCCGACTCGGCCTCCGACGCCCCGCCCGCGAGCGCGCCTTCGAGAAACGCGCGCTCGATCCACGCGCCCGACTGGCGCGTGTCGCGCCCCGCCACGACGCGCGGCGCGCGCCCCAAGCGTTCCGCCAGGTGGCGCGCGAGTGAACGCCCCGCAACCCTCACCGTCGCCGCGTCGAGCGGGAAACGACCCGCCTCGCCCCGCATCCCGTCCGTGCCGAAAAGTCTCTTCATCTGTTGATTGTGAACTCCGAAGGGCTTGTGTTGACCAGCTCGACGCGTCCCTGCGCGCTGGGCGGGAGGACGAGGCTCGGCCGGGGCGCGCCGTCTTCCGCGGGCGCGACGACGAGGCGCACGTCCTCGGGGCGCAGCGCCTCGACGACTGAGCGCGGGCCGCGCAGCGTGACCGCGGCCGCGTCGGGCGAGACCGTCCCGGCCCCTTCGACGCGCACGGGGACGTGCGTGAAGCGCCGCTCCGACTGCTCCTCGCCGATCTCGACGCGCACCGAGACGGTCGCGTCCACGGGGACGACCTTGTGGTCGGGGATGTCCACAGAGACCTGCGGGCGCACGAGCGTTTCGCGCTGCCCCGCGAGCGAGATCGTCTCGGTGAAGGCGCGCTCGACGGCCGCGACGTGGCTCGCGGGCCCGCGCACGCGCACGCTCCCGGGCTCGACCGTGGCCGTGCCGCGCGCGAAGCCCTCGGGCGGCGAGCCCTCGAAGCGCGCCTCGACGGGCACCGCGCGCTCGACGACGGGTTCGAGGTGAAGCGTCAGGCTGCGCGGCGCGATGCCGACGATTTGGACGCCCTCGGGCAAGTCCATCGTGACGTTCTTCTCCGTGAGCCGCGGGTTGCGGTCGCCGGGGAGGAGTCCCGTCACGTCCACCTGCGCGACGAGGTCGCGCGCGGTCAGCACGGCCAGCTTGTCCTGGCTGCCGACCAACGTCACGTCCACCTTGTCCACGGGGTCGTTGCCGATGTCCACGCCTTCGGGCAGGAGGAATTCGAGCGGCACGTCGTGCAGGCGCTTGGTCGCGGGCGCGCGCTGCGTCGTCACGGCGTACCACATGCCGAGCGTGATGACCAGCGCCATCGCCTTCAGCGTCCAGTCTTCGAGGAAGAGCGCGCGCAGCCAACTCCGCGCCGCGCTTCCCTCCACGCCCTTTGTCGCTTGCCTGGGTGCCATCGTTCAGAGTTCAGAGGTCGGGGTTCGAACGTATGTGATTGCTCTACTGCTGATGTCGAAGGTCAAAGAAGAGTATCCCTAACTGACTTCGGGCCTCTGGCTTCTGACCTCCGTCGGCAAGCCGTCCGCCTCCGTCTGCCGCTCGCCGTCGGCCTCCGCGTCGCGCGAGCGGGGCTCCATCGCGTCGAGGATGGCGGTGCGCAGGCGCGTGCCGTCGAGACCCCGGCGTATCTGCCCGCCCTGGACGAAGGAAACGAGGCCCGTCTCCTCCGAGACGACGACGGCGACGGCGTCCGTGTCCTCGGTGATGCCGATGGCCGCGCGGTGGCGCGTGCCGAGGTCTTTCGAGAGCAGAGGGTTTAAGGTCAGCGGCAGGAAGCAGGCGGCGGCCGCCGCGCGGTGGCCGCGGATGACGACCGCGCCGTCGTGCAGGGGTGTCGCCGGGTTGAAGATGGTGACGAGCAGGTCGTACGAAAGTTCCGCGTCGAGCTTGACCCCGCCCTCGATGACGTTGCGCAGAGACACGCCGCGCTCGACGACGATGAGCGCGCCCGTCTTCGTCGAGGCGAGCGTCGTCGCCGCCAGCACGATCTCGTCGTAGACGCCCTCGCCGAACTGCCCGCGGTGGCGGATGAGGAAGGGCATCCGGAAGCGGTTGCCGAAGTTGACGAGCGCCTGCCTGATCTCGTTCTGGAAGAGCACGACGATGGCGACCGAGACGACGAAGGGCGAGAGCCGCAGGATGGATTCGAGCGTCGCCAGGCCGAACCGCACCGCCCCCCAGTAGAGCGCGCCGAGCGCGAGGAGTCCCGCCGCCATCGGCGCCGCGCGCGTCCCCCTGATCGCCCGCAGCAGCGCGTAGACCAGCAGGAAGACCAGCACGATGTCCACGACGTTCCGCGGCTCGCGCAGGCTCTGCCAGTACTGGTTGTACGCCTGTAGAAACATTTCTGACTCTCGATTTCTGATTGTCGTTCTGACTGAAGGCCGGCGGCTTCAGCTCGCAACTCAAAAATCTAAAATTCATCCAATGTGCTGCGGTATGGGGGTGTTGGGGGCGGGCACGTCACGCTCCGTGTACTTCCCGGCCTCAGATGAAAACGGCCGCGTTGAATTCGGGTACAACGATAAGCCTGTCGGCGAACGGCGCACCGCGCACCGCCAACATAAGCGACCTCCACCTTGTCTGGTTTGCACGCCTCCGCGCCGATTATGAGGCAAAAACGGGCGTAAATCAACGAGGCTCTCGGAGCGGCCTCCGCGGAGAACGGGACGAGATGAGTCGAGGGTGTGGGGGCGGCCGCGCGCCTGTGTCCCGGCCTCACGCGCGGCGCTTGATGCGGCCGCGCAGGAGGAGTCCGACGAGTTGGCCCGCGTCGTCGACGACGGCGAGGGCGCCGGCCCCGTTCTCGTTGAGGAGGCGTTCGGCGCGTGCGAGCGGGGCCGAAGGGCCGACGAAGAGTTCGTCGGAGACGGGGCGCATCACCTCCCGGACGCGCGTCTGGTGCCAGCGCTCGCGCGGCAGCGTCTTCAAGTCCTTCAAGGTGAGGATGCCGTGGAGCCGGCCCTCGCGCGCGACGGCGAACGCCTCCTGCCGGTGGAGCGTCAGCACGTGGTCGACGAAGTGGGCGACCGTGGAGTCGGGCTCGACCGCGACGGCCGCCGTCATCGCGTCGCCGGAGGTGCGCAGCGTCTTGCGCCGCCGCGTGACGGAGCGCGCCGCGTCGAAGAGGAAGAGGCCGACGACGACCAGCCACAGCCCCATGAAGGCGTCGCCCGCCCTGAGGTAGAACCAGACGCCGAAGACGCAGAGCGCGCCGCCGATGAGCTGGCCGCCGAGGCCCGCGATGCGCGTCGCGTCGTCGAGCTGCCCCGTCCGCTTCCAGAGGAAGGCGCGCAGCACGCGCCCGCCGTCGAGCGGGTAGCCGGGCAGAAGGTTCGACGCCGCGATGGTGAAGTTCCAGAAGCCGACGATGGAGAGCGCCGCGGCGAGCGCGTTGAAGCCCGCGAGGCGCGAGAGGTAGAAGCCCGCGAGCGACACCACCCCGATCAGGAAGCTCGCGCTCGGGCCGGCGATGGCGATGCGGAACTCCGCGCGCGGGTTGTCGGGCTCGCGGCGCAGGCGCGTCAAGCCGCCGAAGGGGTGGAGCACGATCTCGTCGCTCTCGATGCCTTCGGCGCGCGCGAGCAGCGCGTGCGACAGCTCGTGGCCGAAGATGGAGAGGAAGAGCGCGAAGGTCGTCAGGAGCCCCGCCAGCCACGCCGCCGCCGGGCCGAGCCGGACGAACTGCGTCATCGTCGTCCCCTCGCGGAAGCTCTCCGCGATGACCCACGCCGAGAGCGCGAAGACGAGGAACCAGCGGTAGTCGATGCGCACGGGGATGCCCGTCACGCGCGCCACCTGTATCTGCCTGCGGAACAGAGCGAGGATGTTCATACCCTTGCGCCGAAGCTGCGGAGCGAACTGGCTCGGGGAGACGCCACTTGTTTAGACGACGATTCTTCCGGCACGTTCCGCCTCTCCACCCCTCATCCCCCGACCTCGCGGATGACGCGGCAGGGGTTGCCGGCGGCGAAGACGCCCGCGGGGATGTCGCGCGTGACAACGCTGCCCGCGCCGATGACCGTGCCCGCGCCGACGCGCACGCCCGGGCAGATGATGGCGCCGCCGCCGACCCACACGTCGTCGCCGACCTCGACGGGCCGGCCCGCTTCGAGCCCCGCCCGCCGCTCGGCCGCGCTCAGAGGGTGCGTCGCCGCGTATACCTGCACCGCGGGGCCGAACAGCACGCGCGACCCGACGCGGACGGGCGCCACGTCGAGGACGACGCAGTTGAAGTTGAAGAAGACCTTTTCGCCGAGCGTGATGTTCGTCCCGTAGTCGCAGTAGAAGGGCGGCTCGACGAGGACGCCCTCGCCGGCGTTGGGGATCAACTCCCTGATGAGGCGCGCGCGCTCCCCCGGCTGGTCGTCGCGCGTGTCGTTGAGCGCCTTGCAGAGGAGGCGCGCGCGGCGGCGCGCGGCCGACAGCCCGGCGTCGAGCGGGTCGTAGAGTTCGCCGCCGAGCATCTTCTCCTTCTCGCTTCTCAACAACCCTCCTCGCAGGCCGCCCGGCCCGCGCCGCGCGGCGCTTACTCGAACGCCCCGGCCGTCTCGTCGAGCAGGTGCGACTGGTCGTTGCGCGAGACGCGGCGGAGCAGGAGCGGCTCGTCGAAGAGCTGGGAGAGGCCGTTGACGATGGCGTAGCGCGGGTCGTCGTGCATGCGCGTCGAGAGGTTCGTCTCGCGGCTGAGGAAGTCGGCCATGCCGTCGAGGAGCGCGCCGCCGCCCGTCAGGATGAGCCCGCGGTCGTAGAGGTCTGCGGCGACCTCGGGCTGCAGCTCGCCGAGCGCGCGGTTGACGACGCGCGAGAGGCGCTGCACCACGCCCCCGGCCGCGAGGCAGACCTCCTCGCTCGTCACGCCCACGGCGCGCGGCGCGCCCGTCTGCACGTCGCGCCCCTTGACGCTCACGCTCCGCGCGGGCTGCGCCGGCTCGACGGCCGACCCCAGCTCCTTCTTCAGCGCCTCGGCCGTCGGCATGCCGATGATGAGGCCGTGGTGGCGGCGCAGGCGGTTGATGATCGCCTCGTCGATGTCCATGCTCCCGACGCGCTCGGCCTGCGCGTAGACGAGCATGCCGCGCGCGACGACCGCCACGTTCGTCGTGCCGCCGCCGATGTCGACGACGGCCGACGCGTTCTTATCCTCGATCGAGACGCCCGCGCCGATGGCCGCCGCCAACCCCTCCTCGACCATGTAGACGCGGCCGATGTGCGCGGATTCGGCGGCGGCGAGCAGGGCGCGCTGCTCGACCTGCGTGATGCCCGAGAGCACGCTCATCACGGCGCGGCGGCTGAAGTGCGAGATGCCGCTGCGCGCGCGCCGCACGAACTGGTCGAGCATCTTCTGCGTCCGCTCGAAGTCGGCGACGACGCCGTCCACCAGCGGGTAGACGAGACTCACGTCGCGCGACTCGCGCCCGAGCATGTCGTGCGCCTCGCGGCCGACGGCGACGGCCTCCCCCGTTATCTTGTTGACGGCGACGACGGCCGGCTCGTCCACGACGACGCCGCGGCCCCGGACGGCGATGATGACCGAGGTCGAGCCGATGTCAATCGCCATCGAGTCCGACACGAGGTCGCGCCACCCTTCCAGCGAGAAGAGCGAGCGCCGCCGGCGCATGAATGAGTTTGAAGACATAGGAGGTCAGGGGACAGTAGGCAGATAGGCAGACGGCAGTAGGCAGCCGCTCCGCGACATTAAAGTTGAAGGGTTAACCCGCAGGTCTCGGCAGCGGCGCTCTCAACTGCCGTCCGCCTACCGCCTACTCCTTCCCGTTCATCGTTCACAGTTCAGCGTTCCGTGCGTTCTTCCATTCCACCTCGAAGATGGGGACGGGCTGGACGCGGTTCTTGACGGTGATGGGCGGGCGCGGGTGGAAGCCGCAGCCGGCCCCCTCGGCGGCGCGCGCCGCGGCGTCGCTCAGGATGATCTGGCCGGGCAGCGCGTTCTGCTCCAGCCGCGCCGCGAGGTTGACCGTGTCGCCGATGGCCGTGTACTCCGAGCGCCGCTCCGAGCCGATGTAGCCCACGGTGGCGACGCCCGTGTTGAGCCCGATGCCGATGGCGATCTCGGCCAGGCCCTCGGCGCGGAGGTGCGCGTTGATCTCCTCCATCCGGCGCTGCATCGCGACGGCCGCCGAGACGGCGTTGCACGCGTCCTGGGGCGAGGCGGTCGGCGCGCCGAAGAGCGCCATCAGCCCGTCGCCGAGGTACTTGTCCAGCGTCCCCCCGTGCGCGAAGATGACGTCCGACATCGCCGTGAAGTAGTTGTTCAAGAGCTGCACGACGCGCTCGGGCGGCGCGTGCTCGGAGAGGCGCGTGAAGCCGCGGATGTCGGCGAAGAGCACGGTCAACGTCTGGTTGCTGCCGCCGAGCTTGAACGAGTCGGGGTTCTCCAGAATCTGCTGGACGACGTACTCGGGGAGGAAGCGGCCGTAGTTGGCGCGCGCCACCTCCTCGCGCGCCAGTCGCGCGTGCGCGCGCGCGTTCTCGACGGCGACGGCCGTCTGCGCGGCGACGGCCGAGACGAGTTCGAGGTCGTCGCGCGTGAACGAGGTGAAGGGGTCGAGGCGGTCTGCGTAGAGCGCGCCGTGGACGCGCGTGTCGGCGATGAGCGGCGCGCAGATGGTCGAGTGCACCCCCTGGGCCACGATGGAGTGGACGCCCGCGAACTCCATGTCGGCCGCCGCGTCCTGCGAGAGCATGGCCTGCCGCTCGCGCATCACCTTGCGCGTGATGGTGCGGCCGATGGGCTGCTTGCGCGCGTGCGCGGCGCGCTTCTCGTCGCGCACCCGCATGGCGACGACGACGAGGTCTTCCTCGCCGTCGCCGTTCACGTCGCGCTCGTCGCCGAGGAGCGCGACGACGCGGTCGGCGGGCGTCGCGCTGAGGATGACCTCGCAAGCCTTGTCGAAGATGGAGTCGAGGTCGAAGACCGAGCCCAGCGTCTTCGACATCTCGTAGAGGAGGGCGAGTATCCTGGCCTTGCCGCGCAGCTCCTCCAGCTCGGTGTTGAGCGCGGCGGCGGCCATGTTGCGCTCGGCCGTGGCGGGGACGGGGCGCTGCGGCGTGCCGAGCGCGGCGCGGATGACGTCGTTGGCCGAGACGAGGAGCTGCGTGTGGCCGAGCGGCTTGTCCTCGAAGCGCGCCTCGGGCTCGGCAGACTTCCGGCGCTCGTCGGAGAGGTCGAGGCGCAGGCGGCTCGCGCCGATCTGGACGGAGTCGCCGTCGCGCAGCACGTGTTGGAGCCTCTCCTCGCCGTTGACGAAGACGTGGTTGGCCGACCGCTTGCCGTCGAGGCCCCCGTCGATGAGGACGTAAGACCCGTCCTGGAACTTGACGTGCGCGTGGTAGCGCGACGCGCGCGGGTCGTTTAAGACGACGCGGTTGTCGGGCGCGCGCCCGATGGTGCACACGCCCTGCGGCGCGAGCGGCAACTGCCACGCACGACCGCCCGCGTCTGTGATGTGCAGAAGAGCCATACGCTTCGCAAGTCCGTTGGAGAGGAAGTACCCTGCGCGAAATTCTACATGCAAAGCCCGGGGGTGACAACGGGGAGGGGGGAAAGGGTTTTGGGTTTTGGGTCATAGGTGTTGGGGAAAAGCCGTCTCTTCCTACCCGACACCCAAAACCCGGAACCCAGAACCCTCTTTACCCGCCACCCGGCACCTATTTGTTAAGCTGCGCGTAACCTTCCGTTAAGGTGCGTGTGGTATAGGGTTCAAGTTCTGACGGCACGCTTCACCGAAAGGATGATTCTTATGCGCCACTTGATGCTACGCGCGTGTGCGCTCGCCGCGCTCGTGGTCGTCCCGGCCGCGGGCGCCCGCGCGCAGTCGCCGGTCGCCCCGGCGGAGAGGCCCGCGGAGCCCGCCGCGGCGCCACCGCAGGGTCAGACGCGGGGCAGCCTCTTCGCGCTCGAAGAGGTCGAGCGGCAGTTGCGCGCGCAGCGCGAAGAGATCGAGCAGTTGCGCGCCGCCGTCCGCGAGCAGTCGCGGCTCATCGGCGACCTGCGCGCGCGCGTCGAGGACGCCGAACGGCTCGCGGCCGGCAGACCCGCCGGCCCGGCCGTCGTGCGCGACGCGGCCTACGCCGGCGCGGGCCTCGCGGCGCCCGCCGGGACCCAGGCCGCGGCGGCGCAGACGCAGGGGATCGAGGCGCGCGTCGGGCGCGTCGAGGAGCAGGCGAAGCAGACCGCCGAGGCGGTCTCGCGCCAGCTCGGCTCGATGACCTTCAGCGGCGACCTGCGCTTGCGCTACGAGTCCTTCTACGGCCAGCAGAACGCCGCGGCGAACCCCGACATCCCGGGCGCGCTCGGCAACCCGCTGACGACGCGCCAGCGCCTGCGCGTCCGCGCGCGCTTCGGCGTGCGCGGGCGCGTCGGCGACGAGTTCGACTGGGGCCTGCGCCTCTCGACCGGCACCTACGCCGACATGGTCTCGACCAACCAGACGCTCACAGACTTCTTCACGCGCAAGCCCTTCGCGGTGGATCAGGCGTTCGTCAACTACAGGCCGAAGGCGCTCCCCGGCTTCCAGGTGCAGGCGGGCAAGTTCGACACGCCGTGGACGCGCACCGAGCTGACGTGGGACAACGACATCTCGGTCGAGGGTCTGAGCGAGAGCTACACGCGCACCTTCAAGAAGTCCGCGTTCAGGAACTTCGCGCTCGTCGCGTGGCAGTTGCCGCTGCTCGAACGCAACTCGGCCTTCGTGCTCGGCGCGGACGGGCGCGTTGACCTCGACGCCTCGGGCCGCGCGGGGCGCGACCTCGCGCTCTACGGCGCGCAGGCGCGCACCGAGATCGCGTCGAAGCACGTCTCGCTCCAGCTTTCGGCCGCCGACCTCTACTTCTCGGGGACGCAGTTCATCACGCCCGCGCAAATCTTCGGCGCGAGCATACAGTTCCCCGTCACCGTCGTCATCCCGGCCTCGGGCACGACCCCGGCGCGCACCGTCACCACGCAGGTCTCCGTCCCGCGCGACCTGCTCGTCGCGGGCAACGCCAACCTCGGGCTGTCGCTCGCGAACACGAACGCGGTCAACCGCGACGGCCGGCTCTCCTCGGGCTACAACCTCGTAGACCTCATCGCGCGCGCCGACATCACGCGCAGCCAGAAGTGGCCCGTCATGCTGCTCTTCAACTTCGTCACCAACACGCAGACGCGCGACGTGGTGACGGCCGGGGCGGGGGGCGGCGCCGACGTGCTGCGCGCGAACGACCAGGGGCAGGGCTTCTGGGCCGAGTTCCAGGTGGGCAAAGACCTTCTGCGCCCGTCCGCGGATCATCCGGTCAAGCGCGGCGACTCCTTCTTCAACTACACCTTCGTCCGCGCGGAGAAGGACGCGATACTTTCGCCCTTCAACGGGAGCGACCTCGGGCTCTCGACCGACATGCGCGTGCACCGCTTCCTCGCCGGCTACGCGCTCGACCCGCGCGTCGCGCTCACCTTCTCGGGCTTCTTCACGCAGCGGCCGACCGGTCTGCTCGGCGCCTTCGGACAGACGCCGGCCGGCTCGCTCAACCGCACGCTGACGCGTCTGCAATTCGACACCGTCCTCCGCTTCTGAAGAGTTCGAGGGGCAACCGCAGAGGCACAGAGACACGGCCGGTTGACGACTAAAGTGAAAGCCGCGTCTCTGTGCCTCTGCGGTTGCTCTTCTTAACTTTCACCCGCCTGAACATCCCACCCTCCCGCCCCGCGGTGAACGGGCGGCGGACGTTTTTTGCGGCTTGAAGTCGCGCCGGCTGTTGCAATTTCGACAAGAATTCGGGCGCGAGTTTCGGCGTGAATTCAAGACCTTGACCCGCGCCGGGGCGGCTTGTTACACTTTCGTTAGATTTAAATGAACCGCCGGCGCCGCGCCGCTCAATCCCCTCAAGGGAGCCCCAACCCGACCTTGCGACGCGGCGATGTTTTTTGCAACACAGGAGGTGTGTGGTGGGTTTCAAAGTCGGCCAGAAAGTCGTTTACCCCAATCATGGCATCGGCACCATCGAACGCATAGAGCAGAAACAGATCGGAGCGTCTTCCTTGCCCTTCTATACGCTCCGCCTCGCCCAGACCAACTCAGTCGTGCTCGTCCCTGTCGCCAACGCCGGCGAGGTCGGCCTCCGCTCCCCCATCACTTCGGGCGAGTGCGAGATGCTTCTGAAGCACCTCTCGGACGACTTCCGCGGGGCGGCCCACGACTGGAAGGACCGCTTCAAGGAGTTCTCCGACAAGATGCGCACGGGCGACGTCTTCGAGGTCGCCGACGTGCTGAAGAACCTGACCTACCTGAGCCACTCCAAGCCGCTCTCTTTCCGCGAGCAGCGCATGCTTGAGCGCGCCCGCTACCTGGTCGTCTCCGAACTCGCCGCCGTCTGCCGCCAGCCCGAGTGCAGCGTCGAGCCCCGCGTCACGGAAGCGCTGGTGCGCGCCTGTGCGCGTCACGAGCGCCGCCCCGCGCGCGCCCGCGTCGCCGCCGGTGCCGTCGCCGGCCACTAAGCCGACCTAACACACGCAACACACAAACACCCGACCCGCGCCGCTCCCCTCTGCGGCGGGACTGTCTCTCTGTGTGTTAAGTAGACAGTAGACAGTAGAAGAATAAACAAGCGGCGCGTCCGAAGCCTACAGGCCGGACGCGCCGCTTTGTGTTTCTACTGACTACTGCCTACTGTCTACTGTCTACTTCCCTCATCCCCTACCACACCTGGCAGCGATCCTTC
>DAIRFV010000092.1:0-4104 GCA_036794905.1 Pyrinomonadaceae bacterium | reverse complement strand
CTACTGTCTACTGTCTACTTCCCTCATCCCCTACCACACCTGGCAGCGATCCTTCTCGGGGCGCACCATCGGGTCGCCGGCCTTGCAGTTGAAGGCGGCGGCGAACTGCGGCATGTTCGAGAGCGGGCCGTTGACGCGGAAGGGACCCAGCGGGTGCGGGTCGGTCTGCGTGATGAGGCGCGCGAACTCGGGCCGCACCTTCGAGGCCCAGACCTGCGCCCACCCCAGGAAGAAGCGCTGCTCGGGCGTGAAGCCGTCGATGTTCTCGGGGCGCTTGCCCGCCATCGACTTCTGCAACGCCTCGTAGGCCACGGTCAGGCCGCCGAGGTCCGCGACCGACTCGCCGACGACGAGCTGGCCGTTGACCTTCAGGCCGGGCTCGACCTCGAAGGCCGAGAACTGGTTGACGACACACTCGCCGCGCGTCGTGAAGTTCTTCAGGTCGGCCTCCGTCCACCAGTTCTTGAGGTTCCCCTGCAGGTCGAACTTCGCGCCCGTGTCGTCGAAGCCGTGCGTGATCTCGTGGCCGATGACCCCGCCGATGGCGCCGTAGTTGATGGCGTCGTCGGCCTCGGGGTTGAAGAACGGCGGCTGGAGGATGCCGGCCGGGAAGACGATCTCGTTCATCAGGAAGTTGTTGTAGGCGTTGACCGCGGGCGGCGTCATGCCCCACTCGGTGCGGTCGACCGGCTTCCCGATCTTGGCGAGGTCGCGCGCCTGCGCGAACTCACTCGAACGGATGATGTTCGCGGCGAAGGAGTCGCGCGAGACGCTCAGGCGCGAGTAGTCGATCCACTTGTCGGGGTAGCCGATCTTCTGCTTGAAGGAGGCGAGCTTGGCGAGCGCCGCCTTGCGCGTCTCGTCGCTCATCCAGTCGTTCTTCTCGACGCGGGCGCGGAAGGCCTCGATGAGGTTATTAATCATCGTCTGCATCCGCGCCTTCGACTCGGGCGTGAAGGCGCGCGTGACGTAGACCTGACCCAGCGCCTCGCCGAGGTTGGCGTCGGCCGCCGAGACGCAGCGGCGCCAGACCGGGAACTGCTCGCGGCGCCCCGCGAGCACCTTGCCGTAGAAGTCGAAGTTCTCGGCCTCGAACTTCGACGAGAGCGCGTCGGCCGCGGCGTGGACGAGGTGCCAGCGCAGGTAGGTCTTCCAGTCGGCGATGGGCACCTCGACGATCATCTTGTTGGCGGCCTCGAAGAACTCGGGGTGCGCGACGTTGATCGTCAGGTCTTTCGGCAGGCCGAGGCCCGCGAAGTAGTCGGCCCAGGAGAAGTTCGGCGTGAGCTTCGCCAGCTCGGCCGCGGTCTTCATGTTGTACTGGGTCGAGGGGTCGCGCAGTTGGACGGGGCCGCGCGAGGCGGCGGCGAGCCGCGTCTCGATGCTCATCACGGTCTGCGCGTTCTTCGCCGCCTGCTCCGGCGTGTCGCCGAGGAGCTGGAACATGTTCGTCACGTGCTGGACGAAGGCCGTGCGCTGCTTGACGGTCGCCTCGTCGGTCTTCGTGTAGTAGTCCTTGCTCGGCAGGGAGAGCCCGCCCTGCCCGGCCGCGCCGATGACCATCGAGCTGTTCTTGAAGTCGGGGAGCGAGCCGAAGCCGAAGAGGGCGGGCAGCCCCGCCTTGTGGAAGTCGGTGACGAGGCCCTGGAGCCCCTTCACGTCGGAGACCTTGTCGATGCGCGCGAGGTACGGCGCCAGGGGCTTGGCGCCCTCGGCCTCGCGCTTGGCCTCGTCCGTGCAGGTGGCGTAGAAGTCGCCGACCTTCTGCTCGTTCGAGCCGGCCTTGGCCTTCGTGTTCTTCGCGGACTCTTCGAGAATCTCGCGCAGCGTGTTGCGGTTGCTCTCGTTGAGGATGTTGAAGCTGCCCCAGCCCGGCTGGGCCCCGGGGATTTCGGTGGTCTTCATCCAGTTGCCGTTGGCGTACTGGTAGAAGTCCGTGCAGGCCGCGGTGGTCTCGTCCATGCGCGCCCGGTCGAAGCCGCGCCCCTTGCCCGCGCCGCCGGTCTGCGCCAGCGCGACGAAGCAGAGCAGGCACGCGGCGAGTCCGGCGGACGCGGCGCGGAAGTTAAAAAAACGCATGAGTAGGCTCCTTGTCTGAACGTTCGGGTTGCTTGAATCGGGGGACTCTCAGCCGCGGACGGTATGTGTCCGGTTGACGGTTTGAGCCAGTTAATACGGCGGGGCCGCGCGTTGGTTTCAAAACGTGGGGCGGCCGGCCGCGCGTGAACAGGGGAGTTTACCGGACGATTTTAGCGCGGCGGCTCTTTTGTGACGAGCCGCCCGCATCCCGTGTCGAGCGGGACGAAAGGGAGGATGAAAATAGACAGTAGTCAGTAGTCAGTTGGCTCCGCTTGATGATGTTGACGCTGACAACCGCACGGTTCGAGCGACGAAGGCTCTTCTACTGGCTACTGGCTACCGGCTACTGGCTACTGGTTTACTGCCCCATCCCTTGCAGCTTCTTCCAAGCCTCCACGTAGGGCGCGGCCTTCGGGTTCTGCTCGTTCCAGCGTGGCGGCTGCTGAGAGTCGGCGAGCGCGAGGAGGCCGCGGCCGGCGGTGCGGACGACGCGCGCCATGTTGGCGTAGTCCACCTTCTGCCACTCGTCGCCGACGCCGTGGTAGTCGGGGTACTCGTAGGCCGTGCTGACGGTGTGGGCGGGGACGCCCACGTCCGCGAGCGACTGGTTGTCGCTGCGCGAGAAGAAGGAGTCCGACTTCGTCGGGTGCTTGTAGACGCGCACGCCCTCCACCTCGCCCGCGCGCTGCAAGATGGAACCGACCTCCGAGTAGTCGAAGCCCGTCACGGCCAGCGTCCCCACCTGCGGCCCCTCGCTGTCGTCCGTGCGCCCGATGACTTCGAGGTTCAACTGCGCGATGGTCTGCCGCAAAGGCACGAGCGGGTGTCGGCCGTAGTGGCGCGAGCCGACGAGCCCCAGCTCCTCGCCGAAGAAGGTCAGGAAGAGGATCGAGCGGCGCGGGCGCGTGCTCAACTTCGAGAGCGCCGACGCAAGCTCCAGCACGCCGACGGTGCCCGAGCCGTCGTCGTTCGCGCCGTTGTAGATGCAGTCTTCCTTCGAGGCGTCGCAGTTCTCGCGCAGGCCCACGTGGTCGTAGTGCGCCGAGACGATGACGTACGTGTCCTTGAGCCGTGGGTCGGAGCCGCGCAGAAGCCCCGCGACGTTGCGCACCTTCCGCTCCCCCGCTTCGGGCGTGAGGCGGGAGCGGGCGCGCCGCGAGGTCGTCGCCACGTCCGCCAACTTCACGGTCTGGAAATAGCCGTCGTCGCCCGCCGGTTCCAGGCCCGCGCGGCGGAACTGCGCGGCGATGTACTCGGCCGCGGTGTCCAGCCCACGCGAGGGCGTCGCACGCCCTTCGAGCGCGTCCGAGGCCAGAAACGACAGGTGCCCGCGGAGGCTTTCGGCCGTCACCTGTTCGAGCGCCACGCGCCAGCGCGCCGGGTCGGTCTGCTTCCGTGCGGCCGGCCGCTGTGCGCGCCGCGCGCGCTGCGCCCAAGCGTCGGCGGCGCCCCACGGCGCGGCGCAGGCGAGGCAGAGCAGGACGAGCACGGCCCTCGTCAAAGACCTCGCCCCACTCATTCGACCCTCACGCCGCGCCAGAAGGCGACGCGGTCTTTAATCTCCTTCGCGGCCTCCTTCGGCTCCGGGTAGTACCACGCCGCGTCCGCGTTCACCTCGCCGCCCACCAACACGTCGTAATAACTCGCCGTCCCCTTCCAGGGGCAGACCGTGTGCGTCTCGCTCTCGCGGAAGTGTTCCCGGTTCAACGAGTCCGCGGGGAAGTATTGATTCCCCTCGACGACGACCGTGTCGTCGCTCTCCGCCAGGACCGCGCCCTTCCAAGTGGCTTTCATCTCTCGAACCCCCTCCCCGTTTTTCAACCGCGCGTCAACTGCCGGTACTTGATGCGGTGCGGCTGCGTGGCGTCTTCGCCGAGGCGCGCGCGCTTGTCCTCTTCGTAGTCGGAGAAGTTCCCCTCGAACCAGAAGACGCGGCTGTCACCCTCGAAGGCGAGGATGTGCGTGGCGATGCGGTCGAGGAACCAGCGGTCGTGGCTGATGACGACGGCGCAGCCGGCGAAGTTC
>DAIRFV010000091.1:0-19691 GCA_036794905.1 Pyrinomonadaceae bacterium | reverse complement strand
CTTATTTCACCCGACTCTTCTTGCGCCTCAGGAAGTCTATGAGGACGAACTGCGTGAGGTTGCCGGGCGTGGCGAAGTAGGCTTTGCCCGCGGTCATCGCCGACATCTGCTTGACGAACTCGACGAGGTAGTGGTCCGAGGCGAGCATGAAGGTGTTGACCTGGATGCCCGCCTTGCGGCACGCCTGCACCTCGCGGAAGGTCGCGTCCATCACCACGGGGTCGCCGCCCATCGAGTTCTTGTAGAGGCGCCGTCCGCCGTGTATCTCGCCGAAGGGCTGCCGCGGGCGCCCGCGCCCGCCCGCGCCGGCCGGCTCCGCTTCGAGGAAGCAGGCCGTCGGCTTGCCGTCCGTCACCATCACGATCTGCTTCATCTCCTTGCGCTGCGCCTGCAAGAGACGCCGCGCGAGCTTCAGGCCCTCGGCCGTGTTCGTGTGGTAAGGCCCGACCTGCGTCGTGGCCAGACGCGCCAGCGGCAGCTCCTCGGCGTCGTCGTGGAAGAGCACGACCTTCAGGGAGTCGCCCGGGTACTGCGTGCGGATGAGGTGCGCCAGCGCGAGCGCCACCTTCTTGGCCGGCGTGAAGCGGTCTTCGCCGTAGAGGATCATCGAGTGCGAGCAGTCGAGCATGACGACCGTGGCGCACGAAGACTGGTAGTCCTGCTGGTGCACGTGCAGGTCTCGGTATTCGAGGTTGAGCGGGACGCTGAGCCCCTCGCGCTTGATGGCCGAGAGCAGCGTCGTGTTCACGTCGAGGTTGATCGTGTCGCCGAACTCGTAAGGCTTCGGCGACTGCGAAGCCTCGACGCCCGTCGAGAGGTGCGGCGTGTCGTGCCGCCCGACGGAAGACTTGCCGAGGCTCCCGAGCAGACTCCTCAAAGTCTTGTAGCCGAGGAAGTCGAGCCCCTTCTCCGTCACCTCGAACTTCACGTCGCGCGGCAGGGGCTCGCCCACCTCGCCCCGACCCTGCCCGCGCCGCCGCTCCTCGGCGGCCTGCTCCTCCTTGAGCTTGAGGTAGCCCTCTTCGACCAGCCGCTCGATGAGCTGGTTCAGCAGCTCCTCCAACTGCGAGCCCTTGAACTGCCCCGCGTTCTCGGCGAGCATCTCCCGCACGTCCCGCTCCGACAGCTCGCCCATCTCAAGGAGCCCCTGAAGGAGCGCCTGCCTGAGCGCGTCCAGGGACCTGTCCGGGTCCTGCCGCTGCCGCGTCCAGTAATAGTCCTCGTCGTACCCCGACGACAGCAGAGAGTCCTGCAACAAGTCCATCAGGTCGCCGAGGCTCAGCCCCGACACGTCGAACCCCTTGAACCTCGAATAGCGTATGAACTTCATAAGTGAAACCTCGTGAACCGTGAACCGTAAACCGTGACCAGAGGAAGAACGGTGTCTTTTCTGGTCACGGTTTACGGTTCACGATTTACGCCCCTCAGCTAAAGCGGCCCGATTCCGTCAGGTCGTCGTAGATCATGCCGCGGCGGTCTTTGCGCGCCTTGGTGGCGGCGGTGTAGCCGCCCTCTTCGTTGCGGCTGATCTTGTTCTGGGCGTAGAGACCTTCGAGGACGAACTCGCAGGCGGAGACGAGCAGGCCCGCGTCCGAGCGCCCGAAGTCGAAGGGGACGACGGCGTTGTCGATGAGGTCGGGGACGGACTCCAGGAGGCGGACGCACTCGTCGGCGGGCGCGTCGTCGGAGAGCTTGAGGTTGTTGCCCGAGTCGAACCAGCGGACGGCCGCCCCGAAGTCGAAGCCGACGAAGTAGCCCTCGAAGACCTCGCCCGCGGCGCGCTTGATGAGGTCGCGCGCGATGCGCCCCGCGCCGACCTGCTCGCCCTCGTACTCCAGCTCCATCTTGCCCGTCATCGAGGGCACGGCCGCGTACACGTCCGAGACGCGCGGCACCACGTCCTCCTCGCCCGTGATGAGCGCGCGGCGCTCGGCGTTCGAGACGACCGACTCGGTGACGGTAATCGGCATGCGCTGCGAGACGCCCGAGCGCTTGTCGATGCGCTGGTCGTCGCGCGCCTCGAAGGCGATCTGCTCGACCAGCTCGCGGATGAAGTCGGGGACGCGCAGGCGCCCGCCGACGCCCTCGCGCTCGACCCACGCCTCCTGCCGCGTGATCTCGACGCCGAGCTGCAACTCCGCGGGGTAGTGCGTCGTGATCTCGGAGCCGATGCGGTCTTTGAGGGGCGTGATGATCTTGCCGCGCGCGGTGTAGTCCTCGGGGTTGGCCGAGAAGACGAGCATCACGTCGAGGGGGAGGCGCACGGGGTAGCCCTTAATCTGCACGTCGCCCTCCTGCATGATGTTGAAGAGGCCGACCTGAATCTTGCCCGCGAGGTCGGGCAGCTCGTTGATGGCGAACAGGCCGCGGTTGGCGCGCGGCAGCAGCCCGTAGTGAATCGTCAGCTCGTCGCTCAGGAGGTGTCCGCCGCGCGCGGCCTTGATGGGGTCAACGTCGCCGATGATGTCGGCGACGGTCACGTCGGGCGTGGCGAGTTTTTCGACGAAGCGGGCGTCGCGCTCGACCCAGGCGACGGGCGTGTGCTCGCCCTCGCGCTCGATGGTCTGGCGGCCGTAGGCCGAGATGGGGTGGAACGGGTCGTCGTTAATCTCGGAGCCGGCGATGACGGGGATCGAAGCGTCCAGGAGGTTAACGAGCTGCCGGATGATGCGGCTCTTGGCCTGGCCGCGCAGTCCCAGGAGGATGATGTTGTGGCGCGCGAGCACGGCGTTCGTGATCTGCGGGATGACCGTCTCGTCGTAGCCGACGATGCCGGGGAAGACGCGCTCGCCGCGGCGGAGCTTGTCGAGGAGGTTGGCGCGCATCTCGTCCTTCACGGGCCGCGCGCGGTAGCCCTGCTGTTTCAGTTCGCCGAGTGTTTTAGGTAATGCCATTACTTTGAAACCTTGTCCCCTTGAATTAACTTCGTCCACGTCTTGTGTCGAGCAGCGCGGCCAGCGCCTGCGCGAGCGTGCGGTAGGTGCGCAGGCCCCTCATGTCTAAGCCCAGCCCGACGAGCGTCTGCGCGACCTGCGCCCCGACGCCCGTCACGTACGCCTCCGCGCCGACGAGCTTGAGCGCCTGCACGAGGTTCGTCAAATTCGCCACCGCGTGCGAGTCAACCATGCGCGCGCCCGTGATGTCGAGGATGCAGACGCGCGCGCCCTGCCGCGTCACCTCCTGCAAAGCCGCGCGCGTCGCGCGCGCCGTCCGCTCGGTGTCGAGCGAGCCGATGAGCGGCACGACCAGCACGCCTTCGAGCACGGGCACGACCGGCGTCGAGACCTCCGCGAACTCCTGCTCGCGCTCGCGCAGGAGTTCGGTCAGCCGCTCCTCCGCGCGCCGGCGCTCGATGCCCTGCGCGATGATGTTCGCCACGGACGCGAGCGCTTCGAGCGTGTCGGCGGGCAGGGCCTTGCGCGAGAACAACGCCAGCACGCCGGCCAGCCTGTCTTCGACCAATAGGGGGTAGCCCGCGAACGCGACCATGCCCTCGCGCCTCGCCCACTCCTGGTCGCCGACGCGCGGGTCGCCGACCACGGAGTTCGTCAGGTGCGGGCGGCGCTCGGCCGCGATGAGGCCGATCTTGAACTTGCCCACGGGCACGCGCCCGTGCGGCCCGTCCGTGTGCGTGTACATCCCCGCGCTCGCCTGAAGCTCCAACACGTCCGAGCCGCGCTCTATCGTCCACACGCGCGCGAAGGCCGCGTCGAGGTGCGTGACGGCCGCCTCGGCGCAGCGCTGCAAGGCTCGCCGCAGGGGCACGCCGCCCTCGGCCAGCGCCGCGCCCACCTCCGCGCCGAGCGCGGCCTGCCGGACGCGGCGCGCCAGCTCGGCCTCGGCCGTCCTGCGCGAAGAGATGTCCATCGTCACGCCGCGCATCCCGACCGCGCGCCCCTGCGCGTCGCGCACGGGCACCGAGCGCGACTCGACGTGGACGACGCGGCCGTCCCTGCGCACCCAGCGGAACTCGCTCACGCCCCCGTCGCCGTCGAACTTCGCGCGCGCCTCGGCCGCGGCGCGCTCGCGGTCTTCGGGGTGGACGATCGAGAGCCAGAAGTTGGGCGTCTGGAGCCATTCGTCCACGGTGTAGCCGAGCATCTGCTCGACGTGGTCGCTGACGAAGTCGATGCGCTGCGCCGCCGCGTCGGGCTCGCCCCACGCCTCCCACACCACCCCGGGGACGCTCGACACGAGGTCTCGCAGGCGGCGGCGCTCGTCCTCGACCTGCGCGGCCAGGCCGGCGCGCTCCTCTTCGACGCGGCGGCGCACGCCGATGTCGCGCGCGATGGTGGCGGCGCCGACCGTCTCGCCCGCGGCGTTCCTGACGGGGGAGATGCTGACGGCGACCTCGACGCGCGCGCCGTCCTTGCGGACGCGCACCGTCTCCAGTTGGCTTATCTTCTCGCCGCGCCTGAGCCGCTCGTGGATGTCGTCGAGCTGCCCGCGCAGCTCCTCCGGGACGATGAGCGAGATGTGCCGGCCGACGGCCTCCTCCGCCCCGTAGCCGTAGAGCTTTTCGGCGGCCGTGTTCCAGCTCGTGACGGTGCCGTCGAGCGTCTTCGAGATGATGGCGTCCTCGGACGAGTCCACGATGGCGGCCAGCCGCGCGCGCTCCAGGTCGGAGTGCTCGGGCGCCGCGTCGGCTCCGTTCGTCCGGGTGGCTTTCTGTTTCGGGCTCATAAGTCGGCGGTGAAACGCCCGCCCCCGGCGCGGCGGACGAGCCCGTCCTCTTCGAGCTTCAGGAGGTGTGCCGTGACGGCGCGCTCGGCCAGCGCGTGCATCTTCGGGGGCACGTCGGTGTAGGCGCGCGCGACGACTTCGGCGGGAGTCTCTGCGCCCGACCGCACGGCCGCGAGGATGTCCCGCTCGCGCTTGAGGCGGTGCGCGACGTACTCTTCGATCTTCGCGCGGGGGCTGCCGACCGCGGGGCCGTGGCCGCCGAAGAGCGCGACGAGGCGCGGCAACTGCCGGTAGCGTTCGAGCGACGCGAGGTAGTCGCGCACGCTCCCCTCCTCGGGGTCGATGAGCACGGAGCCGACGCCGACGACGTTGTCGCCCGTCAGCAGCGCGCCCGCGCGCTCGTCGTAGAAGGAGAGGTGGCCGCGCGTGTGGCCGGGCGTGTGCATCGCGCGCAGGGAGATGGCGGGGTCGCCTTCGAGCTCTATCAGCTCGCCGTCTTCGATGAAGCGTTCGACGCGGACTCTTCCTTCCAAAGCCTCCGCCGTCAGCCGGTGCGCGGCGACCGTCAGGCCGAACCGTTCGCGCAGACTCTCGACGCCGCCGACGTGGTCCGGGTGGTGGTGCGTCAGGACGATCTCACGGGGCCGCCGGCCTTCGCCCAGCAACTCCCCGACGAACTGCGCGAGCGCTCCCTGCTCGTCCTCGTAGGGCGAGCCGGGGTCGAAGACGATGAAGTCACCCGTGCCGACGACGTAGCAGTTGGTCGTCGTCGCGGGCGGCTTGGTCGGCGTGCGCAGGGGCACGCAGACGAAGCCGGGCAGGAACTCGATCCGGCGCACGGGCTCGCGCCGCGCCTGCGGGACGGAGAGAAGGCGCTCGGTTAAGTCTGCGGTCAGCCCGCCCGCGAGCGTGCGCACGGCGTGAATCACCGGCGGCGCGGCCATCAGCTCGAAGCGCCGCCAGCGTTCGTAGGCCGCGGACGCCCGTTCCCAACCACCTTCGTCGAACTCTGCGGTCAGCAGCCGCGGCTGCTGCTTGCGCGGGCAGCGCACGACGAAGAAGTACGTGTCGAAGCGGCGCGGGCTGAAGGGCGGCGTCACCCAGCGCCCGGCGTACTTGAAGTCGCGCGCGTCGAGGCGCAGGCCGTAGTGGCTGAGCACCTCGGCGAAGGTCATGCGCCCCGAGGTCAGGTCGTCGAGCACGGACGCGAGCTGCCCCTTCGTCAGGTGCTCCGCGCCGCGCGCGGCGAGCACGCCCAACTCCTCGAACAGCTCGCGCGCCGCGCACGCGATCATCTGCGCGGTCTCGCCGTCTGCGGCGTGCTCGACCGAGACCTCCGCGTCCGCCTCGTCGCGCTGCCCGCCGGGGAAGGCGTAGAAGCCCGGCTGAAACGCCAGCCGCGCGCCCCGCCGCGCCCAGAAGACCTCCGGCTCACTCTCTGCGCCGCGCACGAGGACGACGGCCGCCGCGTCCTTCGGCACCGCCGCCGCCGCCGGCCGCTGCTCCCGCGCCGCGTCTGGTAGTGTGGTCGCTTCGCTCACGTCTTGAGAGCCGTGAACCGTGAACCGTAAACCGTGACAAGAGAAGAACTGCTTTTAGCTTGTCACGGTTTACGGTTCACGGTTCACGGTTTTTATTCTTCCTCGTCCTGATAGCGGAACCGCTCGCCGTCCTGCCCGTTCCAGGGGTTGCCGCGCATGTGGTAGCCGCCCTCCTCCCAGAAGCCCGCCTCGTCTTCGGCGAGGAAGCGGACGCCCTTGACCCACTTGGCCGACTTCCAGGCGTAGAGCTGCGGGACGACGAGGCGGACGGGGCCGCCGTGCTCGGGCGGGATGGGCCGGCCGTCATTCGACCACGCGAAGAGCGAATCCTCGGCGAGGAAGTACTCAAGCGGCAGGTTCGTCGTCCAACCGTAGTCGTGCGCCTCGGCCAAGACGAACTTCGCCTCGGGTTTGACCCCGGCCAGTTCCGCAATCGTCCGCGTCGAGACGCCGCCCCACAGGTTGTCGAGCCGCGACCAGCGCGTCACGCAGTGGAAGTCCGCGTAGACCTTGGCGGCGGGCAGTTGCAGGAACTCGTCGAGCGACCACTTCAGAGGTCTTGCGACCAGCCCGCCCGTCTCGAACCGCCACGCCTCAAGGTCAACCTCGGGCGTGCCGTGCGCGTCGAGCACGGGCCACTTGCGCGTGCGCGTCTGCCCGGGCGGCAGGCGCCGCTCGCGGCGCGTGTCGGGGCTGACGATCGTACCGCCGCCCTCGAACTCCGCCGCCGGCCGCGGCTCGCCCTCCTGCCTGAAAGGGTCTTTGAAAAGCGTGTCGAGGAAACTCATAGCTCACTTCGCTCGCGTGAACCGCGAACCGTCAACCGTGACAAGTAAGAACTGCTTTTCTCTGGTCACGGTTGACGGTTCACGGTTTACGGCTGTTCTGTTCCGCGAGCCGCAACAACTCGTCCGGCATCCATTTGGAGACGCCTTTGTGGAGGGCGCCTTCGATGCCGACGGTGCGGTCGTGCCAGTCGTCGGCCTGCCCGGGCGCGCCGCGCTCGCGCTCGTAGCGCAGCGTCTGGTCGAGGCTCATGGCGATGCCGTTGACGATCTCGCGCCAGTCCTCGGTCTGGATGCCGCGGCGGACGATGGAGAGGCCGGCCGTCCAGTCCTCCTCGGGGGCGCGCGCGTCCTGCTCGGGGATGGTCAGGTTCGCCATCGGCGGCATCGGGCTGTCCTTGAACTCGTCGTAGAGTTTGCGCCGCAGGTCGCGCAGCGAGAGCCGCTCGTCGGCGCGCGCCAGCGCCAGCGCGCGGCGGAAGATGTCGGGCACGTCGGTCTGCTCTTTCGCCATCGTTCGGCCCCTTCGTCTGAACTTTTAAGGTTTTCGCCTGGGTCTAATTTATATCATTTGGCGGCGCGTGGCGAATGGCAGTAGGCGGAGGGCAGTAGGCAGTAGGCAGTTGAGAGCCCCGGCGTCGAAACCTCCGGATTGACCTCGAAACGCCCATCACGCGGGGCGGCTGCCTGCCGCCGTCCGCCCACTGCCTACTTGCTTCCGACACGCGCGCGCCTGCATGATAGAGAAAAAACAAGGGGTAAGTGAAAAGTGTCTGAGACGTTGGATGGGTCTGTGCATGTGTCGGAGGTGCCCGCGGGGCGTCCCGCGTGCCCGGTCTGCGCGCGCGGGGCGGGCGAAGGGCTCATGCCGTTCGAGCAGTTGCCGGGCGATTTGAAGGAGCTGATCTCGGCCAACGCGCCCGCGGGCGTGCGGGCCGTCTGCCCGCGCTGCGTGGAGCTGTTCGGGCGCGCGCGCAAGCAGGCAGAGAAGTACGGCGTCGTCTTCGAGCAGGGTCGCCACGTGCTCCCCACCTGGCTGCGGCTCGGCGCGCACGAGCACTTCACGGGGCGCGGCATCACCATCGCCTTCCTCGACTCGGGCTTCTACCCGCACCCCGACCTGACGACGCCCCGGAGCCGCATCCTCGAATTCCACAACCTCTCGGCGCGCGGCACCGGCACGCTCGACTCCGTGGACGTGGCGAGCTGGCACGGCATGATGACCTCGGTCGTCGCGGCCGGCAACGGGGCGCTGTCGGGCGGCTTCTTCCGCTCCATCGCGCCCGACTGCAACGTCGTCCTCGTCAAGGTCAGCCAGTCCGGACACATCTCCGAGAAGAACATCGAGCTGGGCCTGAAGTGGGTCGTCGAGAACCGCGAGCGCTACGGCATCCGCGTCGTCAACATCTCGGCCGGCGGCGACAAGGAGGTTTCGTACCTCGACAACTCGCTCTGCCGGACGGTGGAGCGCGCCGTGAAGGAGGGGCTGGCCGTCGTCTGCGCCGTCGGCAACGCGGGCTGGGAGCCGCGGCACCCCGTCATCCCGCCCGCCTCCTCGCCCTCGTGCATCGCGGTCGGGGGCCTCAACGACCAGAACTCGCTCGACCGCGCGCGCCACAGCCTCTACCGCTCCTCCTACGGCCCGACCGCGGACGGCTTGCAGAAGCCCGAAGTCATCGCGCCCGGCATCTGGGTGCCCGCGCCTATCTTGCCGCACACGCCGACGGCCGCCGAGGCCGAGCTGTACGCACGCCTCGACCGCGCCACGGACGAGGAACTGCTGCCGCTGATCGAGGAGCACAAGGACGTTGACCGCGACGTGTACGAGGCGCGCACGCTCCCGACCTACCTCATCCGCCAGCTCGTCTCGGTCAAGCTCCACGAGGCCGACGTGATCTCCGAGCACTACAAGTTCGTGGACGGCACCTCGTTCGCCGCGCCCATCGTCTCCTCGACCGTCGCCTGCATGCTCGAAGCCAACCCGCACCTCTCGCCGCAGCAGGTCAAGCGCATCCTCATCGACACGGCCGAGCGCCTGCCCGGCGTCGAGATCGACCGCCAGGGCTGGGGCGTCATCGCCCCCCGCCGCGCCGTCGAAGTCGCCCTCTCGCTCAGACAGTAGGCGCGAGCCCGCCAACTGCAACAATATTCCGGCGCGCTTGATTGGGGATAATGACGGGCGGCGGCGATTTCGTCCGCGGGGGCGTGGCGCGCGCCTTGCTCTGAGGTCGGCGTTCTCCCGAGTCTTTGGGACGGAGTTTTTGAGAGATGCAGAGAAATCAGTTCGCGCTGGCGACGAAGTCCAGTACGTCGCTCCTTTCACCCCTCGAACGTCGCCTGGCGGCGCGCGTCGTGCCGCGCATACCCTTGTGGCTGGGGACGCACCACCTGACGATGTTGACGCTGGCGTGGTGCGCGGGGCTCGTCGCGTTCGGGTACCTGGCGGCCGGAGACCTGCGCTGGTTGTGGGGCTCGTCCCTGATGATCGCGCTCCAGTGGGCGACGGACTTCTTCGACGGGAAGGTCGGGAAGCACCGCGGGACGGGGCTCGTCCGCTGGGGCTTCTACATGGATCACCTGCTCGACTTCGCGTTCCTGTGCGCGGTGGTCGGCGGCTACGCGCTGGTGCTGCCGGCGACGGCGCACCTGGGCCTGCTGCTGGTGCTCGCCGTCTTCGGCGGCTTGATGGTCAACTCGTTCCTCGCCTTCGCCGCGACGGGGCGTTTCCACATCAGCCACGGGAAGCTCGGGCCGACCGAGTTCCGCGTCGCGCTCGTCGTCACCAACTCGCTGCTCGTCTTCTACGGCACGCGGCGGATGGAGAAGGTGCTGCCCTACGTCGCCGCCTGCGGCTTCGTCGCGCTCTGCGTCCTCGTCTACCGCACGCAGCGCGAGCTGTGGCAGAGCGACATGGAGCAGCGCCGCCGCGCCGAGCCCGCCCGCACCGTCGTCCTCCCCCGGCGCGAAGCGGCGTGAGGAAAGGAAAGAGACAGAGGAGACAGGAGTCAGTAGTCAGTAGAAAGAGAGGCGGCGCGTCCGAAGCCTTCAGGCCGGGCGCGCCGCTTCTGTATCCCTACTGGCTACTGACTACTGTCTCCTGGCTACTTCCCTATTGCCTTTTGCCTTTTATCCCCCGCCTTATTACAATTCTCCGCACAAACCGAAGCACGAAAATTCCTGAGGACAGTCCGGAGAGGAAAGCATAATGGCAGAGAACGAGAACGCGGTGGCGCCCGCGCAGGAAGCGGAGGGCGGGGCGGGCGAGGCCGCGGCCGAGGCAGCGGAGGCGCCGCCGCCGGCCGAGGCCGCAGAGGCCGCGCCCGCAGAGGCCGCGCCGCCCGAGGAGATCACCTACCACGCCGTCGAGAAGGACGGGCAGGTCACGGCCATCTGGGAGATGCAGGGGCGCAAGCACCTCCGCACCATCGACCCGCGCTCCCGCCAGGGGCAGGAAATCCTCCGCCTCTACGAGCACGGGGAATAAGAGGCGTAGACCGTGAACCGTAAACCGTGACGAGATAAAGCAAGCCCTTCTCGTCACGGTTTACGGTTCACGGTTTACGCTTCACGAACGCCTCGATGTTGTCCACGAGCCGGTCGGCGAGCATCTGCTGCGCGCGGGTGCCGGCCCAGGCGACGTGGGGCGTGACGATGAGGTTGGGCAGGTCTGGGTCGAGCAGCGGGTTGCCCGCGCGGGGCGGCTCGGCCGAGAGCACGTCCACGCCCGCGCCGCCGATCCTGCCTTCGCGCAAAGCGTCGGCGAGCGCCGACTCGTCCACCACCCCGCCGCGCGCGCAGTTAATCAGTATCGCCGTCGGCTTCATCAGCGACAGCTCCTCGCGCCCGATCATGCCGCGCGTCTCTTCGCCGAGCGGCACGTGGAGGCTGACTACGTCCGCGCGGCGCATGACCTCTTCAAAATGTGTGCGCCCCTCCCTCACGTCGCCCGCCCCCTTGTGCTCCGAGATTAAGACCTCCATCCCGAAGGCGCGCGCGAGACTTTCGACCCCGCGCCCGAGCGTGCCGTAGCCGACTATCCCGAGCGCCGAGCCGTGCAGGTCGCGCACCTCGCGCGTGTGCAGGCAGAACTGTTCGGAGCGCTGCCAGAGCCCCGCGCGCACGTCCTCGCGCAGGCCCGTCAGGCTGCGGCTGAGTGCGAGCGCCAACATAAGGACGTGCTCCGGCAGAGTCTCGCGCGCGTAGCCGCGGACGTTGCGGACTTCGATGCCGCGCGCGCGGCAGAACTCAAGGTCGATGTTGTCCGTGCCCGTCGCGGCGACGGCGATGAGCTTTAAGCCGGGCAGACGTTCCAGCACCTCCGCGCGGAGCGGCACCTTGTTGACGACGGCGACGGTCGCGTCCTTCAGCCGCTCGAAGACCTCCTCCGGGCGCGTCGAGCCGTAGTCGCGCCACTCGTGCTCGAACGAAGGGCGGCGCGGCTCGACCGTCAGCGTGTCGCGTTCGAGAAAGACGATTCTCTCCATAAGCTTTCGGAACCGGAAGGCCGGCGTGGGCGTCAAAAGTCTACAGGGCAGTGGTGCGCCAATCCTAACACCGTTCGCGAGGAGGTCACACGTGAGTCGGACGAAGTCACGCAGGGTCGTGCTTAAACGTTCGTTGCCGGCGGCGTGCCTGCTGCTCTTCGCGCTGGCGGCGTGCGCGGGCGCGGGGCGGCGCGCGGGCGGCGGGGCCGTCATGCCGGAGACGCGCGCGGCCGCGCGGGTAGAGGCCAGGATCGACCCGTACGCGGGCCGGGTGGCCTACGTCATCGTCGCGCTGTGCGACAACGTGAACCAGGGGATTGTGCCCGTCCCGGCGGCGCTGGGGAACGGCGACGACCCGGCGCGCAACCTCTACTGGGGCGCGCGCTTCGGCGTCAGGACGCACTTCAACGCTTCGCGCGAGTGGCGCGCGCTCGGTGCCGTCGAGAACCCCGCGCCGAAGATTCTCGAACGCGTCGTCTACAGGCACAGGACTCTGGACGCGTACCTCGTCGCCGACGCCTACCGGGGCGCGGAGATCAAGCAGGCGACCGTCGATTTCTTCAACGTCGCGTCGGGGAACCTCAACCCGACGTTCGAGGACGAAGGCCGAACCTACGGGCTCGGGCGCGGCGCGGCGGCGCACCTCGTCGCCTACGTCGGGCACGACGGGCTGATGGACTTTCAACTCCCCTCGCTCCCCGAGCGCCGCGACGAAGTGCGCCGCGACGCCGTCATCCTCGCCTGCATCAGCAAGAAGTACTTCGCGCCCGCGCTCAAGGAGACGGGCGCGCACCCGCTCGTCTGGACGACCAACCTGATGGCGCCCGAGGCTTACGTCCTGAAGGCCGCGCTCGACGGCTGGCTCGCGGGCGAGGACGGCGAGCAGGTCAGACGACGCGCCGCCAAAGCCTACGACCAATACCAGAACTGCGGGCTGCGCGCCGCGCAGGGACTCTTCGCCACCGGCTGGTGATAGGATTGATTCATTGACCCACCGAGTCACCGGTTCGTTGCGTGCATAAACGACGAACCGGTGACTCGATGAACCGATGACTCAACGACTCGACCGGCAATCCGGAGGTGCGTGCGATGGCTTGGCTCTACCTGCTGGTGGCGGGCTTGATGGAAATAGCGTGGGCGGTCGGGCTGAAGTACACGGAAGGGTTCACGCGCCTGTGGCCGAGCGTGTGGACGGGGGTGGCGCTCGTGCTCTCGATGATTCTGCTGGCGGCGGCGATGCGGTCGCTGCCGCTGGGAACGGCTTACGCGATCTGGACGGGCATCGGCGCTGTCGGCACCGCCGCGCTCGGCATCTTTCTCTTCGGCGAGTCGGCGAGCCCCGCGCGCCTCGTCTGCATCGGCCTCATCGTCGCCGGGCTCGTCGGCCTCAAGCTCACCTCCAGCGACTAGCGCAGGAAGGGCACGAGGAGTTTGACGAGGGCGACGATGACGAAGACGCCGACGATGTCGAGGAAGATGCCGTAGCGGATCATGCGCGCGAGCGGGACGTAGCCCGAGCCGTAGACGATGGCGTTGCACGGCGTCGAGACCGGCAGCATGAAGCCGAGGCTCGCGCCCATCGTCGCGCCGAGCGCGGGCTCCAGAGGGTCTGCGCCCTGCGCCTTCGCAATCGCGATGACGACGGGCACGACCATGTTGGCCGACGCCGTGTTCGAAGTCGCCTCCGAGGTGACGACCGCCACCACCACCGACGCGAACAGTAGGCCCGTCCCGCCGCTCACGGGCAGAAGTCCGGTCAGGCCGCGCCCGACCGCCTCGGCCAGCCCCGTCTGGAACGACAGCACGCCCAGAGCGAACCCGCCGCCGTAGAGCAGCACGACGCCCCAGTCGATCTTGACCGCCTCTTCCCAGTTGATGGCGCGCGCCCCCCCGTCGCCGGGGAGCAGGAACAACAGCGACGCGCCGACGACCGCGGCCACGGCCTCGGGGACGCTGCCGTTGACGCTCTTGTAGGCGGCGCTCTGGTCGCCCGCGAAGAGCGCGATGAGGCCGGGCACGACCCAGAGCGCGACCGTGACGAGGAAGGCCGCGAGCGTTGACTTCTGCGCGGTCGTCCACGCGCCCAGACGGTCGCGCTCGCGGCGGAGCATCTCGCGGCTGCCCTCGATCTCTTTGACGCCCGCGGGCGAGAGCCAGTTCAGGTAGAAGAAGAGCCAGAGGAAGAGGACGACGACGACGGGCACGCCGATGACCGCCCACTTGAAGAACGGGAACTCGACGCCGGTGAGCTGGCGGATGAAGCCGAGCCCGATGACGTTGGGCGGCGTCCCGATGGGCGTGGCTAAGCCCCCTATCGAGGCCGCGAACGAGGTCATCAGCATCAGCGCCGTCGCGTAGCGCCGGCTCAACTTCTGCCCGCCCTCCTTCTCCTGGTCGAAGAGGAAGGCGAGGATGGCCATGCCGATGGCGAACATCATCGCCGTCGTCGCCGTGTTCGAAATCCACGCCGAGATGAAGGCCGTCACCGCGCCGAAGGCGAAGAGGATGCGCGAGGGTCGCGCGCCCACCCACTTGATCGAGAGCACGCCGAAGGCAAGCCGGCGGTCGAGCCGGTGGAGGAAGATGGCGCGCGCGATTATGAACGACCCGATGAAGAGGAACATCAACGGGTCGGCGAAGGGCGCGAACACGTCCTTCGCCGACGCCACCTTGAGCACCACGCACGCGGCCGCGCCGAGGAGCGCCGTGACGGGGAGCGGCAGCGCCTCCGTGACCCACAGAATCACGACGGCCGCCATCACCGCCGCGAGCCTGTGCGCCTCGGGCTTCAGCCCGGGCAGCGGCAACAGCAGCAGCGCCGCGAACGCCAGCGGCGCGGCGACGAGCCCGGCCACGCGCCGCCAGCGCTCGAACCGCGCCTCGGCAGGGCTTATCTGTTCGACCGCCTCGACTGTTCTGTCCATGCCTGTTGTTTTCGGCTTAGGGGATTGGAGAGACCTTGACGACCGCCCTCAAAGGCGTCGCGCCGCCCGCGTGCGAAGGCGCGACGTCCTCTTGTACCACAAACAGTTCGAGAACGTATTCGCCCGGCTCGTCGGGCGCGGAGACTTCCAGCCTCAAGCCCGCCGTGTCGCCCGGCTCCATGTCGAAGGGGAGGCGCGCCGCAGACTCTTCGGTGTTGACGGGCGTGCCGTCGTCTCTCAACCAGCGCGCGCGCAGCGAGACGGCGTAGCGCCCCGACTCGTCGCCGACGGCCGGCCACGTCTCGCCGCCGACGTTGCGGACGATGACCTCAAAACTTCGTCCGCCGCCCGCGTCGAGCGCGGCGGGGAGTTCGCGCGAGACGAGCAGCGCGCGCACGGCCTCGGGGCTGAGCGGCGAGGGGCGCGCGCTCAAGGTCGTCGGCTCGGGAGAGTAGAGGACGTAGTTGGTCGAGCGCGCGAGCATTCGGCAGTTCGCGCAAGTCTCCTCGGTGCTGATGACGACCGCGCCCGGCGGAGGCCGTTCGCCCGTCGCAAGTCGCACGAAGCGTTCGGCCTCGACGCCGCGGAGCGCGCCGTGCCACAACGCCTGTATGTAGCCCGAGCGCCCCGGCGGGTCGTAGAGGTAGACGCGCGCGCCCCGCGCCGCTTCCAGCGCGGGCGCGAGTACCTTGCGCGGGAAACGGGCGTCGAAGACGTACCAGCGCTCCGGCGGCCGCGCGTGGAAGCGCCACTGGAAGTGCGCGCCCTGCGCCAGCAACAGCACGACCGACGCGTACAGCGCGGCTCTCAACATCCTTCCGTCCACCAGCCGCGCGACGGCCGGCACCAGGAGCACGTGGAGGAAGACCGGGAAGGCTATCAGACGAAGCTGCGGGAAGTCGTTGACGGTGAGCGCGGCCGGCACGACCGACGCCGCGAGCGCGTAGAGCTGAAAGCGCCACCAGGGCTCGCGCCTGTGTTCGCGCAGGACGAAGAAGGCGCCCGCGGCCGCGAGCACGACCGTTCCCGCCAGCAGCGCGGGCGCGTCCGGCAGGTGGTCGCGTATGTTCCGCTCGCCCGTCACGAGCCAGCGCCCGGGGTTCACGTCCGCGAGGTAGTGCAGCGCAAACCCGCGCAGGTCGTCCGCCAGACTGCTCTGCGGCGTGACGTACGTGATGAGGCTGAAACGGCCCGCGAGCGCGCCCGGGTGTCGCAGCGAGTAGACGAGCAGGGGCACGAGCGTCACGGCGTAAGCCGCCCACGTCACCAGGACGCGCGCGAGGTTGCGCCGCGTGACGAAGAACGCGAGCCCCAACGCGAGCAGCGGCGCGAGCAGACGCCCCACGGAGTACGTGTACGTCAGCAGCGCGAGCGCGCACGCCAACGCCGGCACGTCGAAGACCGACCAACGCTCTTTCGACGACGCGCGCCGGAGCGCCAGCAGGAAGAGCACGCAGGCCAGCGGGTACGCCGCCACTTCAAACACCAGGCGGCTACACTCATACAGCCACGGCGTCAGCAGCGCCGAGCACGCCACGACCACGCCCGCCTCCACACGCCCGCTCAACCTCAACGCCAGCAGACCCAACAGCAGCGCCGCCGCCGCCCCCAGTGCCGCGCTCGACAAACGCGCCGCCGTGATGCCCGGCCCCGTCACGCGGAAGACGGCGGCCAACACGTACACGTACACGGGGTTCTTATAATCCCCGAACGCCCGGAAGTAGAGCGGCCACTCCTCCCCGTGCTCGTCGCGCCCGGTCTGCGTGATCGTGTGAGCGTTGTAGGCTATCGAAGACTCGTCGATGTAGAACCCCGGCGGGTTCTCGGGCACGCCCGCCGCGTAGAGCGCGCAGGCCAGCACGCAGAAGGCCGCGGCCAGAAGGAGGGTTTTGGGTTCTGGGTTCTGGGTTCTGGGGGAAGACATCCGGGTTTTAAACCAGCACCCAACACCTGACACCCAGCACCCTTTTAGGAGCGGAGCTGGATGTTGTAGGTCTTGATTTTGGAGTTGAGCGTGGTGGCGTTCATCCCGAGGAGCCTTGCGGCGCGGGACTGGTGGCCGCCGGTCTGGTCGAGGGCGCGGCGGATGATGTCGATCTCGAAGCGGCGCACCTCGTCGTAGAAGTTGACGCCGCGGCTCACGTCGAGCGAGCCCGTCCCCGAAGAGAGCGGGGCGGCGCCCGCGGCCTTCGAGGGGTCGGCGATCTCCGCCGGCAGGCACTGGCGCGTGACCTCCGGGCCGGGCGCGATGACGACGGCGCGCTCGATGACGTTCTCAAGCTCGCGGACGTTGCCGGGCCACGTGTACTGTTCGAGCAGCGCCAGCACGTCGGGCGCGAGCTGGTCGGAGACGTGGCGGCTGTTCTCCTCGTTGTACTTGCGTATGAAGTGCTGCGCGAGCGCGAGCACGTCCTCGCGCCGGTCGCGCAGGGGCGGCAGCTCGATGGGGACGACGGCGAGTCGGTAGTAGAGGTCTTCGCGGAAGGTGCCCTGGCGGACGGCCTCCTTCAGATCGATGTTGGTGGCGGCGACGATGCGCACGTCAACCTTGCGCGGCGTCGTGTCGCCGAGCGGCGTGAACTCGCGCTCCTGCAAGACGCGGAGGAGCCGCGCCTGCGTCTCGGGCGGGATGTCGCCGATCTCGTCGAGGAAGATGGAGCCGCCGTCGGCGACCTCGAAGAGACCCTTCTTGGCGGCGACCGCGCCGGTGAAGGCGCCGCGCGTGTGGCCGAACAGCTCGGACTCTAAAAGCTCCGAGGGGATGTTCGAGGAGTTGACGGTGACGAAGGTCTTCGCGGCGCGCGGGCTCTGCATGTGGATGGCGCGCGCGATGAGCTCCTTGCCCGTGCCCGACTCGCCGGTAATCAGCACGGTCGAGCGCGCGGGCGCGACCTGGTCGACGAGCTGGAAGATGGCCTGCATCTTCTCGGAGCGGCCGATGATGCTGCCGCGCTCGACGCTGCGGCTCATGGCGCGGCGGAGGTTCTGGCGCTCCTCCTCCTTGCGGCGGCGCTTGATGCCGCTGGCGACCGTCTCGATGATCTGCTCGTTCTGGAAGGGCTTGCGGATGCAGTTGAAGGCGCCGCGCTCCCACGCGCCGATGGCCGTGTCGAAGGTGGCGTAGGCGGTGATGATGATGACGACGGCCTCGGGGTCGGCCTTCTGAATCTCTTCGAGCGCGCGCAGGCCCCCCATGCCCGGCATCGACACGTCGAGGAGCACCACGTCGTAGGCGCGCCGGCCGTAACACTCCAGGCCCTCCTCGCCGGTCTTCGCCAAATCGACGCGGTAGCCCTCGGCCGACAGCAGCGTCTCCAGCACGTCGCGCATGATCTCCTCGTCGTCCACGACGAGGACGGAACCTTTTCTCGCCATCAGTACCTCGGAAACGGGTGATAGGTGTTGGGTGTTGGGTGTTGGGTGAAGAGACAGACCCGCTCTTCTGCACCCAACACCCAACACCCAACACCTATCACCCATCTTACCCCGGCACCGGGGCGGCGGTCACTTGACGGAGGCCGCGTCCCTGGGCTTGAGCAGGCGGCGGCCGTCGGGCGCGTGGGCGGGGCGCGCGCGCTCGGCCGTGACGAAGAGCGTGTAGTCGTCCGTCTCGAAGCCCGCGACGCGGACGTAGACCTCCGCGCGGTTGAGGTCTTCCGACGCGGGGAGGCTCCCCATGTAGGCGATGCGGCCGTCGGGACGGACTCCCCAGAGCACGTAGACGCTCGCGCCCAACGCGGACGGGAGCGGCACGCCGCGGAAGCTCGCGCGGACGTAGGCGCGGTTGGAGCTGAGCGCGGCGCGCGCGGCCCCGCTGGCGTTCGGCGCGGCCGTGTCGCCCTCCAGCTCGATGACGCGCCCGCCCCCCTGCGAGGCGAGCGCGTCATCGACCTCGGCGTAGAAGTCGCCCGCGGCCGGACGCGCGCGCGCGCCCGCGGGGGCGGGCGGCACCGGCGCGGGCCTCGGAGGGTTAGTTCTCGTCGTGCCGGTCGCGGTGTCAGTCGTAGTGTCCGGCGCGGGCGCGGCCGCGGGCTTCGGGGGGTAGAGCGCGGCGGCCTCGTCGGCGCGGGTCGTGAGCACGGGGTCGCCGGGGCGCTCGACCGCGGACGACGTTTCGGCGGTGACGATGATGCCGTAGCGCTCGAACCCTGCGGGGCGGTCGAAGGCGAGGCCGCCGTTGCCGCGCTCGTCGCGGAGCAGCTCGCCCAGGCGCAGGATGCGCCCGCCGCTCACGGCCCAGACGACGTAGGTGGTCGAGCCGGCCGCGACCGTCTGCGGGTCGGGCAGGTTCAAGGCGGTCAGGCGCGCCCGCCCGCCGCCCTCGCCCGCCTCGATGGTCAGCCGCCCCGTGGCGCGCGTCGTCAGAGAGCGCAGGCGTATGTCCACGCGCTCGGCCTGCGCGCGGGTGAGTGCGGGCGGCTTCCGTCCCGAGCCCGCGGCGGCGTTGGGGAGAGCGTCTGCGGCGAGGATGAGGCCGACGGCCGCGGCGCACGCGCCCCAACGCCGAACCTGTTTGCGCTTGCTCATAAAGGTTGGAGATCGTCTTCGGAGCCGTGGATGTGAAAGCGCGTGCGAGATTAGCACCGGCGCACATAAAAGCAAGCGTTATTTAGCGTGAAGCCTCGCCGCGTACGCGCCCCCTTCGAAGCCCACGAGCCGGCGGCTCTCGCGCCCTCCGTCGCCGTTCGGCCGGCCGCCGTCGGGCGCCCGGACTACGCGTTTTTGACTTTCGAATCATTCGGCATATGATGTCCGCCGTCAGTCCTATGCCCGTCATCTACACCATCGACAGGCCGGCGCGAGTCGTCTACCTGAGCACCGTCGGCGCCCCCTCTTTCGACGAGTGGCGGGACACGCTGCTCCGCCTCTTCTCCGACCCGGCCTTCGAGACGGGCTTCAACTTCATCAGCGACCGCCGGCAGGCGACGGCGCCCGACCACGAGTTCGCCGAGCGCGAGGTCGTCTTCCTGCGCGAGCACGAGCGAGAGATCGGCCGCTGCCGCTGGGCGGCGGTCGTCCCCGACCCGGCCACCGACGAGGTGGCCCGCACGGTGACGAGCCGCGCGGGCATGTCAGAGGTCGAGGTCGGCTTCTTCTACGATCTGGCGGCGGCGCGCCGCTGGGTCTTCAGGCGCGACTGAGACGACCGACACACGCAAAAGAGCGTCGAGCGGGATTTAACCGCCGCAGACGCAGAGGCACGGCTTGAAGCCATGGCTTCAAGCCGTGCCTCTGCGTCTGCGGCGGTTAGCTCAAAGGCGCTTCAGTCGCTGG
>DAIRFV010000090.1:0-19897 GCA_036794905.1 Pyrinomonadaceae bacterium | reverse complement strand
ACGCGCGGGGCGATGACCTCCTCGTAGTAGGAGCGGTTGAAGAAGGTGATGCGTCCGCGCTCCGGCACGCCCTGGTGGAACCTCCACAGATAGTCGTGCTTGTTTTCCATATCGGAAGGCTTCTTGAAATTCTGCGCCGTGCACCCCTGGGGGTCGAGCCCGGCGGCTATCGTTTTGATCGTGCCGTCCTTGCCCGAGCCGTCTATGGATTGAAGGATGACGAGCAGCGCGTGCGACTCCTCAGCCATCAGCTTGTCCTGCAGCCGGGCCATCTCGGCGCAGTCGGTCCGGGACTTCTCATGCGCCTCGTGCTCGTCGGCAAACTCTCCGGTAAAGGCGGTGTCGTAATTTTTCAGACGGGGCCGGCTGCCCGGCCTGACGATGAACTCATGTTTGTTGCCCATGCCCTCGCGCTTCCCCTCCTCGCTCATCTTCAGCCATTCTTCTCAGCCGGGAGAAGTACCTATTTTGTCTCGCCTGCACATTACCCGGCCGCGTTGCTGTCGCAGGCCGAACATCGCCCACCACGTCCGGAGGTGGACGAGGAGCAGGAAGGCGGTTCACGCCGCCGACCGCACGCCGGCGCGCTCCTCACCGTCTTGCCGGTCGAGGGCGACAGCGCCTCCGACGCGCTCTTCGCCGCCGGTCGTCTTTGCCACCGAATGTCTTCCCCGGGAATGTTGTTGGTGGTGCGGGGCCAAGCCTAACACTTTCTACGGAACTGTTCAGAAAAAGTAAGCGCCCGTAAAAAGCGAACGAGGGTGCCGGCCCTGGGGCGGCACCCTCGTCCCGTCTGGCTCACCGTCCTCACCCCTGCAAACCACGGGGGAGGATTCACCGACCCGGCGTCCGTATGCTCTCCATCTTCATCCACGAACCCATAAGCCCCTTACCTGAAGACCGCGCGGCGCGTGACCCCTTCTGAATTCCGTAGCGCGTCGAAGATTAACGCGGCGCGGCCTGTCCTCTCGTACGGTGCCAGACGCAGAGGGTAAAGAAAGTGTCAAGATGTGTTCGCGAGAGTTTTGCCGGGACTCTGCCCATTCGGCGCACTCCGATTGCGCTTCACGCAGCGAGCCCCGGTTCGGCGGCGTACAGACGTTCGGGTGCGGGGGACTTATATTCTGACTTCCCCTACTTGCCATCTTCATAAAAGCCGGTCGGCCGACGCCGGCCCGCGTCGGGCGGTGTCGCCTTCGGCGGCGATGTCGCTCGACTTTTATTTAAACGGCCGACGAGCCAGGGCATCTGGCCAGAGAGAAGGAGTGAGCAATGGGTCTGGATATTTTCAAGGAGAAGGGCGTCCCGCTCGAAAAACAACAGTTCACGTGGCGCGACATGGTGCGGGCGCCGACCAGCAAGCTCGACGACGACGCCTTCACGCGCGTGCGCATCGTCCTGATGAACGGGCTGGAGTCTGAGGCGAACCGCTTCAGCCACGCCTGCGCGCGCATGAACCGGGACTTACAGTTGCCGCTCGCGCGCGTCCGCCGCGTCGAGCAGCACCAGCAGACTCTGGTCAACTGGCTGCTGCCCGCCGACCTCTCGCCCATCGAGACGACGCTCGCCTTCGAGCAGGTCGCCATCGAGGTGACGGCGAGCGTCGCCGAGCGCGAGCCCGACCCCTACATGGCGCAGGTCTACCGCTTCGGCCTGCTCGAAGACTTCGACCACCTCTACCGCTTCTCCGCCCTCTACGACCGCGTGGCGGGCGGCGACGCCAACAACATCATCCAGAGCTACTCGGACATCATGCCGGGGCGACCCACGGCGGTCGAGCACCGCGACCCGGCCGACGACCTGCGGGAGTATTACGACAAGCGGACGGCCGCGCCGCTCACCAAGCTCCACGCCGTCACGATCATGGCGGCCGAGAACCAGACGCACGACTACTACATGACCATCGGCCCGCAGTTCTCCGACCCCGTGGCGCGCCAACTCTACGCCGAGATCGCTTCGATTGAGGAGCAGCACACCACGCAGTACGAGTCGATCATCGACGCCTCGGAGACGTGGATGGAGAAGTGGCTCATGCACGAGGCGATGGAGGTCTACAACTACATGGGCTGCTCGCAGTACGAGACCAACCCGCGGATTAAAGCGATCTGGGATCGCTTCCTCGACTACGAGCTGGGCCAGCTCCACTTCGTCATGGAGCTGTTCAAGCAGGTCGAGAACCGCGACCCGGCCGAGCTGCTGCCCGCGACGCTGCCCGAGCCCATCGAGTACCGCAGCCACCGGGAGTTCGTCCGCGAGACGCTTGAGCGCGAGGTTGACCTGCGCGCCGACGGCACCCGGTTCGTCGGCAAGGAAGACGAGCCGGAGAGGTCTCTCGCCTACCGCGAGCAGTTGAACTCGGAAGGCTCGCCGACGGAGACGGTGGCCGCCGGCTACAGGTGGAGGCCGGGGACGGAGTTGACGACGGGCGTGACGGCCAAGGGGAAAGGAGCTTAGACGATGAAGGGGACGGGAACACAAAGCGCGTTGGAAGGTGTGGAGGGGAACCGCACGGGAATACAGACCGCGCCCGAGTTAGCTCGGGAGTTAATCGAAGGGGCGGCGGCGGCCGAGCCGAGTTCCGAGGGCGGCGCCCGAGACATAGCCGAGTATCGCGTCGCTTACATCAAGGAGGGCTTCCCCGTCGGCTCGCTTCCCACGCTGCCGGCGTCGGCGGAGGCGAGCGCCGACGAGGAGACCGCCGGGATGGCCGTGTTGCTCGACAAGCTGAGCGAGCGGTTGGCCTTCGAGCGCACGGGCACGCGCCTTTACGAAGCACTCATCAACAAGTGCGAGGTGTTGGGGGAGAGTTCGCCGGGGCCGACCGTCGCGCAGCTTCAGGAGATTCGCGAGGACGAGCTGCGCCACTTCCTACTCCTCAACCAGGCGATCACAACGCTCGGCGGCGACCCGACGGTGCAGAGCCCCTGCGCCGATACAGTCCAGGTCGCGTCGCTGGGCATCATGCAGGTCTTGACCGACCCCCGAACATCCGTCGCCCAATGCTTGCAGGCGATTCTGACCGCCGAGCTGACTGACAATGACGGATGGCAACTGCTCATTAACTTAGCCGAGGAGCTGGGGCACGACGAGCTGGCGTCCGGGTTCCAGACCGCCCTCGCCAGCGAGGAGACGCACCTCGCGAGCGTGCGCGGCTGGCTCGAAGCGCAGGTGCTCGCGCAGGCCCAAGCCTGAGCTTTCACACGGGACAGTTGCACCGCGGAGAGACGGGGGCGCGGCTTGATGCTTTATCCCATCAAGCCGCGCCCCCGTCTCTCCGCGGTGCATTCCTTCTCAGGTTACGGCCGATCAAGCCCTAAGATTCGGTGGCCATCTAACCCCTTAGCGCCTGACGCGCGTGCCCCCCTCTCCCATCAGCTCAGCGAGCTTCGACGCCTTCGCCGGCGCCAGCACCCTCAGCGTCTCGTACTCTGCGCGCGCGCACTGCCGGTCCGAAGCGAGTAGGCACGTCACCCCGAGGTTGTAGCGGACCTTGACGAAGTTGGGCCTCAGTGCAATGGCCCGCCGGTAGGCCGCCATCGCCTCGTCGTACCTCTCAAGCTGCGAATAGACGGCCCCCTCCAGGTAGAGCGGGTCCACCTCCGCGGTCTCGACTCCGCCGAACGAAGAGGCGGCGCGGGTGAATGCCTGCGTGGCCTCCGCCGCGCGCCTCAGACCCTTATAGGCCACCCCCATGTAGTAGAGCGTCTCGGGGTCGTCCGCCTTCAGCCGCAGCGCCCTGCCGCAGGCGTCGAGGGCCTGCGTGAAGAGCCCGAGGTCGTTGTAGGCCCGGCACATGTTGGTGAACGCCATCTGATTCGAAGGCTCTAGCTGGGCGCCGCGGCGCGCGGCGTCGAGCGACTCCTGATGGCGGTCTACCATGCTGTAGTACCAGCTCAGGTTGACGTAGCCGCCGGCGAAGTCCGGCTTGACCCGCACGGCCCGCGCGGCCGCGTTGATCGCGTCGTCGTAGCGGTCCAGGTTGTAGTAGGCGCTGGAGAGGTCGGCGTAGGCGTCAGGCTGGTCGGGGGCGAGCCGCGCGGCCTGTTCGAACTCCGCGGCGGCGTCGCCGAAACGGCGCATCCGGTAGAGCGCGCTGGCCGCGCCGTAATGTGCGCCCGCGTCCTGCGGGTTGCCGCGCAGGGCCGCCCGGAAGGAGGCGAGCGCCTCCTCGTTGCGCCCCAGCCCCATCTGCGCGCTCCCGACGCCGTTGTAGACCGCCGTGAGTTGCGGCTTCAGCCTGAGCGCCTGCCGGAAAGCCGCGAGCGCCTCCTCGTGCTCGCCGAGGTTGAGGAGGGCGTTGCCCACGCCCCAGTACCCTTCGGCGAAGTTCGGGTCGAGCCGGATGGTCCGACGGAAGAGTTCGAGCGCCTCCCGGTGGCGGCCGGCCTGCTCCATCTGGACGCCCCGCTGGAACAGGCCGGCGGCGTCCTCCTGGGCCCGGGAGTAGGCGTTCGCGTTGGCGCAGGTGAAGACCGAAACCAGAAGCGCGACGCGGAAGATAGTAATCAGCGGTGATCTGCGATCCATCATTGCCCCCTCTCAATCAGGTCAGCGAGAGCGCCGCGAACCAGTTCAAGCTCGGCGTACGGCTCCCCATCCAGAACACATGGCGAATGGCTACAATCGCCGACTCCCCCGTCGATTAACGCGAGAAATACCGCCTTGAAGGCTCACGGCTGCTGGACGGGCGCCGGCAGCTCATGAGGTCTTACCCGGCTCCATGTGGGCGATGCTTTTGTCGAAGCTGATTCACTAAAAACACTCGTGGTGAAAGCTGCCTATGCGTTTTAGCCTTCACCCCGCACACTGACTTGAAACAGTTGCCAACGCCCCGCGGCCTCGTCGTAGACTTCCGCGCCGAGTTCCTCGAATTGTAACCCCGAACCGGCCACAAGGTCTTTGACCGTATGAGAGACCAGCACCTCACCCCCGCGCGCGCGCTCGCTGACCCACCGCCCGACGTCAACCGCCACGCCTCCCACCATGTTCCCGCCCAGGAGGTCGATCTCGCCCGTGTGCAGCCCGGCCTGAAACTCGATGCCGAGACGCGAGGCGTACTGGCTGATCGCGCACGCGCAGCGGACGGCGCGCGCCGGGCCGTCGAAAATGGCCAGCGGCCCGTCCTTCGTCACGTCTACCTCGCGCCCGCGGAACCACCCTATCTCGCGGCTGATGTATGTGCGGAAGCGGCCGATCAATTCCCCCCAGCGTTCCGCCCCGTGCCCTGAGGCCCCGGCCGGGGACTCGCCTACGCGCGCGAAGAGCACCGTGGCGAGTAGACGCTCCGACTCCCGGTAGTGCCGGACGCCCGTCAGAAACTCTTCCACCTCTTCGAGGACGGCGTCCTGATCGCCGACGAACGGCAGGTGATCCTCGCCGGGCAGCTCCACGTACTTCGCCCCGGGGACCAGCCCGGCCACGTAGCGCCCCCCTTCCACGCTCAAACATTTGTCGCCCGTGCGGTGCAGGACCAGCGTCGGCACCCGCACGCTCGGCAGCACGTGGCGCACGTCGATTTCCGCGTTCATCCTCGTCAGCGCGACGGCCGCGCCCGGGCTCGCGCCCATCCGCAGGTAGGCCGCCCACCAGTCTCGGAACTGCGGGTCATCGGCCTTGCCCGGCGCGCGCTCTTCCAGGCCGATGGGGCTGCCCCAGTGCTCACGCAGCTCCTCCAGAAAGCGCTCGCGTTGTGCCGCGGACGGCGCCCAGGGGTAGTCGTCGGAGCGAATGCGCTTGGCGTAGGTGCCGATCATCACCAGCGCGACCGTGCGCTCGGGGTAAGTGGCCGCGAACAGCGCCGACATGGGGCCGCCTTCCGAGACGCCGATGAGCGCGGCGCGCTCCGACCCGACCGCCTCCAAGACACACCGCACGTCGTCCATCCGCTGTTCGAGCGTCGGCAGTTCGCTCGGCGGCACGCGGTCGGAGAGCCCCGTCCCGCGCTTGTCGAAGAGGATGAGCCGCGAGAAAGAGGCCAGCCGCCGCAGGAAACGTGAGAACGACTCTTCCTTCCAGAAGTATTCGAGGTGCGAGACCCAGCCCATGACGAAGACGAGGTCGAGCGGCCCCGAGCCGACCACCTGGTAGGCAATGTTCAGCTCCCCGTTGCGGACGTAGCGCGTCTCCGGCGGCTCGAAGTCCCCGGCGGCGAAATTAAAGACGGCCTCGCGCGACCCCGCCGCCCCGCCGCCGTCGGCACGGGCTTCGAGCGCCGACGCGCCGACGCGCCGCACTTCGACCGCCGGCTTGAACCGGTAGCCGCGGCGCGGGACCGTCTCGATGTACTGCCGCCCGCCCTCGGTCTCGCCCAGAACTTTCCTGAGCGTGTAGATGTTCTGCGTCAGGTTCCCTTCGTCGACGAACTGGTTGGGCCAGACCTTACTCAACAACTCATCCTTGCTGGCAATCTGGCCGCCCCGCTCGACGAGCGTCAGCAGCAGGTCGAACGCCTTTTGCGTCAGCGGTATTTCCCGGCCGTCGTACAGGAGCGTCCGCTCGACTACGTCCACGCGGAAGCGGCCGAACTCGTAGGAGCGTGGCGGGTGCATCGACTCTCCGGTTTGAGAACTAATTGAGAACTTTTTGAGCGACGTCTGAATACTTGCGGGCCGTCGGCTCCGCGTGGTGTTAGGACGGCCGCTCGCAGCGAGGTGTGTTTGGCCGGCCGATTATACAGCAATCCCGCGCGCCGCCCGGCGCGCGGCAGCCGACGAGGAGAAGAACATGTCCGAACTCTTATCAAATGTCTCTGAGAAATCCAAGGCCGAGGCCTTCGCCGAGAAGATGCTCGGCGTCATCAACGGCGCCGGCGTCGCGCTGATGACGAGCATCGGCCACCGCGTGGGGCTCTTCGACGCGATGGCGGCGCTCCGGTGGTCAACCCCGCAGCAGATCGCCGAGGGGGCCGGGCTCAACGAGCGCTACGTCCGCGAGTGGCTCGGGGCGATGGTGACGGGCGGGGTCGTCGAGCACGAGCCGGCCGACAACACGTTCCGCCTCCCGCCCGAGCACGCGGCGTTCCTGACGCGCGCGGCCTCGCCGAATAACCTCGCCGTGACGGCCCAGTTCGTCTCGGTGCTCGGCGCCGTCGAAGACAGGATCATCGAGTGCTTCCGCCGCGGCGGCGGCGTGCCCTATTCGGCCTTCGCGCGGTTCCACGAGGTGATGGCCGAGGAGAGCGCGCAGACCGTCGTCGCCGGCCTCTTCGAACACATCCTGCCGCTCGCGCCGGGCGTCACGCAGGCGCTCGCGGCCGGCATCGACGTGCTCGACGTAGGCTGTGGCAGCGGCCGCGCCCTGAACACGCTGGCGGCGGCTTTCCCTAAGAGCTGGTTCACGGGCTTCGATCTCTCCGAAGAGGCGGTCGGGGCCGCGCGCCGCGACGCCGAGGCCCGCGGGCTGTCGAACGTGCGCTTCGAGGTGCGCGACGTGACGGCCGTCGGCGAGCGCGAGCAGTACGACCTCGTCACGGCGTTCGACGCCATCCACGATCAGGCGCGGCCGGCGCTCGTGCTCGGCGGCATCGCCGAAGCGCTCCGGCCCGGCGGGCTCTTCCTGATGCAGGACATCCGCGGGTCGCGGCACGTCGAGAAGAACCTCGACCACCCGGTCGCGCCGTTCCTCTACACGATCTCCGCCATGCACTGCATGACGGTCTCGCTCGCCGCGGGCGGCGACGGCCTCGGCACCATGTGGGGCGAGGAGACCGCCGTCGAGATGCTGGCGGAGGCCGGCTTCCGCGACATCGAGGTCAGGCAGCTCCCGCACGACATCATGAACAACTTCTACGTCGCGCGGAAGGGTTAACCGCCGGCCTGAAGCTTGACGGGCCGCCCACGCGCAAGCCGCGCGTGGGCGGCCCGAAGGAGGTTTCGAGAGATGAATTCAGTGATGACGATGCAGGGCGTCGGCGAGACGCGCCTCCCGACGGGCGTGCGTTTGCACTACGTCGAGCAGGGCGACCCGGCCGGCCGCCCCGTCTTGATGCTCCACGGCTACACGGACTCCTCGTTCTCGTTCAGCCGCGTGCTGCCGCTGCTCGACCGGCGCTACCGCGCGTTCGCGCTGGACCTGCGCGGCCACGGCGACTCCGAACGGCCGGCCGCAGGGTACGCCCTCGGCGATTTCGCCGCGGACGTGGTCGCGTTCATGGACGAGTTGGGACTGGAGAACGCAACTCTGGTCGGGCACTGCATGGGGAGTTTGGTCGCGCAGCGGGTGGCCCTCGTCGCGCCCGAGCGCGTGGTCAGCCTCGCCCTCGTCAGCTCGATGACCGCGGCGCGCAACCTCGTGGGGGTCTCCGAGCTGAAGGAGGCGGTCGAGGCTTTGGACGACCCGGTGCCCGCGGAGTTCGCTCGTGAGTTCCAGGCCGGCACCGTCTACGGCGGGGTGTCGGAAGAGTTCATGGACGGCGTAGTCGTGGAGAGCCTGAAGGTGCCGGCGCGCGTCTGGCGCGCGACTCTGCAAGGCATCCTCGACGACGAACACGTGGCGCGGCTCAGCCGCATCGGCGCGCCGACGCGGCTCTTTTGGGGGGAGCGGGACGCCCTGCTGAGTCGCGCCGAACAGGAATCCCTGGCGGCCGCGCTCGCCAACGCCGAACTGACATCCTACCCCGAGACGGGCCACTCCCCGCACTGGGAGCGGCCGGAGTCGTTCGTCCGCGACCTCGAATCTTTCATCGGCCGGTAACGGAGGGGCGGCAAGAGACGCGCGGGGGCGCGGGGGCGCGGGGCCGCGGCCGCGTCAGGGAGGCATCCTAATGGACGTTCTGGAAGCGGGCTACACCCTCAAGCATTACGCCATCCTCCGCAAGATCGGGCAGGGCGGCATGGGGCGAGTCTACGCGGCCGAGGACACGAGGCTCGGCCGCCCGGTCGCCATCAAGCTCCTGCCGGACGAGGCGGCGCAGTGTGACAGGGCGCGGCAGCGTCTCCTCCTGGAGGCGCGCTCCGCCTCGATCCTCAACCACCCGAACATCGTCACCATCCACTCCATCGAGGAGCAGGACGGCGTCGTCTTCATCGTCATGGAGTACGTCGAGGGCGAGACGCTACGGGACGCCTTCCAGCGCGGCCCCCTGCCCTTCCCGCGACTGCTGGAGCTGGGCGTGCAGTTGGCCGACGCGCTGGCCGCCGCGCACGCCGCCGGCATCATCCACCGCGACATCAAACCGGACAACATCCTGATGGGGGCGCGCGGCCAAATCAAGGTGCTCGACTTCGGGCTCGCCAAGCCCGTAGAGACCGCCCTCAGAACGGGAGGCATGGAGGCGGAGACTCGGCTTATCCTCACCGGCGCGGGGACGGTGGTCGGGACGCCCTACTACATGTCGCCGGAGCAGACGCGGGCCGAGACGCTCGACGCGCGCTCGGACATTTTCTCGCTCGGGTCATTACTGTACGAGGCCGCCACGGGCAGGCTCGCCTTCGGCGGGGCGAGCATGCTCGCGGTGATGCACGCCATCGCCGCGGCCGAGCCGCCCCCGCCGAGCAGCCTGAGGCCCGAGTTGCCCGTCGAGTTCGACCTGATCGTCGAGCGCGCCCTGGCGAAGGACAGGGAGCGGCGCTACGCCTCGTCCGCGGAGCTGGCCGAAGCCCTGAGGGTTCTGGGCGGCACCTCGGGAGTGGTCGGCCGCATCTCGGGGGAACTGCCGGCCGCCCCGGCCTTCGACGCGGGGCGCGCGGCGCCGGTGGGGCGCGCGGCGGAACTTGATAAGCTCTCCGGCCTGCTGCGCCGGACGGCCGAGGGCTCCGGCCGGGTCGTCTTCGTCACCGGCGAGCCCGGCATCGGCAAGAGCGCCCTCGTCGGCGAGTTCCTCCGCCGCTCCCGCCGCGAGCATCCGGACCTCGTCATCTCACGCGGCCGCTGCATCGAGCAGTACGGCACGGGCGAGGCATACCTGCCGTTCCTCGAAGCCGTCGGCGCCCTGCTCACCGGGCCGCAGCGTGAGCGCATCGTGGCGCTGCTGCGGACCTACGCCCCGACGTGGTGTTTGCAGTTCCCCGCCGCCTTCGTCTCGAGCGTCGCGTGGGAGAAGGTACAGCAGGAGACGGCCAGCGCGACCAAGGAGCGTATGCTGCGGGAGATGGGCGACCTGCTCGCGGCGCTGGCGGCGCTTTCGCCCGTCGCGCTCGTGCTCGAAGACCTGCATTGGGCCGACCCTTCGAGCGTCGATCTGCTGCGTCACCTCTCGCACCGCGTCACCGACCAGCGGCTGCTGATTATCGGCACACACCGGCCCGGCGACATCGAGGTGAGCGACCACCCGCTCCGGTCGTACAAGCTCGAGATGGAGGCGAACAGCCTCTGTGACGAGATTGCGCTCGAGTCGCTGGCGCCGCCGGCCGTCGCGCGCTACCTCGATACGCGCTTCGCGCCTAACGACTTCCCGGCCGAGCTGGCGGCGCTCATTCACGCGAAGACCGAGGGGCACCCGCTGTTCGTGACGAGCCTCTCCCAGTTCCTCGTCGAGCGCGGTGACATCACGGAAGCGGGGGGCGGCTGGACGCTCGTGAGACCGCTGGCGGAGATGAGCCTTGAGGCCCCCGAGAACGTGCGCAGCATGATCCGGAAGAAGTTAGAAACGTTGGGCGAGGAGGACCGCCGCGCCCTCCAGTATGCGAGCGTGGAGGGGGAGGAGTTCCTTTCGACGGTGCTGGCGGCCTTGCTCGGCACCGACGACCTCGAACTCGAAGAGCGGCTCGCGCAGGTCGAGCGCACCTACCGCCTCATCGAGACGGTGGGCGAGGAGGAGCTGCCCGACGGGAGCCTCGCCACGCGCTACCGCTTCGCGCACGCGCTCTACCAGAACGTCCTGTACGGAGACCTCGTCGGCAAGCGGCGCCGCCTGCTCCACCGGCAGGCGGGCGAGCGGCTCGAACGCCATTACGGCCAGCAGTCCACGCGCATCGCCGCGCAGCTCGCCTCGCACTTCGAGCGCGGGCACGACCACCCGCGCGCCGTCGAGTACCTCTCGCGCGCCGGCGACAACGCGGCCGGCCTCTTCGCCGGCGCCGAGGCGGCCGACAACTACGGGCGCGCCATCGAACTGGCCAAAAAACTCCCCGCCGAAGAGAGCACGCGGCCGCTCATCAGCCTTTACCAGAAGCGTGGGCGCGCGCGACAGGCGCTGGGCCGGTTCGGCGAAGCCGTGGACGACTTCACCGAGATGCTCGACGAGGCGCGACGCACGGGGTCGCCCGAGCAGGAGTCGGCCGCGCTCAACGCCCTCTCGATGACTCTCTTCTACTCGCACCGCCTCGACGAGATCACGGCGCGGGCGGACGAGATACTGCGCGCGGCCGAGCGCGCGCAGTCCGACGCGCTGCGCATCGAGGCGATGCAGGTGCTCGCGCTCAAGCACCTCGGCAGTGGCGAACTGGGCGAGGCCGAAAGGATGTTGGACGAGATCATCCGGGGCGCCCGCCGCCTGGAATACAAGTCGGTCCTGCTCACCGGGCTCGCCTGGCGTGGAATCCTTCACTTCTTCCAGACCGAGTACGACGCGGCCGCGGAGATGCTACTGGAGGCGCGGGGACTCGCCGAAGAGCAGCGCGACGGGTTCCTGCTGCTCGAAGGCTACTTCGTGCTCGGCATGGTGCGCGGCAACCAGGGCCGGATGTCGGAGGCGCTCGCGACGTTCCAGGAAGGGCTCGCCATTGCCGCCCGGTACGGCGACCACTTCTGGTCCACGCGCATCCCGAACTGCATCGGATGGATTTACCGCGAGCTCCAGGACCTCGAGCGCGCCTTGGAGTACGACCAGCAGGGCGTCGAAGTCGGGCGCAGCCGCGGCGTCCTTGAGGCACAGGCGAACTCGCTCATCAACCTCGGCATCGACCACGGCCGGGCGGGCCGCCGCGAGGAGACGGCGTCGGCCTTCCGGGAGGTGGAGCAGATCTTCCGACGTGACGCGTGGTTCCGCTGGCGTTACCAGATACGCCTCCAGGCCGGCGCGGCCGAGCATCAACTCGCGCTCGGGAACCTCCCCCAGGCCGAGGGGCACGCGCGGCAACTGCTGGAGACCGCCTCACACTACCGCGCGCGCAAGTACGTCGCCGTCGCCCACAAGCTGTTCGCGGAGGTGGCCATCGCCCGGGGTGACAGGCGGAAGGCCGCGGAAGAGCTGGAGGCGGCACTCGATGGCCTGCGTACGCATCAGGTTCCAATCGTCGCCTGGAAGACTTACGCCGCCGCCGGGAGGCTGCGCCTTCTCGACGGGGACGAAGCCGGCGCGCGCGAAGCTTTCTCCAACGCCGCCGCCCTCGTCGATAAGATCGTGGAGGGGGTAGTAGAGCAGCGCCAGCGCGACACCTTCCTCAACTCCGCTCCGGTCCAGGAGGTGCTCGCCGGCGTGGGACGGAGTAACGCGAATTGAGACAGCGGACACGGGCAGGCAGGTGGAGTCCGCGGCCCGACTCAGTGTGATAGCGCAGCCCCTCGGTAAACCGTTAAGCAGGGCAACCCGCCCTGCGTGTCCTGCCTTACACTCAGTTGCAACAGAATGACAACCGCCGCGTAACCAGCCGCCCGCCCGGCGGCTGTGTAATAGAGACCCATTCCAAGATTAAGGCCAGGGGGGAAGAATCAATGAGCGCACAGGCGGCGGTCGCGCCGGCTTTCATCGAGACACTACAGATCGAGCCCGACTTCGAGTTGCAACTGTGCAGGGGCGAGGCGCTGATCGTAGACGACAACCCGGACATCACCGAGGTGATCGCGGCCGTGCTCCGCCACGCGGGCTACACGACCTCTTCCGCACACTCCGCGCCGGACGCGCTGGAGATGGCCCTCGCCCGGCACTACGACGTGATTGTCTCCGACATCGGGATGCCGGGGATGACCGGGCACGAGCTGGCGGGCGCGCTGCGCGCCCTGCCCGAGTACCGCGGCGTGCCGATTGTGGCCGTGACGGGCTTCGACATGTACGACGACGAGGTCCGGTCGGAGGAGGCCGGCTTCAGCGCCCACCTGCGTAAGCCGATCGACCCCTCCGCCCTGACCCGTGCCATCCTCGGCATCAGGCACTGAGGGCGCGCCCCTGACATGGCGGCGGGGGCGACGCGGGAAGCCGGGGCATTTGAACGAGGAGGTCTCGGGGCTGTGAGGTTGATGATCGGGTACGCCCTGGGCGGGCTGGCCGTCACGTTGATTATCTTTTCGGTCTGGGCCGCGGCCAAGGGCGGCGGCGAGGGCATGGTCCCGCTGCTCGTCGGCTTCGCGCTGCTGCTCGCGGCCGTCGGCGCGCTCGGGTCGAACGAGACGAGGGTGTAGCGGCGGCGGCGGCGCCCGCAGGCGGTGTGTCTGGCCGCCCCGGCTCAGCCCCGCCCGCGGTGTTTGTCCCCGCCGCCCGGCCGCCGCAGGTAGAACCTGCACGCGCAGCGCGTACACCGGAAGGGGAAGAGGGACAGCCACGCGAGGGGCCGGTCACGGAGGCGCGGGCGCGAGGGGCTGAGGTTTGAGCCCCCGCAGTGCGGGCACTCCGGCAGCCCCAACTGGCGCCAGTACTCCCGCAGTAGCTCCCCCTTCTCCCGCCAGTACTCCCGCAGTAGCTCCATCCTCTCCCTCACGGATTCCGCCCGCGATCAACCCCGCGCTCGGAAGCGCCGAGGCGGCGGCCTGACGCCCTCATGGTCTTGCAGGGTCCTCCCCAGACTTCGCCAGCAGTGCCTCCACACGCCTGCGCAACTCAACGGGGGCGATTGTGCCCACGACGGTGCCCGCCACCTTCCCGTCGCGGTCGATGATGACCGTGTCCGGCAGCGACCGCCCGAGCCCGAACTGCTCCATGTCGCCATCGGTCGCGCCGAGCCAGACGGGGAAGTTCAGCCCCACCTCCTTCACGAACCTCCTCACCTTCGTCTCGTCCCCCGGGCCGCCGGCCGACACGCCGATGACCTGCACGCCCCTCGCGGAGTACTCGCCCTGGAAGGCGACGAGGGCCGGCAGCTCCAGGCGGCACGGCACGCAGTAGGTCGCGAAGAAGTTCAAGACGACCACCCGCCCCCGGTACTCGCTCAGCCGCCGCCGGACGCCTGCGAAATCTTTGAGGGTGAGTTCCGGGTCCCCGTGCACGAACTCCCACTGCGGTTCCAAGTCGGCCGCGGCGTGCGCCAGGACGCGCAGGGCGTCAACGCGCAGGCCGGCCGCACCCGCGTCTTCACCGACCGCGCCGGTGACCTCGACGGTGTCACCGGTGTAGGAGAGCCAGTCCTCGCCGCGCAGCTTGAGCGCGCCGTCCGCGAGCGGGTAGAAAGTCGTCCGCCCCTGCGCGTCCATCACGGCGAGCAGAACGGGCCCGCCCCTGCGGAGGCAGCGCCCCGCCTCCTCGCGGTCGAGCGTGTCGCCGTAGGGCACGAGGCGCCGGTCTTCGGCCGACCAGCGTTCGACGCCGCAGACCACTTGCCCGACGAGTTTGGCCTCGCCGCCCCGGTCGTGGGCGGCGCCAGTAAAGGTGAGCAGTAGCAGGTTGATGAATAGTGTTCGCATGGTTTCGGCACGAGGGGGCCGCAAGCGTCCCGGGCGCGGCCCCCGACACGCATACACGCCTGGCCGGCCGGTACGGAGACGGCGCGGCGACAGCACGGCTAAAGTTTACTCGCGGGAGAAGTAAGTGGAAGGTAGTACGGGGAGGGAAGCCGCGTCAACTTAAAGCAGTGTATGCCCGTCAGTATTTCCGCGGGCAAGCGCAACCGTGGAGGCCGCCTCTCACATTAGGTGGGCGGGAGAGGTGCCGGGTCGGGTATCCCTCCACCCGGCGCCTTTTCACCCCGTTCGGTCGTGGATGGACGGCCGGCCGGAGTCGTCGCCGCCGCCACTCCAAGAGTGACGGTGACGAAGCGGGGGATGCCAAAACCCTTTTGAATAAATCTTGAGTGCGCTGCCGGGCACAACGTACCCTCCCACGCACAACCTGAATGTAACCGACTTATAACACCGGCCCGCCGACTTCTCGCGTATCATCGCGCTCATTCCAGAACAGCCGACAGCGGGCGCGTGCGGACGCCCTTAGTATGTCGGCTGCGATCACGGGACGCGGTAAGGACGCTTCACCAACTCTCTCCCTGCCGGCGGATGGCCGGCGCGGGCGCGCGTCTACACACATCAATAATTTTCGACGCAAGGGACCGAGCCCTGGGAGGCCGATGAGTAAGGACGAGGCGGCAAGGTATCTGGGGGTGAGCGTCGGCGCGCTGAACCGCTACGTCGCACGCGGCAGACTCACGGCGCGCTTGCGCGAGGCTGGCGCGGAGCCCTGCTTCGACGAATCGGAGGTGCGCCGGCTCAAGGAGGAGATGGACGCCAGGGTGCCTCCCACGGCGGAGCGCCGGCGCGCGCATACGCTCTCGCTCGAGGAGGCGGTCGCCGCGACGGGGCTGCCCCGCGAGGAGTTGCTCGGCCGCGCCATCGACGGGAGGCTGCGGGCGCGGTGGTGCGGCAGCGCCATCAGGCTCAGGCGTACCGAAGTCGAGGGGCTGGCGCGCGACCCCGAATGAGGAGCCGGTTAAGCCGCCGCGCGAGCGCCCGGGCCGTGAACAACGGTAAGCTGAATCGTAAAGGGAAGGGGTTGCCGTGGCGTCGGTGTGGAGACTCGGCGGGTTGACCTGACGCGAGTTCGCCGGCCGCCGCCGCGCGGAGTTCACCCGCGACGGTGCCGTCGCAAGAAGCGATTTGAGGCAAGGAAGGTCGTGAGGAGTTCTACGCCTGTGCGGCCACACCGAACAGGCTTGCGACAAACTGCGCCTGTCCCCGCGCGTCACTTCCCGCCAGCCTTTTGACCTGCCCCTTCCTTATCTTGTGCATCTCTGAGAAGCGGCCTTGGCCGTCCCGAAGCGGCGCGCCTCGCCCAGCATACAGCCCATCCAGTTCTACTCCTGCTTCATCTCCTACTCCTCCAGGGATCAAGAGTTCGCAGAGAGATTGCACGCCGACCTCCAGGCGAAGGGCGTGCGCATCTGGTTCGCCCCGCACGACCTCCCCATCGGCGCCAGGATCAGGCCCGCCATAGACGAGTCGATCCGCGTCTACGACAAGCTCCTGCTGGTGCTGTCGGAGGTCTCGGTCGGCAGCCAATGGGTCGAGCAGGAGGTCGAGACGGCGCTCGCCAGGGAGCGCGCGCCCGAAGGCAGGACAGTCCTCTTCCCCGTCCGCATCGACGACGCGGTAATGGAGATCAAATCCGGCCGGCCTACGCTGCTCAAGAACACCCACAACGTCGGGGACTTCACCCGCTGGAAAGACCGGGACTCCTATCGGGAGGCGTTCAACAGGCTGCTGAGAGACCTTAAAGCAGACGCGTGAGGGCTAAGAGTTGACACCCCGCCCCTCCCCTAATACCCTTCCCTACGCCCTACGTCGTCTCGTGCTGACTGGCAAGTGAATAAGGCGGATACTGTGTCTGGCCGCCGCGGGCGACAGGCGAGGCGGCTTTAAAGTCAGGAAGAAGAAAGGTGGGAAGAAGTGAGCGAATACAACAAGGGGGACAGGCGGCGCGAGCCTCGCGTCACCGCGCGTTACGAGGCCCGCGTCGAGGTAGGAACCGCAATCCTCGACCAAGAGATCGGGACGGGGAGTCTCGGGCCCCTCACCCTCTACGGGCACACCCACGACCTCAGCCCGTCGGGTTTGGGCGTGGTCATCCCGGCCGCCGACATCGGGCCGCGCCACAGCGGGGAGGCTCTGCCCGCCCGCGTCAAGGTGGGGCTCCCGACCGGGGGCGTCGAGGTGGAGGCGGAGGCCGTCCACTGGGGGCCACTCGGCGAGTTGGGGCTCGGTTCCGGCGTCCTCCTCGGCGTGAAGTTCACGGACGGCGGGGAGGCACTGGCGAAGCTCCTGCGCGATAATCTACTCGCACCGGACGAAAGGCGGTAAGAAGTGAGCGCGGAAGAATATCTCGCCAGGCCTGGGGACGCCATCCGTCTCCGTTCCGGCCCCTACGCCGGCGCCGCGGGCACGGTGATGAGCGTGCACCCGGATGAAAATTACCCGGCGGAAAACAGCCTGGTGATAATCAAGCTCGCGAACGGCCGCATCAATTCCTGCTACATGAGTAATCTGGAGAAGTCACCCCTGCCGAATGACGGCGGCTCATCGGGGGCTGGCGAGAAGGGCGGTAACTCTTGATCGAGGAGGCGGAGTTCCGGTCTATCCTGTCTCTGGCCAGGCGCGTGATCGACGTCTACGGCCAGGATGACACCTCCGACCTGTCCCGCATTAGCTATACGCACGGGGATGTTAGTATCAGCAGCAAACGCGACGTCATCGACATCTTCTTTCGGGGCTCGCTAGTCTTTCGCCATGACCCGAAAGGGGAAATAACTGATTTCTTTGAGACGCGGGGGGCCTGGATAGATGAGATGGAGCTGATAGCCCGGGCCATTCCCCCCTCCTCCTCCGGCATCGCAAGTCGAAGATAATAAGAATGGCCGGGAGTGAGCCGCGCGAGGCTGAAAGTTCACCTACGCCGCTTCGGGCGGCTCCGTCTCATTCGCCTTCCGCCCGACGGGTGACCGTCGCCCCGTTTGCATTGTCCGGATCAGGGTCTTCAACTCATCGGTCCCGGGTTCCGGTCGTCGAGTCGGATTGCTGATCACCCGCCAGCCGTTGGGGTTAATGCGCTCAGTCAAATGTTCGAGCAGGTCTTCCGACTCATCCGCGGCCGACATTCTTCACCCCGCTGAAGGGGGCTTCTTATTCGGCTTCTTTCCTGAGTTGCTCGTGCTTGCACCTGGCGACTCCACCTTCTACACCCTTCGGATAGAAAAAGCCGGTACCGTGACAATCGGGGCATTGGCTGGTGTCGAAGTTCGAAGACGGGCTCGGGGCCTGCGTGTGTAGAAAACTCTCGATCAACATGTCGGCTTCGCCCGTGCGATGAATGGTCGTGGCGTAGCCGCCCGCGTTGTTAATCCCCTGCCCCGTGGCTTGCAGATGTTGGGCGTACTTCCGGCATTCTTCGATCGTAAATTTTGATCCCGTACGCACACTCACCACAGGCGCGTCCTGTGTTTGTGTGTTTTCTTTTATAGTCTTTTCTTTATTGGGTGTAATTTCCGCACGGGGTGCGGATTTCGTATGGGGTGCGGTTTCCGCACGGGTTGCCGATGGTAACCTAACCTCGAAATGTAGTCCGCGCAGCTCCTTTTGGCTGTTTGTATTATCCGTGCCATGACCCCTGATGAGCTTTTTCCTCTCAAGATTTCTGACACACACTCGAGTCTGGGTTCTGCTTAAATTACAACCGTTTGCGAGTTTATCAAGGCTCACGGTGCACGTATTTTTCTGAAACCCGTGAGAGAGAGCGTAGAGCCGTAGGAGGACGATCGCCTCACTCGGTTTGAGAGTTGGGAGGATGTTGTAGATGATTTCGTTCGGCACCCTTAAATGACCACGAACGGGTGCGATTTCCGCATGGGGTGCGGTTTCCGCATCCCGTACTTTACGCACGGGTTCCGAATGAGTTTCTGCATCCGATGCGGAATCTTGATGGGGTGTGATTTCCGCACGGGGTGCAATATTCGCATGGGGTGCGATTTGTGGATGGGGTGCGGAATCCGCACGGGTTGAATCGACTTTTTCCGCCTTACGCTCAGTTTGTTCGAGAAAGGCGGCAAAGCTTTTGATGTTCTTACTCATCTTCTAAGTCATCGCTGTAGATGGCTTCCTGCGCCGCCATCTCGACAATCTCCATCGGGAGCTTTTCGACCCCGGCCCGCTGGCCCATGTCGTAACTGAGCGCGCAGACCTGGAGCACCTGGCGGGGCACGCCCCCGGTCCTGGTATATATCAACTCGATGGCTTCATCAGTAAAAGGGTTCTTAATCTCCGCCTGTTCGCACCGGTAAGCGATCATATCTTTGGTTTCGCCGACCGACATTGAGGCGAGTAGGGAAGGCGCGAACACGCGCGAGCGGAGGGCTTTTTTAGTTTTGTCGCGCAGCTTATCCCTCAACTCGAGCTGCGCCGCCAGGACGATCTGGATCAATTTCTCTTTTGACGTCTCGTAATTAAGGAGCGTCCTGATCATTTCCAACTGCTTACCCGGCAGTTTCTGCGCCTCATCAATGAGGAGGAGAGCGGTCTTACCTTTTGAGTGGAGATCCATCAGGTAATCCCGGAATTCGTTGAGTTGCGCCAGCATTGATCGTCTTCCGGGAATATCGAATTCCGCGCAGATCGCCTTCAGAAACATGAAATCCGAGCTGAAAGCAGGGGTCGGAATTAGCTGGGTGACCACGGTCTCTTCTCTGGCGCTGTAGCGGCTCAAGAGCAGGCGTAGGACCGACGATTTACCGAGTCCCGCGTCGCCCATAATCAGGGTCAGCCCTTGCCGGTTTTCCACCACGAAGTCCACTTTGTACAGGGTGGTCTTGAGCGTCGGCGTCATGTAGAGCATCGACGGGTCGGGCGAGATCAAAAATGGTTTGCGCGCCGTCGGCCTGGAGAGAAGGGTCACCATAAATGCTGCTTTCTAACACATCTGATAAGCCCGAGCAATAGTTATTTCTCAGAGGGGGGGGGTAGGAGCAGTAATACTGCGTGAGGGGGGGGCATCAAGAATTGAAGCCAGCCTCACTACTAAGATAAACTCTATCTCGATAGAAATCTGATTTGTCCATTGGTGATGATGCCCCGATCGATCTCTGAAGTTGCTACCTGGGAATTCGTTTCAAGAGACGTTTGACGTCAGCTAATTCAGCCTCAATTTCGAGTTATAAAACTTTTTTCGCGCCCTCCAATAACAATGTTCGATAATGGAAGAACATTCCCCCGCCAAAACGAGGGGAGGGCCGACAAATTCATCAGCATACGCAGATGGGCAACTTGATGTAAAGGAGACGGAATAGGCTCTGCTACACTGCCTACATGTCACAGTTTTCGCCCCTGCTCGCAGGGT
>DAIRFV010000005.1:14514-68883 GCA_036794905.1 Pyrinomonadaceae bacterium | reverse complement strand
GACAATCAGGTGAAGGTCAGGGGTTTCCGCGTCGAGCTGGGCGAGGTCGAGGCGGCGCTCCGCCGCCACGAGGCGGTGCGGGAGGCGGTCGTGCTCACGCATGAGAGTGCTGCCGGCGACAGACTGCTGGCGGCGTACTTCGTCTCGCGCCGCTCGCCCCCGCCTTCGAGCGGCGAGCTGCGCGCCTTCCTCTCCGAGCATCTGCCCGACCAGATGAGACCTTCTTCGTTCGTCGCGCTCGACCGCCTGCCGCTGACGCCGGGCGGGAAGCTTGACCGCCGCGCGCTGCCCGCGCCCGCCTTCGTGACGCGCGGTGATACCGTGCGTGCACCGCGCACGCCGACAGAAGAAGTGCTGGCGGGCGTCTGGGCCGACGTGCTCGGGTTACCGGGCGTCGGCATCCACGACAACTTCTTCGACCTCGGCGGCCACTCCCTGCTGGCGACGAGAATCATGTCGCGCGTGCGCGAGATTTTTCAGGTCGCCGTCCCGCTGGCGTCTCTCTTCGAGTCGCCCACAATCGTGGGGATGGCCGAGGCCATCGGGGCCGCGTCGCGAGACGGGCGTGGCGTCAGGCGGGGGTCGCTGCGCCGGTCGGACGGGGACGCGCCGCCGCCCCTCTCTTCCTCGCAGGAGCGTTTGTGGTTCGTCGAACAACTCCGGCCCGGCACTTCGTCTTACCACATCTCCGGGGCGATTCGCCTGCGCGGTCGCCTCGACGTGGCGGCGCTCCAGGCGAGCCTCGACGAGATCGTCCGGCGACACGAGGCGCTGCGCACGACCTTCGCCGAAGTGGGCGGGAGACTCGTCCAACTCGTCGCGCCGGCGGCGCGCGTCGCCCTGCCCGTGATTGACGCGAGTCAGGGCGAGGGGAGCGAGGAACAGACCCGGCGACTCGTCGCGGACGAGTCGAGACGCCCGTTCGATCTCGCGCGCGGGCCGCTCGTGCGCGCGCTGCTGGTGCGCGAAGGCGACGAGTCGCACGTCTTCGCGCTGACGATGCATCACATCGTCGGCGACGCGTGGTCGCTGGCCGTGTTCACGGGCGAGTTCGCCGCGCTCTACGAAGCGTTCGGCGGCGGGCGCGAGTCGCCGCTCGCGGAGCCGCCGGTGCAGTACGGCGATTACGCCGCGTGGCAGCAGGGGTGGGTGCGCGGCGAAGAGGCAAAGGCGCAGCGCGCTTACTGGAAACGACAGTTGGGCGGCGGGCTCGCCGCGCCGCGGCTGCCGGCCGACCACGCGCGCCCGCCGCAGCCGTCGGGGCGCGGCGCGACCCTGAAGTTCACGCTGACGGAAGAGCTGTCCGCCTCGCTCAAGGCGCTCGGCCGGCGCGAGGGCGTCACGCCGTTTATGACGACGCTCGCCGCTTTCAAGACTTTGCTCCGGCGGTACTGCGCGTCGGAAGATGTGGTCGTCGGCACCGACGTTGCCGGGCGCGACCACGTCGAGACGGAGGGGCTCATCGGCTTCTTCGTCAACTCGCTCGTCCTGCGCACCGACCTCTCCGGCGACCCGACCTTCCGCGAGCTGCTCGCGCGCGTGCGTGCGGTGACGCTGGACGCTTACGCCCACCACGAGCTGCCGTTCAATGAAGTGGTGCGAGAGGTGCGCCCCGAGCGTGACGCGGGCGCGAACCCGCTCTTCCGCGTCATGTTCATCATGCAGAACGTGCCGCCGCCCTCACTCACGCTGCCCGGACTGACCCTGACGCCGTTCGAGGTAGACGACGGCTCGTCCGCCTTCGACCTGAGCGTGTCGGTCGAGGAGGACGAGCGGGGGCGGCTCGGCGGGGCGTTCCGCTTCAGCACAGACCTTTTCGAGCCAGCCACGGTGGCGCGCCTCGTCGAAGACTACGTAAGCCTGCTGCACGCCGCCGCCGAGCGTCCCGACGCACGCCTGAGCGCGCTCGACGTTGTTCGGCGTGGGTGGCGCGAGGGCGTGGGGCCGGCGGGCGGGCCTCGCGGCAAATTCGAGCGGCTGGCGGCGACGCGGCCCAAGGCCGTCAGCGTCAGTCGCGGCGAGTTGGTGAGCGCGAGTTACCTGGAGACGGGCGCGCGGCTGCCGCTCGTCCTGCGGCCCGCGGCCGCGGACGTTGACCTCGTGGCGTGGGCGGGCGCCAACCGCGAACTCGTCGAAGAGCGTTTGCATACGCACGGGGCGATTCTCTTCAGGGGCTTCCGCCTGGACTCGCTGTCACGCTTCGAGTCCTTCGCCGCGGCCACGTCCGGGCGCCTGGCGGCTTACGGCGAGCGCTCGTCGCCGCGCACGGGTCTCGGCGGCCACGTCTACACCTCGACCGACCACCCGGCAGACCAGCACATCCTGCTGCACAACGAGCAGTCGTACACGCTCGCATGGCCGATGAAGCTCTGGTTCTTCTGCCGCAGGCCCGCGGCGCGCGGCGGGCGCACTCCCGTCGCCGACAGCCGCAACGTCGCGCGCCGCCTGGCGGGCGCGGGCGAAGCGTTGGCGCGGCGGGGCGTGATGTACGTACGCAACTACGGCGACGGGCTGGGTCTGCCCTGGCAGGAGGTCTTTCAGACGAGCGAGCGGCGTGAGGTCGAAGAGCACTGCCGCCGCGCCTCGATTGAAGTGGAGTGGAAAGACCGCGGGCGGCTCCGCACGCGACAGGTGCGCCCCGCCGTCAGGCGCCACCCGCGCACGGGCGAGATTGTTTGGTTCAATCACGCCCTCTTCTTCCACGTCTCTTCACTCCCCGAACGTGCCGCACGTGAATCCATCATCGCCGGATTCGGCGAAGAAGACTTGCCGTACAATACCTACTACGGCGACGGCGCGCCCATCGAGCCGGAGGTGCTCGCCCAGATTCGCGAAGCCTACCGCCGCGAGACCGTCGGCTTCGACTGGCGGCGCGGCGACGTGCTGATGGTGGACAACATGCTCGTCGCACACGGCCGCGAGCCTTTCGAGGGCGAGCGCGAAATCGCCGTCGTCATGGGAGACCCGGTGAGCGTTGAGCGATAAGTGATGAGAAAAAAAGGTGGGCCTCGTCTTCGCCCATCACTTATCGCCCATCACCGCTTAACAAATATGCAGCAGGAAACGGTCGAAGGATTCCGGCTTTCGCCACAGCAGAGGCGCGTGTGGTCGCTGCGCGACGGCGGCACGGCTTTGCGCGCGCAGTGCTCGCTGCTGCTGCGCGGCGAGCTGCGGGCAGGTGCTTTGAAGGAGGCCGCGCGGCGGCTCGTCGAGCAGCACGACATCCTGCGGACGACCTTTCACCTGCTGCCGGGAATGAGTTTTCCCGTGCAGTCCGTCGGCGGGCGCGTCGAGTTCGGATGGCGCGAAGTTGACCTCACGGCGGGGGCGACAGGGGGCGCGCGCGCGGCCGAGGTCGGGGAGTTGTGGCGGAGCGAGTTGGGCCGGCCTTTCGATTTCGAGGGCGAGCCGCCCCTGCGTCTCGTGCTCGCCGCGCTGTCGGCGAGCGAGCACCTGCTCGTCGTCAGCCTGCCGTCGCTGTGCGCCGACTCGTGGACGCTGAAGAGTTTCGTGCGTCAGCTCGCGGCGCAGTACGACGCGGCGCTGTCGGGCGAAGCCGCGGGCGGCGAGGTGCTTCAGTACGCGCAGTTTGCCGAGTGGCAGAACGAGCTGCTTGAAGGCGAAGACGCGGAGGCCGGCAGAAGCTTCTGGCGCGACCTGCTCGACGGCGCGAGCCACGCGTCGCGCCTGCCCTATGAAATTACGGCGGACGACGAAACAACGAACGGCGCAGAGGCGCGCGGCGCGGAGTCATCGCCCGGCGGGCGGGGCGTGTTCGCGCCGGGGCGGGTGGCGGTAGTGTTCGACGCGGAACACGTCGCGCGCGTGGACGGCGTCGCCGAGAGGTGCGGCGCGACAGCGAACGCCGTCCTGCTCGCCGCCTGGCAGACGCTCGTCCGGCGTCTGACGCAGAGCGAAGTGGTCGTCGTCGGGCAGGTCTGCGAAGGGCGGGAGCACGACACGCTGGCGGACGCCTGCGGGGCGTTCGCCAGGTGCCTGCCCGCCGCCGCGCGTTTCGCGCCAGCGCTGCCTTTCAGCAGCGTCGTTCGACAACTCGCCGCCTCCGGGCGCGCGGCGGCCGAGGCGCAGGACTACTTCGAGCTTGACGAATACGCGTCGGCAAAACTCGGAGACCGTGCGGCGGCGGGGGACGGGTGCGCCATCGCGCACGACGAAGACGGGGCGGCGTTCTTCCCCCTCGTCTTCGCGTACGAGGAGTGGCCCGCGAGCGTCGGCGCGCGTGACGTGAGTTTCACGATTCGAGACCACTACGCCTGCGCCGAGCGGTTCCGCGCCATGCTGCGCGTCGTGAGGGCCGGGGACTCTTTGCGCGCGGAGGTTTATCACGACCCGGCGCGTCTGCGTGCGGGAGATGCGGATTACGTCGCGCGCCTGTTCGGCGTGCTGCTCAAGAGCGCCGTCGAAAATCCCGACACGCCAGTCGCCGCTCTGGAAGTGTTGGGCGCGGCGGAGCGCCGAGAACTTCTGTCCGACTTCAACGAGACCGCGACCGCCTTCCCGCGCGACTCGTGTGTGCACGAACAGTTCGAGGCGCAGGCCGCGCGTACGCCGGACGCCGTGGCCGTCGAGTGTGACGGCGGGAGGCTCACTTACGGCGAACTGGACGCGCGCGCGAACCGGCTGGCGCGCCGCCTGCTGCGCGAGGGCGTGGGGCCGGAGGAGCGGGTCGGGCTGCTGTCGGGGCGCTCGGCCGAGTCACTCGTCGCGCTGCTGGCGGTGCTCAAGGCGGGCGGGGCGTACGTGCCGCTCGACGCGACGTATCCGCACGGTCGCGTGAGGCAGTTGATCGAAGAGGCGCGCGTACGCGTCGTGCTGTCGGAGGAGCGGCTGGCGGGGCCGCTGGCCGGCGGCGGGTTGAAGGTGGTGTGTTTTGATGGCGCCGGACGCGGGGAGATCGAGCGCGAGAGCGCGTCCCGCGCCGAGAGCGGGGCGTCGGCCGGCAACCTGGCGTACGTCATACACACCTCCGGCTCGACGGGCGTGCCCAAGGGCGTGATGGTCGAGCACAGGGCCTTGGGCAACCTCTTCGCGGCGCTGCGGAGGGCGGTCTACGCAGACCTCGGCGCGCCGCAGCGCGTGAGCCTGAACGCGCCGCTGACGTTCGACGCGTCGGTGAAGCAGTGGCTCCAACTGCTCGGCGGCCACACCCTCGTCGTTATCCCGGAGGAGGTGCGTTACGACCCAGAGCAGTTGTCGGCTTACGTGCGGCGCGAGCGCGTTGACGTGCTCGACTGCACGCCCGCGCAGTTAAGGCTGCTGCTCGCCGCGGGGCTGCTCGAAGGCGCGGGGCACGTGCCGTCGGCCGTGCTGGTCGGCGGCGACGTGTTGGAGGAGAAGACCTGGGCGACGCTCGCGCGCGCGACGAAGACCCGCTTCTTCAACGTCTACGGCCCGACGGAGTGCACGGTTGACGCGACCATCTGCCCCGTCCGGTCCGCGACCGCGCGCCCGTCAATCGGCCGACCGGTCGCGGGCGCGCGGGCCTACGTGCTCGACGATGATCTTCGGCCCGTGCCGCGCGGCGTCGGGGGCGAGTTATACGTCGGGGGCCGCGGCGTAACGCGCGGCTACTTCGGGCAACCAGGTCTGACGGCGGAGCGGTTCGTGCCCGACCCGTTTTCAGCCGCGCCGGGCGCGCGCCTCTACCGCACGGGCGACCTGGCGCGCCACCGGCGCGGCGGGGAGTTGGAGTTCCTCGGGCGGGCCGACAGCCAGGTGAAGGTGCGGGGCTACCGCGTCGAGCTGGGCGAGGTCGAGGCCGCGTTAGCGAAGCACCCGCGGTTGAGCGAGTCGGTCGCCGTCGCGCGCGCGGATGAGACGGGCGAGAAGCATCTCGTGGCTTATGTGGTCGCGCGCGGCGGCGGCGAGGGTGCCGACGGCGACGCGGCGGAGGAGGAGTTGCTCCGCGGCCTGCGCGGGTTTCTACGCGAGCGCTTGCCGGAGTATATGATCCCCGCCGACTTCGTGCTGATGGGGACGCTGCCGCTGACGCGCCACGGCAAGGTTGACCGCGCGGCGCTGCCCGACCCGCGCCGTCGCGCGCAGTCGAGCGGGTACGCCCCGCCGCGCAACGAGCTTGAGCGGGCGGTCGCCGCGGTCTGGCGCGAAGTGCTGGGGGTCGAGCGCGTGGGCGTGCACGACAACTTCTTCGACCTCGGCGGCCACTCGCTGGCGATGGCCCGCGCGTGCGGCCGGCTGCGGGAAAAAATCGGCGGCGAGTTCACGATGATCGACCTGTTCAGGCACGCGACCGTCAGCTCGTTCGCCGAATTCCTGAGCGGGGAGGGCGGCGAAGAGACCTTGACGCGCGCGGGCGTCGAGGAGCGCGCGGGGAAGCAGCGCGCGGCGCTTGAGCGGCAGAGGCGGCTGTCGAGCGGGAGGGGGCGCGGATGAGCGACGCGGCCGAAAGGGTCGGGGCGGAGGGCATCGCCGTCGTCGGCATGGCGGGGCGCTTCCCCGGCGCGGGGAACGTCGGCGAGTTCTGGCGCAACCTGCGCGACGGCGTCGAGTCGGTCTCCTTCTTCACGGACGAAGAGTTGGAGGCGGCGGGCGCGCCCGCGCCGCTCGTCGCCGACCCGGCTTACGTGAAGGCCAAGGCCGTGCTTGAGAACGTCGAAGAGTTCGACGCGCGTTTCTTCGGCTTCACGCCCCGCGAGGCGGAGATCACAGACCCGCAGCAACGCATCTTCCTCGAATGCGCTTGGGCGTCGCTCGAAGACGCAGGCTACGACCCGGCGCGGTACGCCGGGCCCATCGGCGTCTTCGCGGGCGCGGGCGTCAACACTTACCTGCTGCGCAACCTCGCGCCAAACCGCGAGCTGTTCGACGCGATGGGCGCCTTCCAGACTTCGATTCACAACCGCAACGACCACCTGAGCACGCGGGTCGCGTACCTGCTGAACCTGCGCGGGCCGTGCGTCACGGTGCAGACGGCCTGCTCGACCTCGCTCGTCGCCGTCTCTCTCGCCTGCCAGAGCCTGCTCACCTGCCAATGCGACATGGCGCTGGCGGGCGGCGTCACCGTCACCGTCCCGCAGAAGAGCGGCTACGTCTTTCAGGAGGGCGGCATCAACTCGCCCGACGGACATTGCCGCGCCTTCGACGCGCGTGCCGCGGGGACGGTCGAGGGCAACGGGGCGGGCGTCGTCGTGCTCAAGCGGCTCGAAGACGCGCTCCGCGACGGCGACCAGATACACGCGGTCATCATCGGCTCGGCGGTGAACAACGACGGCGCGCGGAAGGCGGGCTACACGGCGCCGGGGGTGGACTCGCAGGCGGAGGTCATCGCGCAGGCGCAGGCCGTGGCGGGCGTCGGGGCCGACTCGGTCACTTACGTCGAGGCGCACGGCACGGCGACGCCGCTCGGCGACCCCATCGAAATCGCCGCGCTGACGAAAGCCTTCCGCCTCACGACCGGCCGCAGACAGTTCTGCGCCGTGGGCTCGGCCAAGGCCAACATCGGCCACCTCGACGCCGCGGCGGGCGTGGCCGGATTGATTAAGACGATCCTGGCGCTCAGGCATGAGGCGATCCCGCCGAGCCTCCACTTCGAGCGGCCGAACCCGCAGATTGACTTCAGCACGACCCCCTTCTTCGTCAACGCGAAACTCTCCGAGTGGAGGCGCGGCGCGATGCCGCGGCGGGCCGGCGTGAGCAGTTTCGGCATCGGCGGGACGAACGCGCACGTCGTCCTCGAAGAAGCGCCCGAGGTGGAGTCGGGCGAGTCGGCGCGGGGGTGGCAACTGCTGCTGCTGTCCGCCAGGACGGGGGCCGCGCTGGAGGCCGCGTCGGACAACCTCGCCCAGTTCCTCGAAGCCGACGCGGGCGGCGGCGTGAACCTCGCCGACGTGGCTTACACGCTCCAGGTCGGGCGCGCGGTGTTCAACCAACGGCGGGCCGTGCTCTGCCGCGACGCGCGCGAGGCCGCGCGCGCGCTCCGCACGCTCGACTACGAGCGCGTCGCCTCGCGTTTTCAGGAGCCGGTGCACCGGCCCGTCACGTTCATGTTCCCCGGGCAGGGAGCGCAGTACGCGGGGATGGCCGCCGAACTGTACCGCACGGAGCCCGTGCTACGCCGCCACGTTGACGCGTGCGCCGAGATGCTCGTGCCGCACCTCGGCGAAGACCTGCGCGAGTCTCTCTACCCGAACGAAGAGGGACGCGGGGCGGCCGGGCGGCGTCTCGACCAGACGGCCTTCACGCAGCCCGCGCTCTTCGTCACGGAATATGCGCTGGCGCAACTCTGGATGTCCTGGGGCGTGCGCCCCGCTTCGATGATCGGGCACAGCGTCGGCGAGTACGTCGCGGCGTGTCTCGCGGGCGTCTTCTCCTTGGAGGACGCGCTGGCGCTCGTCGCCTACCGCGGGCGTTTGATACAGGAGTTGCCGGGCGGCTCGATGCTCGCGGTGACGTTGCCGGAGCGGGAAGTGCTCCCGCTGCTCGGCGTGAGCCTCTCGCTGGCGGCCGTCAACGGCCCTTCGCTCTGCGTGGCCGCGGGGCCGACCGAGGCGGTTGACGAACTCGAAGCGAAGCTCGGCGGGCGCGGCGTCATCTGTCGCCGGCTGCACACTTCGCACGCCTTCCACTCGGAGATGATCCGCCCCGCCTGCGACGCTTTCGCGAAACGGCTCCGCCGGGTCAGGCTGAGTCCGCCGCGGATTCCTTACGTCTCGAACGTCACGGGCACGTGGGTCGGCGAGCGTGAGGTGACCGACGCGGAGTACTGGACGAGGCACCTGCGCGAGACGGTGCGCTTCGGCGACGGCGTGGCCGAGCTGCTGAAAGAGCCGGAGCGAGTGCTGCTTGAGGTGGGGCCGGGGCGTACGCTGAAGACCTCGACGCGCTGGCACCCGGCGAAGGCCCCCGCGCAGGTGGTCGAGACCTCTCTGCCGCATCGCGGCGAGCAGCACTCGGACGCCGCTTTTCTGATGAGCAGTCTGGGGAAGCTCTGGCTGGCCGGCGTCGAGATTGACTGGCAGGGCTTCAACGCCCACGAGCGCCGCCGCCGCGTCGCGCTCCCGACTTACCCGTTCGAGCGCAAGCGCCACTGGATTGAGGAGCGCCCCGCCACCGCCGCGCCGCCGCCCGCCGCCGACCGGCTGCGCAGGAAAGAAGACCTCGCCGACTGGTTCTACGCCCCCGTCTGGAAGGAGACGCCCGCGCCGCGCCTCGACGCCGCGCGACTCGAAGGACGTGAGCGGTGCTGGCTAGTGTTCGCCGACGAAGGCGAGGGCCGCGGCGAACGTCTCGCGCGACGTTTGGAGGCGTCGGGGCAGAAGGTCTTCACCGCTTACGCCGCGGCGGAGTTCGGCCGCGCGGGCGAGCGTGCCTACCGCATCGACCCCGCGCGCCGCGAAGATTACGCCGCGCTGCTGGAGGAGGTCGAGCGACGGGGCGGCAGTCTTCCCGATGCAATCGTCCACCTGTGGAGCGCCGGCGACGACAACTACGCCCCCGAAGCGCGGTCTTCATCGGGCGTCCCACGGTCGCCGGCAGAAGTTCGGTCAACGGAAGAAATACAGAGGCGCGGCTTCTACAGTCTGCTCCTGCTCGCGCAGGCCGTGGGCGGGCGAAAGTCCGTCGCGCCGATTCGGCTCACGGTCGTCTCAAGCGGCGTGCAATCGGTGACGGGTGAGGAGGTGCTGTGCCCGGAGAAGGCGACGCTGCTCGGGCCGTGCAAAGTCATCCCGCGCGAGTACCCGCAGTTAAGTTGCCGGAGCGTGGACATCAGGCCGCCGCGCCGCGGCGGCCGGCTTGAAGAGCGTCTGATCGAGCAACTCATCGCGGAGGCCGCGGGCGGCGCGCCGGAGGCCGCGGGCGCGGCGCCGTCGGTCGCTTATCGAGGCGGCCGTCGTTGGACGCAGGACTACGAAGCGGTGAGGCTCGGCGGCGAGGCGCGCGCGACGCCGGCAGGCGACACGCCCGCGTTGCGGGAGTGCGGCGTCTACCTGATTACCGGGGGCCTGGGCGGCGTCGGCCTCGCGCTCGCCGAACACCTGGCGCGCACCGTGCGCGCCCGACTGGTGCTGTGCGCACGCTCGCCGTTCCCCCCGCGAGAGAGTTGGGACGATTCGGCGGCGCACGACGACGCGACGCGCGCGCGCATCGGGAAGCTGCGACGGCTCGAAGAGGCGGGCGCGGAGGTGTCGGTCGTGAGCGCCGACGTGACCAGCGTCGAGCAGATGCGCGCGGTCGTGGCGGGCGCGCTCGGAAGGTTCGGGCAACTCGACGGCGTGATTCACGCGGCGGGCGTCGCGGGCGGCGGACTCATTCAGCTCAGGGAGCTTGAAGACGCGGCGCGCGTGCTCGCGCCGAAGGTCGCGGGCGCGAGGGCGCTCGAAGCGGCCTGCGAAAATTTGGAGTTAGACTTCTTCGTGCTCTGCTCGTCGCTCGCGGCGGTCGTCGGGCGGCCCGGCCAGGCGGACTACTGCGCGGCGAACGCCTTCCTCGACGCCTTCGCGCAGGCCGCACACGCGCGCGGCGCCGCGTTCACCGTGTCGGTCAACTGGGGCGAGTGGCAGCAGGTCGGGATGGCGGCGGGCAACCCTCTCGCGCCGGGCGGCGGCGCGGCAAGAAGCGGCGGCGTGAAAGGGGCGCGGAAGTTAGAGCACCCGCTGCTCGAAAAGTGCTTCGTCGGGGCGTCGGGCGAGGAGGTCTACACGACGGAGTTCAACGTCAACAAGCATTGGGTGCTCGACGAGCACCGGCTGGTCGGCCACGCGGTCATTCCCGGCGTGGCCTACTTCGAGATGGTGCGGGCGGCGCTCGGCGCGCGCGCGCGCGGAAAGACCGTCGAGCTGCACGACGTTTACTTCGTCGGGCCGCTGCACGTGCGCGACGACCAGACCCGGGAAGTGCGTCTGACGCTCCAACCGGAGGCAGGCGGCTGGGGCTTTACGGTCGAGAGCGAAGCGCCGGGCGCGGGCGCGGGCGCGGCAGGCGGGGCGCCGAAGTACGCGCTCGGAAAGGTGCGCCTCTCGGAGGCCGCGCCGCCGCCCCGCCGCGACGTCGGCGAACTCATCGCGCGCTGCAACGTCCGCGAGGAGGTCTTCGCCGAGGAGGAGCGCGAGGACGACCTCGGCCCGCGCTGGCAGAGCGTGAAGCGCGGGTACGTCGGCGAGGGCGAAGTCGTCACGGCGCTCGAACTCTCGGAAGACTTCGCCGCCGACTTCGAGCTGATGGAATATCACCCGGCGCTAATGGACAGGGCCGTGGGGCGCGCGAAGGAGTACCTGGTCGAGGGCGAGTACCTGCCCGTCTCGTACAAGCTGCTGCGGATTCACGCCCCCGTCCCGCGCAAGGTCTACAGCCACGCGCGCTACCGCGACGGCGACGACGCGCTGAAGGAGACGCTGACGTGGGACACCGTGGTGCTCGACGAGCACGGCGTCGTGCTGGCGGAGATCGAGGGCTTCGTGCAGAAGCGCATCAACGACGCGGCCACCACGATCAAGTCTTACGCCGCGGCGGACGGCGGCGGTCTCGCGTCGCGGCGGCCGGAGCCCGCCGGGCCGTCTTCAGAAGAGCCGGCGGCGGCGAGGGCCGCGGCGCCCGAGGCCGCGGGAGAAGAGATGCGGCCCGCGGAGGGCGCGGAGGCGCTCGGCCGCATCCTCGCGCACCGCGTCATGCCGCAGGTCGCGGTCTCCGTGAGAGACTTGCGCGCCGCCATTGAACAGGCCGACGCCGTCACCGATGAGCGTCTGCAAGCGGAGGCGGAAAAGCCGCGCGCCGCCAGCGCCGCGCACCCGCGCCCCGAACTCGCCACGCCTTACGCCGCGCCGCGCGGGGAGACCGAGAACAAGATTGCCGCCGCGTGGCGCGAGGTGCTGGGCCTGAGCGAGGTCGGGGTCAACGACAACTTCTTCGAACTCGGCGGCGACTCGGTGCAGGCCATCCTCATCATCGCCTCGCTCAACAAGGCGGGGCTGCGACTGACGCCGCAACAGTTCTTCCAGTATCAGACCGTCGCCGAACTGTCGGAGATGATCGCCGCCGGCCCCGCTGCTCCCTCGGCCGGGTCGGCAGGGCCGCCCGACAACGTCGTTGACGAAGCAACGACGACCGACGTTAAGCCGCCCTCGTCGAGAGACGAAGGCGCCGCCGCCGGGGCGTCGTTCGATTTCGCGTCGGCCGGCGTGGACGAAGGCGAACTCGGCAAACTTTCGCAACTGCTCGCCGAGGTGGATGAGGCGGGCGGGGCGGAAGAGTCGTCGCCGGCCGTGGCCGAGGCGGGCGGCGGGCGCGGCGGGCCGGCGGAGAGAATCGAGGACGCGTTGCGCCGGTACCCGTCGGTGCGCGAGGCGGTGGTGCTGACGCGCGGCGCGGCGCGCGCGGGCGACGGAGGCCGAAAAGAGTTGGTGGCCTTCGTCGTGCTCGACGGCGAGAACGGTGACGGCAGCTCGCGCACGCGCCCGACGCAGTTCAGCCTGTTCTACTTCGCCGACGATAACACGGGCGCGGGGCTCGACAAGTATCGCCTCTACCTCGACGGCGCGACGTTCGCCGACCGCCACGACTTCGCCGCCGTGTGGACGCCGGAGCGCCACTTCCATTCGACCGGAGGTCTCTACCCGAACCCGTCGGTCTTGAGCGCGGCGCTGGCGACCGTCACGCGGCGCGTCGGCCTGCGCGCGGGGAGCGTCGTCCTGCCGCTGCACCACGCGCTGCGGGTCGCGGAGGAGTGGTCGGTCGTCGATAACCTGTCGCGCGGGCGCGTCGGCGTCTCTTTCACCTCGGGCTGGATACCGAACGACTTCGCCCTCTTCCCCGAACGCTTCGCGGACCGGCGGGGCGAGATGTTCGAAGCCGTCGAGCAGGTGCGGCGGCTCTGGCGCGGCGAGGCGGTGCGCGTCAAGGACGGCGCGGGCAACGAGACAGAGGTGACCATCTTCCCGCGCCCCGTTCAGCCGGAGCTGCCCGTCTGGCTCACGTGTAGCGGCGACCCGCAGATGTTCGTCAGGGCGGGCGAACTCGGCGCGAACGTGCTGACGGCGCTGCTCACGCAGTCAATCGAGGAGACCGCGTCGAAGATCAAGCTCTACCGCGAGGCGCGCGCGCGCGCCGGCCACGACGCGCGCGCGGGTCACGTCACGCTGATGCTGCACACGTTCGTCGGCGGGGACGAGCGCGGCGTGCTCGAGAAGGCGCGCGCGCCACTCTGCAACTACCTGAAGTCGCACGTCGGCTTGGTCGAGACGATGGTCAAGAGTCTCAACCTTCAGGCCGACCTGCGGCGCGAAGCGCACCTGGACGACCTCGTCTCCTTCGCCTTCGAGCGTTACTACCGGAGCGGCTCGCTCATCGGCACCCCCGACAAGTGCCTTCGCACCGTCGAGCGCGTGCGCGACGCGGGCGTGGACGAGGTCGCGTGCTTCATAGACTTCGGCGTGGACGCCGCCGCCGTGCTCGACAGCCTGCCGCAGCTCGACGCCTTGAAGAAGGCCGCCGAGCGGGCCGCGGCGCACGCGCCGTCCGGCGACACGCGCGAGGCCACACGGCGACTGCTCAGCGAACACGTCCGCCAGAAGCTCTCTGCGGAGATGGCGCCGTCGGCCTTCCTCCTGCTCGACGCGCTGCCGCGCCACGCCGACGGCACGGTGAACCGCGACGCGCTGGCGGCGCGCAGTGATGTGAGCTGACGGAGGAAGCGACGTGAGACGTTGGCGCGCGTGATGAACATGAAGAACGTCGAGGACGTGTACCCGCTCTCGCCGATGCAGCAGGGGCTACTCTTCCACAGCCTCTACGAGCCGGGGAGCGGCGCCTACGTCGAGCAGGTCGGGTGGACGCTCGGCGGCGCGTTCGACGAGCCGGCCTTCGAACGCGCGTGGCGGCAGGTCATCGCGCGCCACGCGCCGCTGCGGACGTGCTTCTTCTGGGAGGGGCTCAAGCAGCCGCTCCAGGTCGTGCGCCGCGAGGTCGAGCCGGCGTGGGAGAGGCACGACTGGCGCGGCGTCCTGGAAAGAGGGGACGCGGCGGCGCGGGGCCGAAGGCTCCGTGAATTTCTAGGGGCGGACAGGCGGCGCGGCTTTGCGCTGACGCAGGCGCCGCTGATGCGTCTGTCGCAGATGCTACTCGCCGACGATGAGCGGCAGTTCGTCTGGACTTATCATCACCTGCTGCTGGACGGCTGGTCCATCTCGCTCGTCCTCGACGAACTCTTCCGGCTCTACGGCGCGCTCGCCGCGGGCGGCGTCGCCCAACCCGAACCCGAGAGGCCGCGCCCGTTCCGCGAGTACATCGCGTGGTTGCAGGGGCGGGATGCGGCGGAGGCCGAAGCCTTCTGGCGCGAGCGGCTGCGCGGCTTCGTCGCGCCGACGCCGCTCGGTACCGAGGTGATCTCCGAGGCTGCGGCCCCCGGCGGCGAGAGTTACCTCACGCACGAGAAGCGTCTGTCTCACGCCTCGACCGAGAGATTGCGCGAGTTCGCGCGCCGCCGACAGTTGACGTTGAGCACCTTGGTGGAGGGCGCCTGGGCGCTGCTGCTCGGCCGCTACAGCGGCGAGCGCGAAGTCGTCTTCGGCACGGTCGTCTCGGGCCGCCCGCCCACGCTGCCGGGCGTGGAAACGATGGTCGGCCTCTTCGTCAACACGTTGCCGGCGCGCGTCGCCGTCCCGCCCGACGCGCGTTGCGCGCAGTGGCTCGGCGAATTGCAGCGGCGTCAGTTCGAGGCAAGGCGCTACGAGTACAGCCCCTTGGCCGAGATCTGCGGGTGGTGCGCGGTCCCGGCCGGGCAGCCGCTCTTCAGGAGCCTCGTTGCCTTCGACAACGCCCCGGAGACGCGTGCGCCGCACGTCGCGGGGGCCGAAATCCGTGACGTGTTCCGCGCCGACACCAACACGGGCTACCCGCTCGCGCTGGGGGCGGTGGCCGGACGCGAGTTGACCTTGCGTCTCACCTGCGAAGAGGGGCGCTTCGACACGGCGGCGGGCGCGCGGATGCTCGCGCACCTCGAAAACCTTCTGGCGGGACTCGCGCGCGGAGCCGACGAACGCCTCTCCGACCTGCCCCTGCTGTCGGACGACGAACGCCGACGACTGCTCTTCGAGTGGAACGACACCGCGGCGCGCTACGACGAGCGCGCCGGCATCCCGAGCCTGTTCGAGGCGCGCGCCCGCGCGGCGCCCGGCGCGGTCGCCCTGGTCTTCGAAGGCGACGAGCTTACTTACGCAGAGCTGAACCGTCGTGCCAACCGACTCGCGCGCCGGCTGATCTCGCTCGGCGTCCGTCCGGAGACGCTGGTCGGCCTCTGCGCGGAACGGTCGGTCGAGATGGTGGTCGGGCTGCTCGGCGTGCTGAAGGCCGGCGCGGCTTACGTCCCGCTCGACCCGTCTTACCCGCCGGAGAGTGTCGCCTTCATGCTCGGTGATTCAGGCGTGCCTCTACTCCTGACCCAGGAGCACCTCGCCGCTACGCTGCCCGCGCACGGCGCGCGCGTCGTCCTCCTCGACGAGAACGTCTCGGACAGGCCGGGCGCGGAACACGACGGGAACCCGCGCGTCGAGATCGAGCCCGAGAGCGCCGCTTACGCGATCTACACTTCCGGCTCCACGGGTCGGCCGAAGGCCGCGGTCAACACGCACCGCGCCATCACGAACCGCCTGCTCTGGATGCAGGACGCCTACGGGCTGCGCGCGGACGACCGCGTGTTGCAGAAGACACCGTTCAGCTTCGACGTGTCGGTCTGGGAATTCTTCTGGCCGCTCATCACGGGCGCGCGCCTCGTCCTCGCCCGGCCCGGAGGACACAGGGACGCCGAATACCTCGCCGCGCTCATCGCCGGACAGAAGATTACGACCGCGCACTTCGTTCCTTCGATGCTAGCAGTCTTTCTCGAAGCCGAGGGCGTCGAGAACTGCCGCAGCCTGAAGCGCGTCATCTGTAGCGGCGAGGCGCTTTCGCCCGAGCTGCGGCGGCGGTTCTTCGAACGCTCGGACGCAGAGCTGCATAACCTCTACGGCCCGACGGAGGCCGCGGTTGACGTGACCTCCTGGCAGTGCCGGCGCGAGCCGCGGGACGGCCCAGTCCTCATCGGTCGGCCCATCGCCAACACGCAGATTTATATCCTCGACGAAGGCCTGCGCCCCGTCCCCGTCGGCGTCCCCGGCGAGCTACACATCGGCGGCGTCGGCCTCGCGCGCGGCTACGTCGCGCGGCCGAGGTTGACCGCGGAGAAGTTCATCCCGCATCCGTTCAGCGCGGAGCCGGGCGCGCGCCTGTATAAGACGGGCGACCGCGCGCGCTACTCGGTTAGCGGCGACATCGAGTTCCTCGGGCGGCTGGACCACCAGGTCAAGATTCGCGGCCACCGCATCGAGCCGGGCGAGTTAGAGACGCGGCTGGCGCAGCACCCGTCCGTGCGGGAGGCGGTGGCAGTCGTCCGCGCCGAGCCGGGGCGCGAGCAGCGCTTGGTCGCTTACGTCACGGCCGCGGGCGCACGCGCGCCGAATCCGGGCGAGCTGCGGCGGTTCTTGCAAGAGAGACTGCCGCCGTTCATGTTACCGTCGGCGTTCGTCGTGCTCGAAGAGCTGCCGCTCACGCACAATGGCAAGATCGACCGGCGGCGTCTGCCCGCGCCGGGCACGCTTCGCTCCGAGTCGGAGAGGGGGCAGGCCGAACCGCGCAACGCCACGGAGGAGACGCTGGCCGGCGTCTGGGCCGAAGTGCTCGGCGTCGAGCGGGTCGGCGTCCACGACAACTTCTTCGAGCTGGGCGGCGACTCCATCCTCAGCATGCAGGTCGTCTTCCGTGCGCGGCAGGCGGGCCTTCGCCTCGCGCCGAAAGACCTATTCGCGCACCAGACCGTCGCCGAACTTGCCTCCGTCGCGGCGTGCGCCGAGGCGGCGCCGCCGGCGCACGCCGACGCAGGGCCGGTGGCGGGCCCCGTGCCGCTGACCCCGATTCAACGGCGGTTCTTCGAAGAGCTGCCCGCCGACCCGCATCACTTCAACCAGGCGGTCTGGCTCGAAGCGCGGCAGGCTCTCGACGTTGTTTGCCTCGGCCGGGCGCTCGAAAAACTGACGGAGCATCACGACGCGTTGCGTCTGCGGTTCACGCGTGATGCAGCGGGCTGGCGGCAGTCGAACGCGCCGTGCGAAGAGGCGGCGGCGACGCTGCTTCGCGTCGATTTGTCGGAACTGTCGGAGCGCGAGCGCGGGCGGGCGGTGGCCGACGCGGGTGCGGCGATTCAGGCCAGCCTCGACCTCTCCTCCGGCCCGCTCCTGCGCGCCGCGCTCTTCGAGTACGGAGGCGCGGCGTCTGCGCGGCTGCTCCTCGTCATCCACCACCTCGCGGTGGACGGCGTCTCGTGGCGAATCCTGTTGGAAGATTTGCAGACGGCCTACGAACAACTGCGGCGCGGCACGGACGCGGCGCTGCCGCCGCGGACGACCCCGTTCAAGCGCTGGGGCGAACGACTGTCGGAACAGGCGGGGTCGGGCGGCGCGCTCGCGGGCGACGCTTACTGGCTGGGCGAAGCGGAACGGAACCGGTCGTCGCCTCCGCGTCGGCTTCCGCTCGACTTCGCGCGAGGCGAGAACGCGGTCAGTTCGGCGCGCGGCGTCACGGTCTCTCTCGGCGTCGAAGAGACGCGGGCCCTGCTTCAGGATGTGCCGAGGGTCTACCGCACGCAGATCAACGACGTGCTGCTCACGGCGCTGGCGAGAAGCTTCGCGCGCTGGACGGGCGACACGAGTCTGCTCGTCAACCTCGAAGGCCACGGGCGCGAACACCCGTTCGCGGACATGGACGTGACGCGTACGGTCGGGTGGTTCACGGCGCTCTTCCCCGTGCGGTTGGCGCTTGAGGAAGGCGCTTCCGCGGGGGCGGCGTTGTGTGCCGTGAAAGAACAACTGCGCGCCGTCGGAGACGGGGGCTTCGGCTACGGGCTGTTGCGTTACATGTGCGGCGAGCGAGGCGCCGCGCTCAAGGACGCGCCGCGCGCCGAAGTCTGCTTCAACTACCTCGGGCAGTTCGACCGACTCCTGTCGGAGTCCGCACTCTTCCGCGACGCGGGCGAAGCGCCCGGCGCGACACGCAGCCCGCGCGCGCGGCGCACGCACCTGCTCAACGTTGACGGCGGCATCGACGGCGGCCGGCTCAGCCTGCGCTGGACGTACAGCCGGAACCTGCACCGCCGGTCAACCATCGAACGACTCGCGCGCGACTTCATGGCAGAAGTGCGCGCCGTCGTCGCGCACTGTCTGTCGCCGGGGGCCGGCGGGCGCACGCCTTCAGACTTCCCGCTGGCTCGGCTCACGCAGGGGCAGGTTGACGAGCTGGCGCGCGGCGGACGGCGGGTCGAAGACGCCTATCCGCTCTCGCCAATGCAGGAGGGGCTGCTCTTGCACGCGCTGCGCGCGCCGGGGTCGGAAGTCTACTGCGAGCAGATGAGCTTTCAACTCCGCGGGGCGCTGGACGCGGCGGCCTTTGAGCGCGCGTGGCAGGAGCTGTTCAGGCGGCACGCCGTGCTGCGCACGGCCTTCGTGTGGAAGGGTTTGGACGAGCCGCTGCAAGTCGTACACGAGTCAGTGCGACTCCCGCTCGACAGGCTTGACTGGCGCGGACTCGCGGCGGGGGAGCAGGCGCGACGGCTCGCGGACTTCGGCCGCGCGGACCTCGCGCGCGGCTTCGACTTCTCCGACCCGCCGCTCATGCGCCTCACGCTGATTCGCACGCACGAACAGACGCACGAGCTGGTCTGGGGCTACCACCACATACTGCTCGACGGATGGTCCGTGCCGCTGCTCTTCGGCGAAGTGCTTGAGGTCTACGAGGCGCTGACGCGGGGGCGAATGCCCTCGCCCCCCGCGCGCCGTCCGTACCGCGATTACATCGCGTGGCTCAGGCGGCAAGACCTGCGTCAGGCCGAAGCCTTCTGGCGCGACACGCTCCGCGGCGCGACCGCGCCGACGCCGCTCGCGTGCGGACGGGCCGCGCCGCGCGCCGCCCCGTCGGGCGCGGAGGAGGACTATGACCGTCAGCAAATCGTTCTCCCGCGCGCGCTCGCCGACGGGCTGCGCGGGCTGGCGCGCGAGCACCACCTGACACTGAACACGCTGGCGCAGGGCGCCTGGGCGCTGCTGCTCGCCCGCTACAGCGGCGAGCGCGACGTGATTTTCGGCGCCACCGTCTCGGGCCGCCCCGCAGAGTTGGCCGGGGCCGACGAGATGATCGGCCTCTTCATCAACACGCTGCCCGTGCGCGCGCGCGTGGGCGGCGACGAAAACGTCCTGCCGTGGCTGAAGAGCCTGCAAGAGGGCCAGGCGCAGGCGTCGCAGTACGTCCACAGCCCGCTCGCAGCGGTGCAGTCGTGGAGCGACGTGCCGCGCGGCGTGCCGCTCTTCGAGAGCATTCTGGTCTTCGAGAACTACCCCGTTGACGAATCGCTGGCGCAGGCGTCCGGGAGCCTTGCGATCGCCGGCGCGCGCAACACGGAGAGCACAGACTACCCGCTGACGCTGGTGGTCACGCCGGGCGAGGAGGTGTCCGTGCGACTGCTCTACGACCGCCGCCGCTTCGACCGCGCGGCGGCGACACGGATGCTCGCACACTTCCGACGGCTCCTCGAAGGACTGGCGGCCGACGCCGGCCGTAGCCTCTCGCAGTTGCCGCTGCTCTCGGAGGCCGAGACGCACGCCGCGCTCGTGGAGTGGAACGACACGAGCGCGGCGTACCCGGCGGACGCCTGTTTCCACCACCTCTTCGAAGAGCAGGTGAGAAGAACGCCCGGGGCGCTTGCCGTGTCGTCCGCGGGACGGCGGCTGTCGTACTCGGAACTCAACACGCGGGCGAACCGGTTGGCGCACCATCTGCGACGGCTGGGCGTCGGGCCGGAGGTGCGTGTCGGCGTCTTGCTTGAGCGGTCGCTTGAGTTGGTCGTCGCGCGCCTGGCCGTGCTCAAGGCGGGCGGCGCGTACGTCTCGCTCGACCCCGGCCACCCCGCGGCGCGTCTCTCGTTCACGCTCGAAGACGCGCGCGCGCCCGTGCTCATCATGCGGCGCGACCACGCCGGGCGCCTGCCCGGCCTGCGCGCGCGCGTCGTCTGCCCCGAAGCCGACCGCGAGCTGATCGAAAGAGAGAGCGGCGAGAATCCGGACGCGCCCGTCGGGCCGCGCAACCTCGCCTACGTCTACTACACGTCCGGCTCGACGGGGAGGCCGAAGGGCGTCGAGACCGAGCACGCGGGGCTGGTCAACCTCGTCGCGTGGCACAACCGCGCGTACGGCGTGACGCCGTCGGATCGCAAGAGTCAAATCTCCGGCCTCGCCTTCGACGCCTCGGTCTGGGAGTTGTGGCCGTACCTCGCGGCGGGCGCGAGCGCGCACATCCCCGACGAAGAGACGCGCGCGTCCTGGCCGAAGCTGCTCGAATGGATGGTCGCCGAAGCCATCACCGTCTGCTTCCTGCCGACGCCGCTGGCCGAAGCCGTGATGGACGAAGCGTGGCCTGCCGACATCCGCCTGCGCGCGCTGCTGACGGGCGGCGACAAACTGCACCGCTGGCCGCGGCGTTCGTTGCCTTTCTCCTTCGTCAACAAGTACGGGCCGACCGAGGTGAGCGCCGTGACCACCTGGGCCCCGATGAGCGCCGACTCCTACGGGGACGCCCCCCCGCCCATCGGCCGACCCATCGCCAACACCCGCGTCTACGTCCTCGACCGCCACCTCAACCTCGCGCCCGTCGGCGCGCCGGGCGAGCTGTACATCGGCGGCGTGGGACTGGCCCGCGGCTATCTGCGCCGGCCTGACCTGACCGCCGAGCGGTTCATCCCCGACCCGTTCTCCGCGGAGCCGGGCGCGCGTCTGTATAAGACGGGTGACCTCGTCAGCTACCTGCCCGACGGGCAGATCGACTTCCTCGGCCGGATTGATAACCAGGTGAAGGTCAGGGGCTACCGCATCGAGCTCGGAGAGATAGAGGCGGCGCTACGCGATCACCCGGCCGTCCGCGAGGCCGTCGCCCTCGCGCGCGCAGACCTGCCCGGCGCGAAGCAGTTGGTGGCCTACTTCGTGGCGTCGCCATCGGCGGCCGGGGCCGCGGCGGAGGGGCACGCGCCGACGGCGGAGGAGTTGCGAAGGTTCTTGAAAGAGCGTCTGCCGGAATACATGGTGCCCTCAGTGTTCATCTCGCTGGACAGGCTGCCGCTCACGCCCAACGGAAAGACCGACCGCCGCGCGCTGCCCGCCCCGCGGCAAGGCGAATCCGCCACGCCCCACCTTTACGTCGCCCCGCGCAACGCCACGGAAGAGACGCTGGCCGGCGTCTGGGCCGAAGTGCTCGGCGTCGAGCGGGTCGGCGTCCACGACAACTTCTTCGAGCTGGGCGGCGACTCCATCCTCAGCATCCGAATCATCGCGCGGGCCGGGCGGCGGGGCATCGAAATCTCCCCGAACCAAATCTTCCTCCACCCGACCGTCGGCGAACTGGCCGAACAGTGCGCGCCGCCGACAGGACGCGCCCCCCGCGCGGAGAGCGCCGCCCGGAAACTCCCTCCCCGCCAAACTCCGCCGCCGGGCGCGCGCAACCCCGCGGACTTCCCTGACGCAGACCTCAGCCAGGGAGAACTCGACCGCCTCCTCACACGCCTCTCGGGCACCGAATAAGGTCGTGCCAGACCGAACCCTCTTTTCGTTTCTTCCACTCTCTCTCCCGAACCTGGCGTAAAGCTGGCGTAGCGACGCGATAGGACTTGCCAGCGGTGTGCGTCCCCCCTACGCCGCACATCGTCAGGGCCCCGTTATTGTGCAGCGTAGCCCCACCCCGTCAAACATCCCGTTTGGCCGCCATTAATAACTGCTCGTTAGAGTGCCGACCCGGAACCAGCACCAAAGCAGCTCCCAGCCCTGAACGGAGTCGTTCGGGTGTGCGGCGTGGAATAACCGCACACCCGCCGGGGATACATGCAGCGGAAACGTCGTGGGGACGATGGCCCCGCGACGGATGTCGCCGGTCGCATCGCTGTACGGCGCGCCTCGGGCGGGCCGACCCCTGCGCAGCCGCGCGGGCCGGCGTGTGGCCTATCACAACGAAGGAGAGAGCAGTCATGCAAGGAAGAAGGATATTCATCGGCCTCGTCGCCGCGCTCCTGCTGATGTGCGCGCAGACGCTGGCGGCTAAGCCGAAGGGCGCGAAGCGGGCGGCCCGGCAGGTCACGTTCAAGGTGCGCATCGAGAACATCTCCAGCCCCGAGGGGCAGACGGCTTCGGGAGGGACGCGCTGGCCCTTCGCCCTCTCGCCGGGGCTCTACGTCGTCAACGAGAAGGGCGCGGTGCTGTTCCGGGAGGGCCGCAGGGCCGGCGCTGGGCTCGAAGCGCAGGCGGAGGACGGCAACGCCGAAGCGCTCGTCAAGTCGTTCAGGGCCACGAACCATGAGACGGCACGGTACGGCGTCTTCGACACGCCGGCGGGGGCGGGCGCGCCGGGGCCTGTAGGGCCGGGGGCGGCTTACGAGTTCAACGTCAACGCGGCGCCGAAGATGAAGTTGACCCTCGTGACGATGTTCGGGCAGTCGAACGACTACTTCTACGCCACCGAGCAGCCGGTCGAGCTGTTCGACAAGGCAGGAGAGCCGCTGAGCGGGGACATCACCGCGCGCTTCGCGCTCTACGACGCCGGGACGGAGGTGAATCAGGAGGCGGGCGTGGGCGCCGACCAGGCGCCGCGGCAGAAGGCGCCGAACACGGGCGCGGCCGAGAACGGTGTCGTGAGCAGGGCGCAGGGCGACTCGTTCTACGCGAAGACAGCGCAGCTCTTCCGCGTCACGGTCACGCCGGTCAACTAGGGCGGGCAGGTCAGTAACACCTGCCGCCGCGTGTGGTAATGACCCGATTCTTATAGAAGGGGTGGGCCATGATAGCCAGAGCAATCACGAGAATATCCGTGGCGGCCTTCGCCCTGTCGCTGCTGGTTGCGGCGGCGCAGGCGCAGGTGAGCAGCAAGAAGGTGCTCAACCTCGAAGGCGCGCGCAAAGTCATCGCCGCCGCCGGGGCCGAGGCCAAACGTCTGCATGCGCCGGGCGGCGTCATCGCGGTCGTGGACGACGGCGGCCACCTCGTCGCGTTGGAGCGGCTCGACGGGACGTTCACGGCGGGCGCCAACATCTCGGTCGGCAAGGCCAGGACGGCCGTCATGTTCAGGCGGCCGACGAAGTTCTTCGAGGATGTCATCAAGAACGGGCGCACGGCGATGGTCGCGCTCCCCGACTTCACGCCCTTACAGGGCGGCGTCCCCATCGAGCACGAGGGTCAGATCATCGGCGGGGTCGGCGTCTCGGGCGCGACCTCGGCGCAGCAGGACGAGGAGCTGGCGATGGCCGGGGCCGCCGCCTTCAAGACGGAGGGCGGCAGGGCCGGGGAGACGCGCGCCCCGGCCGTCACCTACTTCGAGAGCGGCGCGGTGCGCGCCGCCTTCGACAAGGGGGCCGTGCTCGTCGGCGACGACTCCGGGCACAACTACATGGTGCACGCCTCGCGCCGCGAGAAGCCGGGGATGGCCGAAGTCCACGCGCTCGACACGGACATCATCTACGTGCTCGACGGCGAGGCGGACTTCGTCACCGGCGGCCGCGTGGTCGAAGCGAAAGAGGTCGCGCCGAACGAGGTGCGCGGCACGAGGATCGAGGGCGGCGACGCGCGCAGGCTCAAGCGCGGCGACGTGCTCACGGTCGGCAACGGCACGCCGCACTGGTTCCGTGAAGTGCGCGGGCCGTTCCTCTACTACGTGGTCAAGGTGCGTTAGCGCGGCGCGGCGTTCGAGTCGTAACAGCGGAGGTGTGAGATGAGACTGCGTGCAATCATGTTGGCGGAGGCGTTGCTCTTCCTCGCGGTGATGGCGGCGGCGGGCGGCGTGGGCGCGAGGGAGGTCTTGCGGGGCATACCGGACGAAGCGACGCCCGCGGCCGTCGTGGACCTGGCGACGGAAGCGGGCTTGAGGACGGTCGGCGGCGTGTGGCGTTACAGCGACACGCGCATCGTCGAGACGGAGTTCCGCGCGCCCGGCCCCGACGGCCAGCCGACGGGCGCGCCCGTCAGAACCTACGACTACGCGCCGCACGCCGGCGGCGCGTACTTCGACGACTCGCGCTGGGCGACGGTCGCCCCGACTGCTTTGAAGGAGAGGCGGGGCGCGGGGCGTCTGAGCTTCAACTGGTACCGCCTCCGCCTGACCGTCCCCGAGCGCGTCGGCGACTTCGAGACGGCGGGCTCGACGGTCGTCTTCGAGACGGCGCTCGACGACTACGCGGAGGTCTGGGTGGACGGCGAGCTTTCGCGCTCGCCCGGGCAGAGGGGCGGCTCGGTCGTCGGCGGCTGGAACGCGCCGAACCGGCTCGTCGTCGGGCGCGACGTGCGGCCCGGTCAGCAGATACAGCTCGCCGTCTTCGGCATCAACGGCCCCGTCTCGGCGACGCCGACCAACTTCATCTGGGTGCGCGAGGCCCGGCTGGAGTTCTTCACGGGCGGCGCCGCGCCACTCGCCCTCACGCCGAGCGAGGTCAACGTCGAGGTCGAACGCAAAGACCCCGCGCTCGAACGAATCGTCGGCCCGAACCCGAAAATCTACAAGCTCGCCGAGGGCTTCAAGTTCACCGAGGGGCCCGTGTGGGTTGAACGCGACGGCGGCTTCCTACTTTTCAGCGACCCGAACGCGAACCGGATATATAAGTACAAGCCCGAAGGGAGTGAGGCGGGACGGCTCGAAGTCTTCCGCGACCCGAGCGGCTACGCGGGCGCGGACGTGGCGGAGTACGGGCAGCCCGGCTCGAACGGGCTCGCGCTCGACCCGCGCGGCCGCCTGACCATCAACCAGCACGGCAACCGCCGCGTCGTGCGCGTCGAGGAGGACGGCCGCGAGACCGTGCTCGCCGACCGCTTCGAGGGCAAGCGGCTCAACAGCCCGAACGACCTCGTCTACCGCTCGGACGGCACGCTCTACTTCACCGACCCGCCCTTCGGCCTGCCGAAGTTCTTCGAAGACCCGCGGAAGGAACTGCCCTACAGCGGCGTTTATTCGCTCCACAACGGCAGGCTGCAACTCGTCGCCAAGGATTTGACCGGGCCGAACGGCATCGCGCTCTCGCCCGACGAGAAGTATCTCTACGCCGGCAACTGGGACGAGGGGCGCGTCGTCGTCATGCGCTACGAGGCTCGCGCGGACGGGGCGCTCGCCAACGGACGCGTCTTCTTCGACATGACGCCCGCGCCCGACCGCGAGAAGAACGCGATAGACGGCATCAAGGTTGACCGGGAAGGGAACCTCTACGTCTCCGGCCCCGGCGGCCTCTGGGTCATCTCGCCCGGGGGCAAGCACCTCGGGACGATCATCGCGCCCAAACACATCCACAACATGGCCTGGGGCGACGCGGACGGCCGCACGCTCTACCTCTGCGCGCGCTCCGGCCTCTACCGGATGCGCCTGAACGTAACCGGCGCGGGGAGGTTCGCGCCGGCGAAGTGAAGGAGTAAGGGGGCGTGTCCAGGAACGACTTCGCGCCCTAAGAAGAAGAATGAACCGCAGAGACACGGCTCGGGGAGAGATAGCTCCCCGAGCCGTGTCTCTGCGTCACCGGGGTTGAGCTTATTAACGGATGCCGGGCGGTTCAGCGGGCGAGGGCGCGGCGGATGCGCTCGCGCGCCTCTTCGGAGAGTTTGACGGCGGACTCGACATCGTCGGCCTCCGCCGCCGCCTCCTCCTCTTGCGCCGCGCGGGCGCGAAGCGCCGAGCGCATCGTGCGCAGGTTCTCCAGGTACCAGACGCACCAGACGCAGACCCAGAGGTGGAGTTTGAGTGTTAAGCGCTCGCGCAGAGTGAGCGGGCGCTCAAGGGACTCCGACATCACGTGCGCCATCTGCTGGCAGGTCGGCAGCCTGCGCAGCAGGAAGTAGCGCACCGCGTGGATTGCCTTGTCGTAGAGCCCCTGTCCCATCTTCAACCTTTCAACGTCCGTTACGCTTCGCCAGGTCGGGTCTGAACCAGTTCAACTCCAGGCAGCGCCGCAGGTGCGCGCGCGCGCGGTGGAGCATCACCCAGAGGTTGTTGGTCGTGATCTGAAAGACCTCGCAGATTTCCGCGCTCTCCAGCCCGTCCACCTCGCGCAGCAGGAAGGCGCTCGCCACGCGCTCGGGCAGGGGCGAGAGGCATTCGCGGAAGACCTCCCAGAACTCCGTCTGCTCGCAGAGCCGCGCCGGGTCTGCCCGCCAGTCCACGGGCGCCTTCGTGTCCCACCAGTGCTCGGCCCATTCGTCCCCCGCGGGCCTGAACAGCTCCGGGTGTTCGAGCGTCTCGTGGCCGAGTTGACTCGCGGGCGTCTGGCGGCTCGCGCGGCGGAAGTGGTCAACGATCTTGTGCTTGAGAATGCCGGTGAGCCACGTCCGCTCCGAGCCGCGGCCGGCGAAGCCCTCGTACGACTGGAAGGCGGCCAGCAGCGTCTCCTGCACCGCGTCCTCGGCCGCCGAAGCGTCCCGCAGGCGGAAGAGCGCGTAGCGGTAGAGGTAGTCGCCGTGCCGTTCGAGCCAGAGGCTCGGGTCGGCCGACGCGTGGTTGGCGACTTGCGGTGTAACCATCGGGGGAATAGTCAACGCGCGAGGGGAAAAGAGCGGGTACCGCCGAACCTGCCGCATGGTATCATAACCCCTCCTCGCACGATGCCTCCTTTGACTGCCGGCGGCGGCCGGGACTGACTTTCTTAACTAAACCACCGAGTCCGAGGAGAGACGCCCCTTTGAACATCGCCCCCTGCCGCGACTGCGGCCTCGAAATCGACCTCGACTCAAGGGGCTGCCCGAAGTGCGCCCGCAACCTCGACGCCGAGCGGGCCGTCGCGAAGCTCCTTGCTGGTGCCGCCGCGCTCCTCGCCGCCGCGCTCGCGCTCGCCGCCTACCTCCTGCTCCGCGGATGACGCGGGAGCCTGACGCCCCTTGACGAAGAACATCTCGACCTCGCCCTTGCCCTTCGCCTCGACGCGTCCCCGGTAGTCGAACAAAAACTCATCCTTCAGCAACTCGTAGGTCGCGCGCGAGACGTTGACGCGGCCGGGGGCGCCGGCCGACTCCATGCGGCTCGCCGTGTTGACCGTGTCGCCCCACACGTCGTAAGAGAATTTTTCCCGCCCGATGACGCCCGCCACCAGCTCGCCCGTGTGGACGCCGACGCGCACGTCCCAGTAGGAGAGCCCCATCTCCGCCCTCGCCGCGCGCGCCTCGGCGACGAAGGCCGCGATCTCCAGCGCCGCGCGGACGCAGTCGCGCGCGTGAGTCCGGTTGGGCGAAGGGATGCCGCCGACGGCCATGTAGGCGTCGCCGATGGTCTTGATCTTCTCAAGGTTGTGCCGCCGCGCGATCCCGTCGAAACGGCGGAAGCAGAAGTCCAGCTCCGAGACGAGCTGTTGCGGCGTGAAGCCTTCGGCGACGCGCGTGAACCCGACGAAGTCCGTGAAGAGCACCGTGGCGCTCTCGTACTCGCGCGGCTCGACGCGCTCGTAAATCTTCAGCTCGCGCGCGACCGGCTCGGGGAGCACATTCAACAGCAACGCGTCCGTCAGCCGGCGCTCCCGGTTGAGTCCGCCCGAGAGCACCGCGACGAGGGCCGCCGTGAAGACCTGCACGAAGATGAGGTTGCCCGTCACGTCTGGGAAGCGCTCTCGCGGGTCGGCGTAAGGGGTGAACAGTTCGGGCCGGCGTTGTTCGAGCAGGAGGAGCGCGAGCGTCGCCGCGCCGAAGAGCGCGACGGCGGCCAGCGTCCTGCGCCGGCCGTCTGAAAGAATGACGGCGATGACGAGCGCGGGGACGAGGTAGTAGTGTGCGCCGCCTGCGGAGCCCGCGTTGCCGAGCGTGTTGGCGGAGAGGAAGAGGAGGATCAGCAGCACGAACGGCCAGTAGAGCCGCCGGTGTTCGACGCCCGAACGCGAGAGGCAGTAGAAGAGGAAGAAGAGCGCGCCCGTCGAGAGTTGGAGGGCTACCAGCAGACGGCCGCTCTCCAGCCCCGCGAGCGCGAACGCGCCGCCGAAGTTCGCGGCCGCGTTGACGAGCGCGATGATGTTGAAGAGGCGCTGCTCCAGCGTGACGCGCCGCGCGTCGCCGAACAGTTTTGCCGGCAGTTGGCCTGAGAACTCTTGCACCCGTCTCCTTCGTTCCGGCCTCTAGGCCGCGGCGGCAGTCCGGGCGGAGCGGCTGCGCGCCGGGGTCAAGCCGATTCGGTAGCCCGCGGCGACGCCCGAAAGCATCCCGCGCAGGAGCTTGCGCCCGCGGCTCAGGCGCGACATGACCGTCCCCACCGGCACGCTCAGAATCTCGGCGATCTCGCGGTAGGAGAACTCCTCCACGTCCGCGAGCAGCACGACCTCGCGGAAGCGCGCGGGGACGCGCCCGAGCGCGGCCAGCACCTCCTCGTCGCGCAGCTCCTGCCCGACGGGCGGCACGTACGCGACCGTTTGAGCCAGCAGCTCGGCGTCGGCGTCGGCCCTCCTCTTCAGCAGCGCGTAACGCCGGCGGCGCTGGTGTTCGAGCTTGTGCGTCAGAATCTTGAAGAGCCACGCGCGGCAGTTCGTCCCGGGCTCGTAAGACGGGAAGGAGCGCCAGGCCTGCGCGAAGGTCTCCTGCACGAGGTCTTCGGCCTCCGTGCGGTCGGCCGTCAGGCGGACGGCGGTGCGGAAGAGCACGTCGATGTGCGGCAAAGCCTCTGCTTCAAAAAGCCCCTCTGCGTCTGTTCCGTGCATGGACACACCTCTCCCCGCGCGAATCGAGGGATTCGCCGAAAGTCTCTCGATGAACTACTGTCCGTCTGGGAAATCTCTCCGGCCGAAACCCGGCGGCCGCGCGTGCCCCCTCGCGGGCGCGGCCGCCGGAATCTCAAGGCCGGCCCGCTCCAACTGCAAAGACGTGGGCGGGCCACTCCAACCGGCTTTCAGGTGCCGTGTTTCAAAGAAGCCGTGTGGGCAGGTTCGGGAAGTGATTTACCGCCCGCCCCGCCGCCCCCAACGGCTCGTTACGTCCATTGGTCGCGCGGGCTCGGGAATCCTTACAGAAATTTTTTTCGGCGCGTCGAAGAACTACCTCGGCACTCGTCTCGACCGCCGTGCGCGGTCGCAACTCTTCCGCGCCGCGCGGGCGTGAGGGGGCGTCAGGTCCGACGCCCTGAACGTCTTCGACGAGCGCGCGCAGCAGCTCCGCCACGCTCCAAGCCTGAGCGACCGCCCCGCGCGGCGCGTGCGGGGCGTCGCCCTCGAAGATTTCCGAGACGTGGCCGAGGCACGCCTCTTTCAGGTGCGCGCCGAGCGGCGCGAGCATATCTCGGGCGCGCCCGACCGCTTCGGGCGTGCGGCCGTGTACCTTGAGGTAAGCGGTGACGAAAGGCCCGATGAGCCACGCCCAGACCGCGCCCTGGTGGTAGACGGCGTCGCGCTCCGCGGGGCCTCCGCCGTAGCGGCCGCTGTACCGCGGGTCGGAAGGCGCGAGACTCCGCAGGCCGTAGGGCGTGAGCAACTCGCGCTCGACCGCATCAACCACAAGGCGCGCCCGCACGGCCGACAGCGGCGAGTGACGGAGGCTCACGGCGAAAATCTGGTTGGGTCGCATAGACGCGTCACGCGCCGTGCCGTCTACCACGTCGTAGAGACGGCCGGCCTCCTCGTTCCAGAACTGCACGTTGAAACTGTCGCGCGCCCGCGAAGCCATCCCGGCATACTTGCCCTCGTCTGCTACGCATCCGAACTGACGGGCGAACTCTTCCATCGTGCGCAGGGCGTTGTACCAGAGCGCCTGAATCTCGACGGGCTTGCCGTGGCGCGGCGTGATGACGCGGTCGCCGACCTTCGCGTCCATCCACGTCAGCTGCGCGCCCTCGACGCCCGCAGACAACAGGCCGTCCTCTTCGACGTGAATCCCGTAGCGCGTGCCGCGCTCGTGCCACTCGACGATGTCGCGCAGGACGGGGTAGAGGTTCGCGCGGACGAACTCCGCATCGCCCGTGTGGGCGACGAGGGCGCGCACGGCCTCGAAGTACCAGAGCGTCGCGTCCACGGTGTTGTACTCGGGCGCCTCGTCGCCTTCGGTGAAGCGGTTCGGGAGCATGCCCTGGCTGACGTGGCGCGCGAACTCCGCGAGGACGCTGCGGGCTACGTCGAAGCGGCCGGTGACGAGCGTCAGACCCGGCAGCGCGATCATCGTGTCGCGCCCCCAGTCGCCGAACCAGTGGTAGCCGGCGATGACCGTCTTCTGACTCCCGCGCGCGACGACGTACTGGTCGGCCGCCGCGGTCAACGCGCGCACCGTTTCGTCGTCAGCAGGCGACGACTCAAGCACCGCCCCGCGCCGTTCGACTTCGGCGCACATCAGTTCGCCCGCGCGCCGCACGTCACGCCGCTCGGTCGAGGCGATGATGGAGACTTCATTCCTTCCGCCCAGATCGAACTTCAGCGCGAACGGGCTGAAGAGGTCTTCCCGGTAGTCGAGGCCGCGCGCCTGCTCCTCGGCGTAAGTGAAGTTGCGGTACCAGTGGCCGGCCGCCTCGACCTCCCCCGCTTCGTGCGCGAAGTGGAGCGCGGGCAGACCTTCGTAGGGCGCGACGGTCAACAACCCTTCCTCGCCGTGGACGCGGGGGGCGAGCGCGCCGTTCTCGTGCGTCAGGGCGTGGTGGTCGCGGAAGGCTATCAGCGGGCGGACCTCCAGCCGCACGTCCGTCTCGCCCGAACCGACCCGCCGCAGCGAGTACCTGACACAGGTCGTGTTCTCGCCGTGCAGCATCACGACCGACTTCTCCAACTCGAAGCCCCCGACCCGGTAGGTGAAGACGGGGAACGGGTCGAGCCGGAAGCGGGTCATCCACAGCTGCCCCCGCGGGTGGACGACGCCGGGATACTGGTTGGTCGCCAGCTCGTAGCGGCGGCCGCCGACGAACAGCGTCTCTTCCAGCTTCGAGAGCAGCGCCGTGCGCCCGACGGGCGGACGCGCCGCCGCCACCAGCAGGCCGTGGTAGCGCCGCGTGTTCATCCCCGCCACGGTCGAGGAGGCGAAGCCGCCCAGCCCGTTCGTCTCCAGCCACTCGCGCGCCGTCGCCCCCTGCAGGTCGCGGCAGTTCTCCTCACCGACTTCGATCACAGCGTCACCTCCGTCGTGCGTGGCGGAATCGTTACGACAAGACTGCTTCGGGCTCTTCCAGCATCTCGGCCGCGCCGGGATGCCCCGCCCCCTCCGCGCGCGAAAGGGTCGGCGCGGGCGGGTCCATGTACTGCACGATGTCTTTCGTAAAAAGCAGGTCGAGCGTCCAGTCGAGCGCCACGCGCAGCTTCTTCTCGAAGCGCGGGAGCTTGGCGAGATAGACCGTCCGCCACAACCACCACGCGAAGAAGCCCGAGAAGTTGACGCCGAGGATGTTCGCCACGCCCGTCCGCCGCCCGATGGCGGCGAGCTGACCCAGAGTCCTGAAGGTGAACGGCCGTCGGGCACGGCCGCGCACCGCCGCCTCGATGTTGCGCGCCGCGACCTTGCCCTGCCTGAGCGCGTGCTGCGCGGTCGGCGGGCAGGGGCGCCCTGTCTTCGGGTCGGGCACGGAGGCACAGTCGCCCAGCGCCCACACGCCCGGCCAGCCCTCCACCTCCAGAAAGGCGTCCGCGCACAGTCGCCCGCGCTCGCGCCTGCACGGCAAGGTTTCGAGCAGGGGGTTGGGCGAAGTCCCGGCCGTCCACACGAGCGTGTTGGTTACGATGCGCTCGCCGTCGCTCAGGGTCACCTCGCGGTCGGTGACCGACTCCACTTTCGTGTTCGTGCGAATCTCGACGCCGCGCGCGGCCAGCTTCTTCTGCGCGTAGCGGCCGAGCTTCTCGCCCAGCTCGGGCAGGATGGCTTCGCCGGGGTGGACGAGCACGACGCGCAGCATCCCCTCCTTAAGACGAGGGTAGAAGCGGACGGCTTCGCGCAGGAAGTCGTTGACGCCGGCCACCGTCTCGACGCCCGCGAAGCCGCCGCCCGCCACGACCAGGTTCAGGAGCGGCGCGCGCGCGCGCGGACAGCACTCGAAGTCCGCCTCCTCCAGGTTCGAGATCAGGCGGTTGCGCAGGGCCGCGGCGTCGCCGAGCGTCTTCATCGTCAGCGCGCGCCCGTCGAGCCCCGGAAGATTATAGAAGTTCGTCACCGAACCGAGCGCGAGCACCAGGTGGTCGTACTCAAGCTCGTGCCCGTGCGGCTCCTGCCCGTGTGAGACGCCGACCCGTCTGTTCGGGAGGTCGATGTAGTCAACCACGCCGTCGAAGAATTTCACGCGGCGCAGGAGCTTGCGCACGGGGTTGACGATGTGCGTGATGTCGAGGTCGCTCGCCGCCACCTCGTGCAGCATCGGTGTGAACAGGAAGAAGTTCTCGCGGTTGACGAGCGTGACCTCCACGCGTGGGTCGCGCGCCAGCCCCTTCTCCAACTCTATCGCGGCGTAGAGCCCGGCGAAGCCGCCGCCCAGTATCAGAATCTTGGTGCGCCTCTTCTCGTCCATTCGTCCCCCCACCCGTTCGCAAAGTTTCGTCCGGCGGACACTTCCGCTGACGGGTAATCACGGCAGGGCGAGGATTTATTCCTCGCCTGCCCGCGGCGGAATAAATCGGCCTTCGGGGGGAATACACCGGCGGCAGTCCAGAGAAGGACGCGAATCCCGACGAAATTTCTGAGGAAGGCGCGGCGGCGCGGATGTAATTGTGATGGGCTCAACCGACACACGGAAAGGCGCGTGCGGGCATGTTCGTCGGGGTCTGGACGCTCACTCGGGCGGCGAACCGGACGCGGCGGCCGCGCGCGCGACTCGCGCACACCTGAAGGAATGCGCGCCTTGCGCCGCGCTGCTCGCAGAGCGTCTGCGCGTGCGCGACCTCTTGCGCCGCGCCGTCTCGGGGGTGAAAGCGCCGCCGCGCCTCGCGGGCGCGATCAGGGCGATGATTCGAGAGGGCTGAAGCCGGGAGGCGATACGGATGGACACCACTCTGCTTTCGACCGAAGACGACCTGTTTCTGTTCGAGTCGCCGGTGCCGAAGACCGCCGGCTACCCCGTCCGCCCGGAACTATTACCCGACTTCGAGGCCGGGGCCGGCAGGTACGTCGTGCGCTTCGTACGGACGGCAGAGGAGCTTGACGCAGTGCTGCGTCTCCGCTTCGAAGTCTTCAACCTTGAGCTGGGTGAAGGGCTCGACTCTTCTTTCCTGACGCGCCGGGACGAGGACGAGTTCGACGCGACCTCGCACCACCTGCTGGTGGTCGAGGGCGCGAGCGGGCGCGCGGTCGGGACATACCGCCTGCGCACGTCGGAGGCGGATGTCGAGTCACGCGGTTTTTACTCCGCGGGCGAGTTCAACCTCGCCTGCCTGCCGCCGCAAGTCGCAGAGGAGTCGGTCGAGATCGGCCGCGCCTGCATCGCCCGCGAGCACCGGAACACGCAGGTGCTCTTCCTCCTCTGGCGCGGCCTGGCCGCCTACCTCGGCCACAACCGCCGGCGCTACTTCTTCGGCTGCTGCTCGCTCGCCGGCACGGACGCGCGCGAGGGACGGCGCCTGCTCGACTACCTGGAGCGCGGGGGGCACATGCACCCGGCCTTCTACGTCCCGCCCCGCGCCGGCTTCGAGTGCGACGGCGACACGATTGAGGCGCGCGGCGACGCCGAGCCTTCAGTCCCGAAGCTGTTCCGCTCGTACCTCCGCTTCGGCGCGAAGGTCTGCGGTCCGCCCGCGCTGGATCACGCCTTCAAGACGACGGACTTCTTCGTCATCTTCGACGCGGAGGCGATGGACGCGAAGACCCGGCGGCTCTTCTTCGAGGGGTGAGATGGGCGAGGCTGTGAGGACAATGCGTGCGGCCGCGCGCCTCTGCGCGCTCTGCCTGTGGACGGCCTCGCTCTACGCCGTGTGGGTCTTGGGCGCGGCGCTGCCGTGCATCTCGGTGCGAGCCCGGGCGCGCTGGCGGGGTCTGCTCTTGCGCCTGTGGGGTCGCGCCGCGGCCGCAGGTATAGGGATGAAACTGGACGCGAGGGGCGTCGCGCCGAGGCCGCCCTTCCTGCTCGTCGTCAACCACCTCGGCTACGCGGACGTAGTCGCGCTCGCCGCCAGTTGCGGGTGCGTGTTCGTGGCGAAGCAAGAGGTGGCGGCCTGGCCGGTCGTCGGCCGGCTGTGCCGGGGCACGGGGACGATCTTCGTTGACAGACGCTCGCGCCGCGACATTCCGCGCGCGCTGTCGCTCGTCGAGGCGGCGCTCGACGGGGGCGCGGGCGTCGTGCTCTTCGCCGAAGGCACGAGCACGCGCGGGCGCCGCGTGCTCCCCTTCAAGTCGCCGCTGCTCGAAGCGGCGGCGCGGCGCGGCCTGCCCGTCCACTACGCCAGTCTGAGCTACCGCACGCCGCCCGGCGAGGCCCCCGCCGAAACGTCCGTTTGCTGGTGGGGCGACATGACTTTCCCGAAACACTTCTTCGGGCTGCTGAAGTTGAAAGGCTTTCGCGCCGACCTCGCCTTCGGCGAGGAGGCGATTCGCGACGACGACCGCAAGGCCCTGGCCGGGAGGCTCTGGGCGGCAGTGAGCGCGCGGTTCGCGCCCGTGGGTTGAAGACGATGTCGGAGCTTGAGCAGAACAGACTCATCGGCGGCTGCGTCCGCGTCCTCGAACAGGGGCGCGCGCTGCTCGAACGACTCGACGACCGGCTGTACGCGTGTGCCGAAGGGCTCCCCGTCCAGAGCGGCGCGGGCTCACACGTGCGCCATTGCCTCGACTTCTACCAGAGCCTCCTGGAAGGCGTGTGGACGGGGCGCGTCGATTACAACCGCCGCGGGAGGGACGCGCTCGTCGCGCGCGACCGCGCGTGCGCCGCCGCCCGAATCGAAATCGTCATCGAGGAGTTGCGCGCCCGCGCAGACCTCCCCGGCGACACGACGCTGCTCGTCAGCCCCGAAGACGCCGACGCGGGTACGTGGTGCGCCTCCACCCTCGCGCGTGAGCTACAGTTCCTCCTCAGCCACACCGTGCACCACTACGCGCTCGTGGCGCTCATCCTCCGCCTGCAAGGCTTCGAGCCGGGCGAGGAGTTCGGCGTCGCGCCTTCGACCCTCGCACACCGGAGGCAGGAGGCCCTATGTGCACGGTGAGCTGGGCGGCGACGGCCGAAGGCTACGAGCTTCTCTGCAACCGCGACGAGCGGCGCACGCGCAAGGCCGCGCTCGCGCCGGCGGTGCGCACGTCGCGCGGGGTGCGCTTCCTCGCCCCCACCGACGCGGAGGCCGGCGGCACCTGGCTAGCCGCGAACGAGTACGGCCTCACTCTCTGCCTGTTGAACCGGTATCCGGAAGGTGAGTCGCAGGCGGCGGGTGAATTCAAGAGCCGCGGGCTTCTGCTCCCGGAACTGATGGGCCTGCGCGACCCGGCCGAAGTCATGCCTGCGGTCGGGCGCGGAGGGCTGTCGCGGTTCCGACCCTTCACGCTGCTCGCCCTCGCCCCGGGGGCGACACCGGCCGCGGCCTGCTGGACGGGGCGGCGCCTGCTCGTCCGCGATGGGGACGACTCGCTGATGCCGCTCACCTCCTCGTCCTTCGACACCACGGAAGTCGTCCGTGCGCGCCGAGCACTCTTCCAAAGCATGGCCGCAGGCTCCACGAATCGCCCGACCGAAACGCACACGCGCTTCCACCACAGCCACGGGCCGGGGCCGGGGCCGCTCTCGGTCTGCATGCACCGCCCCGACGCCTCGACCGTCAGCTTCAGCCGCGTGCAGGTCAACGCCGTTTCGGTGGAGTTCTACTACCAACCGGGCGCGCCCTGCGCGGGCGCGCGAGGCGTGCGCGTCTCCCTCCCGCGCGCCACAGGGCTTTTGGCGTGGCGGAGCGAGACGGCGAGCCGGAACCGTTCGAGGGGAGTGGTGGCATGAACCCGTCGTTAACAGACGTTCAAAGTCTCGCGGGCGCGGGGGAGGTCGGTGCGCTCGCGCTCTTCTTCCTGCTCGCGGCGGCCACGCTCGTGAGCGAGGACGCGACCTGCGTGGCCGCGGGGCTCCTCGTCGCGAGGGGTGAGGCGAGCTTCGCCGTGGCCGCGGGCGGCAGCCTCTTCGGAATCTTCTTCGGCGACGTGCTGCTCTTCCTGGCGGGGAGGTTCGTGGGCAGGCCGGCGCTGCGCGTCGCGCCGTTCAAGTGGGTCGTCCGCGCGGGGGACGTGGCGCGCAGCTCCGAATGGTTCGAGCGCCGCGGCCCGGCGGTGATCCTGCTGAGCCGCTTCCTGCCGGGCACGCGCGTGCCGACCTACTTCGCGGCGGGGCTGCTCGAAACGAGCTTCCTGAAATTCTCGCTCTACTTCCTCCTCGCCGCCGCCGCGTGGACGCCGCTCGTCGTCGGGCTCGCCGCCACGCTCGGCGCGGGCGCGGGCACTGTGACGAGACTGCTGCTCGCCGGAGGCGCCGCCTACGCGCTCGTCAGCGTCGCGCTGCGTCTCACGAGTTTCCGCGGCCGGCGCCTGCTCGTCTCGCGCTGGCGCCGGGCGTGGCGCTGGGAGTTCTGGCCGCCCTACGTCTTCTACCCGCCGGTCGTCGTCTACGTCCTGCTGCTCGGGCTCAAGCACCGCTGCCTGACGCTCTTCACCTGCGCGAACCCCGGAATGCCTTCAGGCGGGTTCGTCGGCGAATCCAAAATTGACATCCTGCGCGGACTCTCCACTTCGGCCTGGTCGCACGCGCACGTGGCGCGCGCCGCGCACCTAGACACGGCTCTCGACCCTGCCGGACGCGTACGCGCCGCGCGACTGTTTATGGAGGGGCACGGCCTCGACTTCCCCGTAGTCGTTAAACCCGACGCCGGGCAGCGCGGCGAGGGGGTGCGCGTGGTGCGCTCGGACTGTGAGCTCGAAGAAGTCCTGCGCCGCGAAGCGCGCGACCTGCTGGTGCAGGAGTACGCGCCCGGCTGCGAGTTCGGCGTCTTCTACTACCGCCGACCCGGAGCAGAGCGCGGGCGCATCTTCTCGATCACCGAGAAGCGTTTCCCGGCGGTCAACGGCGACGGCGAGAGCACCCTCGAAGAGTTGATCCTGCGGGACGGCCGCGCGGTCTGCATGGCGAAGACCTACATGAAACAGCACGCGGCGCGTTTAGGCGAAGTCCTCGCCCGGGGCGAGTCGTTCTCACTCGTCGAGCTGGGCTCGCACTGCCGCGGGTCGCTCTTCCTCGACGGCTCGCGGTTCAGGACCGAAGCCCTCGAACGCGCGATAGACCGTTTGAGTCGCGGCTTCGAAGGCTTCTACTTCGGCAGGTTCGACATCCGCACGCCCTCCCCGGAAGACTTCCGGCGCGGGCGCAACTTCAAGGTCGTCGAGCTGAACGGCGTCACGTCCGAAGCGACGCACATCTACGACCCCGCGCACGGCCTCCTTCACGCCTACCAAGTCCTCTTCCGCCAGTGGCGCATCGCCTTCGAGATCGGGGCGCAGAACCGCGCGCGCGGCACGCGCCCGACTCCGCTCGTCGGGCTTTTAGGGGTGACTTGCGGGACGTTCCGCTGCGGAGGGAGGGAATAATTTCCGGCCCGCGCGGATATAACCCGCGGAGGTCGGAAACGATGGAACTATCTGGACGGATGAAAGTGCTGAGCTGGGTCTTGCAGGCGGTCGTAGCCGTCATACTGTTGCAGACGCTCTTCTTCAAATTCACGGGTGCGCCCGAGTCGGTCTACATCTTCTCGAAGCTCGGCGCGGAGCCTTGGGGGCGCATCGCCTCGGGCGTCTTCGAGTTGGTCGCCGCGGCGCTGTTGCTCTTCCCCCGCACGGCCGTGTTCGGGGCGCTGCTGTCGCTCGGCGTCATCAGCGGCGCGATCTTCAGCCACCTGACGCGGCTCGGCATCGCGCTCGCGGAGGTGGGCGACCGCGGCGAGTTGTTCGGGCTGGCCCTCGTCGTCCTCTTCGGGAGCGCGGCCGTGCTCTTCCTACGGCGCCGCGAGCTGCCCTTCTTAGGCGCCGTGCTCTCGAAGGAGGCGCGCGGGCGCATAGACGCCTCCCTCAAGAGCCGCGCCGGCTTCTAAACCATGACGACGACGGACACGACACGCCCGGACGCGGCGGCGCACGCACACGCGCACGCGCCGAACCGCTTCGCCGTCATCCCGACGCCGGAACGGCTCAAGGCCGACACGGCGCGCGCGGGACGCGGCGTCACGATTGCTTTCCTCGACTCGGGCTTCTACCCGCACACGGACCTGTTCGAGCCGCGGAGTCGCGTCGCCGCCTTCAAAGACATTTCGGGGGAAGAGGCGGCGCTTGACCCCGAGCGCGTACCCGAGTCCTGGCACTGGCACGGAACGATGGTGGCGGTCTCGGCCGCGGGCAACGGGCGCCTCTCGGAGGGCGTCTACCGCGGCCTCGCTTCGGAAGCCGACGTGGTGCTGGTCAAGGCGAGCCGGCGCGGGCGCATCACGGAAGAGTTGATCGCGCGTGGCATCGAGTGGGTCGTCGAGCACCGCGAGCGGTACAACATACGCGTCCTCAACATCTCGCTCGGCGGCGACGCAGACCTGCCGCACGCCTTGAGCGACATCGACCGCGCGGCCGAAGCGGCGGTCGCGGCCGGAATCGTCGTCGTGGTCGCGGCCGGCAACTCGGGCTGCGGCGAGCGCCCCCACCCGCTACCGCCCGCGAACTCGCCCTCGGTCATCACGGTCGGGGGGTACTCGGACGGGAACCGCCTGGACGAGGGGGGCTTCGACCTCTACTGCTCGAACTACGGCGCGACCGCGGACGGCCTCGTCAAGCCGGAGCTGATCGCGCCGGCGATGTACGTCGCCGCCCCGATCCTGCCCAACACGCCGTCATACAGGGCGGCGGAGGCTCTGTCCCGGCTTGCGCAGGCGCCCGACTATCCGTTCCGCTTCCTGCTCACGGAGCTGTGGCGTGAAGCGGAGTTGCCGGAGGCTGCTCTCGACGCAGAGACGGCAGCTGCGAGGGCGCAGGTCGAAGCTCACTTGCGCGAGAGGAAGGTCGTCGCCACGCACTACCAGCACGCGGACGGGACTTCTTTCGCCGCGCCCATCGTCGCGTCGGTCGTCGCGCAGATGCTCGAAGCCAACCCGCAACTCACGCCCGCGGCCGTCAAGCTGCTGCTCGCCTCGACGGCCGCGCGCGTGGCCGGCGCGCCGCTCCTGCGGCAGGGCTACGGCGTGCTCGACGCGCGCCGCGCCGTCGAAGAGGCGGCACGCGAAATTCATCCGCTGGGCGTCGAGAACTTCGGCCCGCCGCGCGTCGAGGGCGGGCGTCTCGTCTTCTTCTACCACGACGACGACGCCCGCGAGGTCGCGCTCGCCGGTGACTTCAACGGGTGGGAGCCCTCATCCCTGCGGAGGGAGGAGGACGGCCTCTGGCGCCTCGCCCTCGACCCCCCGGCCGCCGGCCGCTACCGCTACAAGTTCGTCGTGGACGGGGCGCGCTGGACGGAAGACCCGGCCAACGGCTTCAAAGACCACGACGGCTTCGGCGGCCTCAATTCCATCCTCAACGTCGCCTGACCCTTACTTACATCGGAATAAATCAGAGCCCCAGAGTGATTCATCCGGCGAGGAACGCAGATGCTTAACGCCCTGAAACATCACTGGCCCGAGTACCTGTCGGAGGCGGCGGGGCTCGGCGCGTTCATGGTCTCGGCCTGCGCGTTCGCCGCGCTGCTCTTCCACCCGGCCTCGGCGGCCGCGCAACGGATAGAAAGCGAGACCGCGCGGCGCGCGCTGATGGGCGCGGCGATGGGGCTGACGAACGTCCTGCTGGTCTACTCGCCGTGGGGCATGCGCTCGGGCGCGCACAACAACCCGGCGGTGACGCTCACCTTCTACCGGCTCGGCAAGGTCAGAGGCGCGGACGCCCTCTTCTACGTGCTGGCGCAGTTCGCGGGCGGCGTGGCGGGCGTCCTCTTGGCGGCGCTCGTGTTCGGAGGGCTGCTCGCCGACGCGAAGGTCAACTACGTCGTGACCGTGCCCGGGAACTGCGGCGTCGCGGCGGCGTTCGCGGCCGAGGCCCTGATCTCGTTCGCGCTGATGTCGGTCGTGCTGCGCGCGTCGAACCACACGAGGCTCGCGCGCTGGACGGGGTTGCTGGCGGGGCTGCTGGTCGCGCTCTACATCAGCGTCGAGTCGCCGGTCTCGGGGATGAGCATGAACCCCGCGCGGACGCTCGGCTCGGCCGTCTCGGCGCAGGTGTGGACGGCGCTGTGGGTCTACTTCACCGCGCCGCTCGCGGGCATGCTGCTGGCCGCAGAGGTCTTCGCGCGCACGGGCGCGCGGGCGGCCTGCGCCAAGCTCCACCACCACAATCGCCAGCGCTGCATCTTCAACTGCGAGTTCGGAAAGACGGATGTCGGGGGGCGGAAATCTGAGGTCGGGCGGGAGGAGTCGTTCGAGGTCACGCGGAGCAGGACGCCTGAGACGGCCGCGCTGCTCCTGGCCGCGAACCTCTAAACGCCGAGGGGGTCGCCATGTCACAGGCCAATCACTACGACGTAATCGTCATCGGGACGGGCGCGGGCGGCGGGACGCTGGCGCACAGGCTCGCGCCGTCGGGGAAGAGGATTCTGCTGCTGGAGCGCGGCGGGTTCGTCCCGCGCGAGCGCGACAACTGGGAGTCGCGCGCCGTCAACGTCGGGGGCAAGTACAACACGAAAGAGACCTGGTACGACCGGGAGGGCGGGCCGCTGCACCCGCACACGAACTACTACGTCGGGGGCAACACGAAATTCTACGGCGCGGCGCTGTTCCGTCTCCGCAAAGAGGACTTCGGCGTCGTGCGCCACCACGACGGGCTGTCGCCCGCGTGGCCGATCTCTTACGAAGACCTCGAACCCTTCTACGCGCAGGCCGAGGCGATGTACCACGTCCACGGGAACCGCGGGGAAGACCCGACCGAAGGATGGGCGTCGGGGCCTTTCCCGCACCCGGCCGTCTCGCACGAGCCGCGCATCCGGCAACTTGCAGAAGACTTCGCCGCGCTGGGCTGCAAGCCCTTCCACGTGCCGCTCGGCGTCATGCTCAAGGAGGACGACCCGCGCCGGAGCAAGTGCATCCGCTGCGGGACGTGCGACGGCTTCCCGTGCCTGGTGCAGGCCAAGTCGGACGCGCACGTCTGCGCCGTCGAGCCCGCGCTCGAACACCCGAACGTCACGCTCCTGACGAACGCCAAAGTCACGCGGCTTGAGACGGACGTCTCGGGGCGCGTCGTCGACAAGGTTTACGTCGAGCTGGAAGGCGGCGGGCGAGAGACCTTCTCGGCGGACGTGGTGGCCGTCTCCTGCGGTGCCATCAACTCGGCGGCACTGCTGCTGCGCTCGGCGAGCGACAAACACCCTCGGGGCTTAGGCAACTCCTCCGACACGGTCGGCCGCCACTACATGGGGCACGTCAACTCGGTCGTGCTCGCCGTCTCGAAGTGCCCGAACCCGACCGTCTTTCAGAAGACGCTCGCGGTGAATGATTTCTACTTCGGCTCGGAGGAGTACGACTTCCCGATGGGGCACATCTCCTTCGTCGGCAAGCTCGACGGCGCGGCGCTCTCGGCCGGCGCGCCGAAGCTCGCGCCGGGCTTCACGCTCGATTCGATGGCCAGGCACTCGCTCGACTTCTGGCTCACGTCGGAAGACCTGCCCGACCCGAACAACCGCGTCACGCTCGACCGCGAGGGAAACATCGTCCTCTCCTACACGCCGAACAACCTGGAGCCGCACCGGCGTTTGCGGAAGAAGTTGGAGAGCCTGATGCAGGGGCAGACGAAGTGCCGCGAGCACGGTCACTCGTGCCACGTCGGGCTCTTCGCGCGGAGCATCTTCCTCGGGCAGCGCATCCCGCTCGCGGGCGTCGCGCACCAGAACGGGACGGTGCGCTTCGGCCACGACCCGCGAGAATCGGCGCTCGACGTGAACTGCAAGGCGCACGACCTCGACAACCTCTACGTCGTGGACGGCAGCTTCTTCCCTTCGAGCGCGGCGGTGAACCCCGCGCTGACCATCATGGCCAACGCCCTGCGCGTCGGCGATCACCTGCTGGGGAGGATGCGATGAGGGTCGAAAGGTTCCCGCGACGAGGTGAGGCGCTGGTGCGCCTGTGCGCGACGGAGCCCGCGCTCTGCGGCGACGCCGCGGCCCGCAATCACCCGCACCGCCTGTGGGCGCTCGCCCTGCTCCTGCTCGCGCTCGGTCTCTTCCTGCTGCCCGCCAGGGCGCAGAGCCCGCACGTCAAAGGGGCGGCGAAGGCGGCGGCGGTCGCCGCGGTCACGGCGGTCGAGTCGGTCGGCATGACGGTCTCCGACATGGACGCGTCCGTTCAGTTCTACACGCGCGTGCTCACGTTCGAGAAGGTCTCGGACGTGGAGGTGTGGGGCGAGGAGTACGAGCGGCTTCAGGGGTTGTTCGGGGTGCGGATGCGCGTCGTACGCCTGCGGCTCGGGGACGAGACGGTTGAGCTGACGGAGTACCTCGCGCCCAGGGGCCGGCCTATTCCGGTTGACTCGCGCAGCAACGACCGCTGGTTTCAGCACTTCGCCGTCATCACGTCCGACATGGAGAAGGCCTACGCGCGGCTGAAACAACACAAGGTGCAGCACGCCTCGACGGGGCCGCAGACGCTCCCCGCGTGGAACAGGAACGCGGGCGGGATCCGTGCCTTCTACTTCAAAGACCCGGACGGCCACGCGCTCGAAATCCTACAGTTCCCCGCAGGCAAGGGCGCGGAGAAGTGGCACCGCCTGGGCACGTCGGGGCGTCTCTTCCTCGGCATCGACCACACGGCCATCGTCGTCTCGGACACGGCGGCGAGCCTGAAGTTCTACCGCGACGTGCTGGGGATGACGGTGGCGGGCGGGAGCGAGAACTTCGGCACCGAGCAGGAGCACCTGAACAACGTGCGGGGCGCGCGCCTGCGCATCACGGCGCTGCGCGCGCCGAGGGGCGGCATCGGGGTAGAATTCCTCGAATACCTCGCCCCGCGCGACGGGCGGCCCGCGCCCGCCGACAAGCGCGCCAACGACCTCGTCCACTGGCAGACGGGGCTCGTCACGGAGCACACGGACGGTTTAGCCGGGCTGCTGCGGCGCGGGCGCTACTCGTTCGTCTCGGACGACATCACGTCATTTGCCAGCGGCGCGCTCGGCTTCCGCCGGGGCTTCCTGGTCGCCGACCCCGACGGCCACGTGTTGCGCGTCGCGGAATATTAACGCAGATGTCGGCGACTTATTTTGTAGGAGATACGACGATGCCGGTCTCGGAGTTGGCGGAAGTGGCGGAGGAGTCCCGGGCGAGAGCCCTCACGGCCGAGGAGGTGCGGCTGGCGGAGTCGCGGGAGCGCACGGCGCACTGGAAGCGCTGGGGGCCCTACGTCTCGGAGCGCGCGTGGGGGACTGTGCGCGAGGATTACTCGGGTTCCGGGACGGCGTGGGACTACCTGCCGCACGACCACGCGCGCTCGCGCGCCTACCGCTGGAACGAGGACGGCGTCGCCGGCATCTCCGACCGCCACCAGTACCTCTGCTTCGCGCTCGCGCTGTGGAACGGCCGCGACCCCATCCTCAAAGAGCGTTTGTTCGGGCTGACGGGCAGCGAGGGGAACCACGGCGAGGACGTGAAGGAGTACTACTTCTACCTCGACTCCACCCCCACGCACTCCTACATGAAGTTCCTCTACAAGTACCCGCAGCGTGAGTTCCCCTACGCGCGGCTGGTCGAGGAGAACCGGCGGCGCGGCAAGGGGGAGCCCGAGTTCGAGCTGCTCGACACCGGCGTCTTCGACGAAGACCGCTACTTCGACGTGACGGTCGAGTACGCGAAGGGCGGCCCGGAAGACATCCTCGTCCGCGTGAGCGCGACGAACCGCGGCCCCGACGCCGCGCCGCTGCACCTCCTGCCGACGCTCTGGTTCCGCAACACCTGGTCTTGGAACGGTGACGGGAAACGGCCGGAGCTGCGCCGTGTGGGTGTTGGTGAAGAGGGGGCGGAGGTTGTCGAAGCCGGGCACGACTATTACGGCGAGCGCTGGCTCCACTGCGAGGGAGCGCCGGAGCTGCTCTTCACGGAGAACGAGACGAACACCGCGCGGCTTTACGGCGTGCCGAACAGGTCTTACGTCAAGGACGGCATCGACAACTATCTGGTTCAGGGCGAGCGCGAAGCGGTGAACCCCGAGCAACGCGGGACGAAGGCCGCCGCCCACTACGCCCTGACCATCGCGCCCGGCGAGACGGCGACCGTGCGCCTGCGCCTGACCGACGTGCGTCCGAGCGCGAACCTCTTCGGCGAAGAGTTCAAGCGCATCTTCGCCGCGCGAAAACGGGAGGCGGACGAGTTCTACGGTGGAATCGTGCCCGCAGACCTCTCCGAAGACGCGCGGGGCGTCATGCGGCAGTCGCTGGCCGGGCTGCTCTGGTCGAAGCAGTTCTACCACTACGTCGTGCGCGACTGGCTCGCGGGCGACCCCGCGCAGCCCGCGCCGCCGGCCCGGCGCAAGAAGGGTCGCAACCGCGAGTGGGCGCACATGTACAACGCCGACGTGATCTCGATGCCCGACAAGTGGGAGTACCCGTGGTACGCCACCTGGGATTTGGCCTTCCACTGTGTGCCCCTCGCGCTCGTCGATTCGGACTTCGCGAAGGAGCAGCTCGTCCTGATGCTGCGCGAGTGGTACATGCACCCCTCGGGGCAGCTCCCCGCCTACGAGTGGGCCTTCGGCGACGTGAACCCGCCCGTCCACGCGTGGGCCGCACTGCGCGTCTACAAGATCGAGAAGAAGCGGCGCGGCGTCGGGGACCGCGACTTCCTCCAGCGCGTCTTCCACAAGCTGCTCCTGAACTTCACCTGGTGGGTCAACCGCAAGGACGCGGAGGGGATGAACATCTTCCAGGGCGGCTTCCTCGGGATGGACAACGTCGGCGTCTTCGACCGCTCGCAGCCGCTCCCGACGGGCGGGCACCTCGCGCAGTCGGACGGCACGAGCTGGATGGCGATGTACACCCTCAACCTCCTCGCCATCGCGCTGGAGCTGGCGAAGGAAGACCCGGCTTATGAAGACGTGGCCTCGAAGTTCTGGGAGCACTTCCTCCACATCGCGCACGCCCTGAACAACATCGGCGAGGACGACATCTCGCTCTGGGACGAGGGGGACGGCTTCTACTACGACGTGCTCCACCTGCCGGGGCAGGGGAGCCAGACGTTGAAGGTGCGCTCGATGGTGGGCCTCGTCCCGCTCTTCGCCGTCGAGACGCTGGAGCCGGAAGTCGTGGACAGTCTGCCCGGCTTCAAGCGGCGGATGGAGTGGTTCATCGAGAACCGCCCCGACCTGACCGGCAACGTCGCCTGCATGCGCACTCCGGGCAAAGGCGAGCGCCGCCTGCTCGCCGTCGTGGACAGGGACAAGCTGCGGCGCGTGCTGCGCCTGATGCTCGACGAGTCGGAGTTCCTCTCGCCGCACGGCGTCCGCTCCGTCTCGCAATACCACAAAGAGCACCCTTACGCGCTGCGCGTTGACGGCATGGAGCACCGCGTCGATTACGAGCCGGCCGAATCCTCGACGGGACTCTTCGGCGGGAACTCGAACTGGCGCGGCCCCGTCTGGTTCCCCGTCAACTACCTGCTCATCGAATCCTTGCAGAAGTTCCACCACTACTTAGGCTCCGACTTTCGCGTCGAGTGCCCCGTGGGGTCGGGTCTGATGCTCAACCTCGGCGAGGCCGCGGCCGAACTCTCGCGCCGACTGTCACACATCTTCCTGCGCGACGAAGGGGGGCGGCGTCCCGTCTACGGCGACTCCGAAAAGTTCCAGCGCGACCCGCACTGGCGCGACCTGGTGCTCTTCTACGAATACTTTCATGGCGATACGGGCGCCGGCGTCGGCGCCTCGCACCAGACGGGCTGGACCGGGCTGGTCGCCAAGCTACTGCAACAGAGTGGGGAGTAAAGCGCGTGAACGGCGAATCGTCGGCCGTGACAAGGAACAACCGCCTTCCCTCTTGTCACGGGTTACGATTCGCCGTCCACGGCCTTTGTAAGTTTCCGCCGGGCCGGGCGACTAAGTCTGTGGGGCTGTTTCGAAGCCGCACCGAATCTGGTCTTGCGAGGAGAGAGGTTGTGAAAGTCAGAAAGGTATTCCCGGTCGTCGCCGTCGCCGTCGGCATTGCCGTGGCAGTCGGCGTGTTCAACCTGAGGCGCCCGGACGGCATCGAGCCGGTTAATAAGTCTTCGGCCGGGCTGGCGCTGCGCGGCTACGACGCCGTCGCCTACTTCCGCGAGGGCGCGGCCGCCGAGGGCCGCGCCGAGTTCGCGCACGAGTGGAACGGCGCGCGCTGGCTCTTCAAGAGCGCGGAGAACCGCGACGCCTTCGCGCGCGAGCCCGGGGTGTTCGCGCCGCAGTACGGCGGCTACTGCTCCTACGCCGTCGCCCACGGCTACACGGCCGACGCAGACCCGGAGGCGTGGAAGGTGGTAGACGGCAAGCTCTACCTTAACTACAACGGGGACGTGAGGCGGCTCTGGGAGCACGACATCCCCGGCTTCTTACAGAAGAGCGAGCAGAACTGGCCGCAGTTCCTCGAACGCAAACCCGAGCGCAAGGGTTAGAGGGACTAAACGGAAGGACGGGAGGAGACGTGATGAAAGCGATAGCGGTCACGCCGGGCGTGCCCGACAGCGTACGGCTCGTCGAGATGCCGGCGCCCGAGGTCTCGGACGTGGCGAACGGGCGCGGCGTGCTCGTGCGCGTGCTGAAGGTCGGCGTGGACGGCACCGACAAGGAGATCAACGCGGCCGAGTACGGCGCGGCGCCCGAGGGTTCGGACTTCCTCGTCATCGGCCACGAGGGCTTCGGGCGGGTCGAGGCCGTCGGGCCGAACGTGACCGAGGTCGAGCCCGGCGACTACGTCGTCGCCACCGTGCGCCGGCCGGGCCGCAGCATCTACGACCTCATCGGCACCAACGACATGACGACCGACTCGGTCTACTACGAGCGCGGCATCAACCTGCGCCACGGCTTCATGTCCGAGTACTACGTGGACGACGCCGAGTTCGTCGTCAAAGTCCCGCAGGGGTTAAAGGACGTGGGCGTGCTGTTGGAGCCGTTGACGGTCGTCGAGAAGGGCGTCGCGCAAGCTTACGAGATTCAGCGGCGTCTCCGGGTGTGGAAGCCGCGCCGCGCGGCCGTGATGGGCGCGGGCACCATCGGCCTCCTGGCGACGCTCGCCCTGCGGCTGCGCGGTCTGGAGGTCGTCACCTTCGGCAAGACGCCGAAGCCGTACCTCAACGCCGAACTGGTCGAGGCGCTGGGCGCGACCTACGTCACCAGCGACGAGCTGCCTGTGGCCGAGTCGGCGCGACGCTACGAGGGCGGCTTCGACCTCATCTTCGAGGCGACGGGCTACTCGCCCATCGTCTTCGACTCCATGCAGGCGCTCGCCAAAAACGGCGTGCTCGTCCTGTCGAGCGTGACCGGCGGAGACCGGCGCGTGGAAGTCCCCGCCGACAAGATCAACCTCGAATTCGTCCTCGGCAACAAGGTGATGGTCGGGACGGTAAACGCCAACCGCGAGTACTTCGAGGCGGGCGTGCGCGACATGTCGCAGACCGAACTGGAATACCCCGGCTGGCTCGCGCGCCTGCTCACCCACCCGGTCAGAGGGCTCGGGAACTACCGCGAGCTGTTCCAGCAGCTCACCGGCGCGAAAGGCGCCATCAAGGTCTACTGCGAGGTCGCCTAGCCCGGGCGTGTTCGAGCGGGACACTGCTTTTCTAGAGTAATTATCAGCTCTCCCGGGGCGTGTGAATCGACTCAATCTGCGAAGCCGGAACGCCTCGCACCACGGTGCGGTTAATCATCGGGTGCGCCTCGTGCGTCGGGCCGTAGTCGCTGTCGGGATGATAGGCGACGACGACCATCTCCTCCTCCTCAGTTTTGAAGCTGTGCCGCCCTTCCGCGCGGATGACGAAGGTGAGGCCGGGCGTCAGCGGGTATGTCGCCTCCGGCGTACGGCACAGCCCCGTGCCGCGTACCACCAGCCCGACGCGCGCGGACGGGTGCGTGTGTTCCGTTTGAGAAACGCCGGCAGGAAAGTAGAGCGCGTTCAGGCACGGGTCGCCCGACATCTGTGGCGGGATGAGCAGGCTGTCGGTGCAACCGTCGATGTAGCGCAGCCGCCCCTTCGGCTCGACCGGCCCCCCCAACGTGAACATCCCGTAATAGCCCAACCTCGTGATGACCACGCCCTGACCCGCACCACCGATGCGGCACGCGGAGGGCGCCGCGAAGTACATGCCCTCTCGCAGCGTGAATGTCCCGCCCGCCGCTTCGAGCGTCGCCGCGCCCCCGTGTACGTAGCCGAAGTGCGTGCCGTCTCCGGACAGCTCAAGGGTGTCTTCGCGCCACGCCGACAGGCGCGACGGGAAAGCCTCGTCGGTCGTCTCGGCGAGGCGGCCGTGAGTCAGTCGGAAGGGGAGAAAAGTTTTATCGTCCACGGCACTCAAGTCTGAGAAAGTGAATCGCCCGAATGAGAACTCGACGAAAGTCTGCCTGCGCGCGGCGAAACGTGTCAATGACTTTCAGTCCCGGGTAACGTGCTAACATCGCACGCACGTTTCTACCATGCGCTTCATCGACAAATTCGCGCCCCACCTGCTTCGAGGCGGGCGGAGGCAACCCCGGCGTGACGCCACCGACGCGGGCTGGCGCGTGGCCTACGGGAACGTCCGTCACGCGCGGGAGGCGGGTCTCTGGCGGGATGAATCTTTTGCCGTACTCGAAGGGCCTTGGGAAACTTGTCGAGGCGGGCGCTTCGTCGCGGTCGGAGAAGCGCGGCTGACGAATCGCGCCGAGTTGCTGACTGAGATTGGTTGGCCCGGCGGGGCGTTCGACGGCGCGCGGGCGCCTGCCGGAGGGCCACACGTCCCGACCGACCTCGGTCTCATCGCTTCTACCTGGCAGGCGCACGGCCGGCGGGCGGCCGAGCTGCTGACCGGCGCTTATGCTTTTTGCGTCTGGGATCGTGAGCGGGAAACGCTTTGGCTCGTGCGTGACCGCGTCGGCGCGGAGACGCTCTACCACACGACGGAGGGCGGCGTGCGCTACGCGGGGGCGCGTTCGAGGGAGGTCGTGCGCGATGCGACGCGCGAAGTGGACGCGGTCGCCGTGCGCGACTACCTGTGCTGCGCCTTCGTCCCGGGCGGCCGAACCATGTGGCGTGGCTTAAGAGAGGTGCGACCCGGCACGGTCCTGCGCCTGCCCGAGGGGGAAACGACCGTCTACTGGCAGGTCGAGGAGCGCGTCGCCGCCGTGCGGATGCCGCTTGAAGCTTACGGCGCGCGCCTGCGCGCGGCACTCGAACGGGTCGTGGGCGATTGCCTGCCCGGACGCGCCCCCGTCGGCGTCTATCTCTCCGGCGGGCTGGATTCGAGCTGCGTCGCCGCGCTGGCCGCGCGCCTGCATGACAGTCCCGTCCACTCTTATTCGATTCATTTCGGCCCGGAGTGTCCGAACGAGCTCGAATTCTCCGGGCTCGTCGCCGGCCACTGCGGGACGACGCATCACGTCATCGAGATCACGCCCGAGGAGATGTGGGACTTGCTGCCGGAGACGATGGCGCAGCTCGACGACCCCATCGGCGACCCTTTGACCGTGCCGAACCTCATCCTCGGGCGCGCGGCGAGGGCGTCGGTCGGGACGATCCTGAACGGCGAGGGCGGCGACCCGTGCTTCGGCGGGCCGAAGAATCAGCCGATGCTCCTGACGCAGTTATACCGTCCGTCGTACGCGCCGGCCGCACAGGGCGAACGCGCCGAACAGACTGAAAGTGGCGAAGGCGCCGGGGCGTCGGGCGCGGCGCCCGACCTCGTCGGAGCCTACCTCGCTTCGTTTCAAAAGTGCGCGGCCGACCTGCCGCGGCTGCTGCGCGCAGAGGTGTGGGAGGAGGTGCGGGCGGAGCCGTCCGTGTTCGCCGACGCTTTCAACTCGCCGGGCAGTTACCTGAACAACCTGATGTTCGTCAACACGCGTTTCAAGGGCGCCGACCACATCCTGACGAAGGTGAATAACCTGACCCGCGCCGCGGGGCTGCGGGGGCACTCGCCGCTCTTCGACGACCGCGTCGTGGAGTTGAGTCTGGAGATACCGCCCGAGTACAAACTGGAGGGCGCGCGCGAAAAGGCCGTGCTCAAGGCGGCGGTCGCCGACCTCCTGCCGGCGCGGATTCTGGAGCGGCCGAAGAGCGGGATGATGGTGCCGGTGCAGCGCTGGTTCCGCGAGCGCTGGCGCAGGCGCGCCGCCGCCCTGCTCCTCTCGCGCCGCGCGCGCACGAGGCGTTTCCTCGATCAGGGCGTGGTGCGCGACTGGCTCGACTACCGCGGGGACGTGTGGGCGCGTTACGGGGTCAAACTCTGGCTGCTCGTCAGCCTCGAACTGTGGCTGCAAACGCACGAGCGCGACTGAGTCGCGTCGCGCGTCGAGCGCCTGCCGGGTCAGCCGAAGCTGTCCGTCGTGTAGATGAACACCCCGCCGCCGCCGCCGTCGCCGCCCACCATGACCGGCACGAGCGCGTCCCCGGCGCGCGGGTCGCGGCTCTTGGCGATGCCCAGCGCCACGACGCGCAGCAGCGTCTGCGGCGTGAAGGATTCGAGCACGACGTAGTTCCCCTCTTCCAGCCAACGCACCTCGTCGGGTTCGAGCGTCGCCGCGATGTGCGGGGGCACGATGGTCGCCGCGCCGTGAGGGGGGCGCCACCCGCGCTCGACGAAGACCGGGCGTTTGAAGATTTGTCGCGGGAGCAGGCCGAGGTCGTAGACGTTCGCGCCGCCGCCGGCGAACCAACGCGGGTCCGTGCGCAGGATGTGAGGCAACGCGACGCCAATCGGGCTCGCGTCGTGCAGCGCGTAGACGCTCAGCTCGGGATTCCGGCGCAGCATCTGCATCACGGCCTCGAAGATGTCGTGCGGGTATCCGTCCAGACTCAGAACCGCGCAGTTGTGCTCGAAGTGAAAGTTATTGGCGATCAGGCATTGTGCTATCTCGGGGCGGTCGCAGACGACGACCCGGTCGAAGCTGTACTTCATGACTTCGGGGTTGATTTGAGCGGCCGGCGGCTTGCGCCCCGGAGTGGGCGCCGGGGGCGGAAGCATCTTGACGGCCTCGTGGTTGAGCTTGCGCCAATGGCCGTACCAGCCCTCCACCTGTCCCGGCGTGGCGAGGAGTTGCCCGTGTTCTTTGCCGCGCAGGCGGCGCCGCAGAGCGGGGCTGAGCAGCAGGGCGAGGCCGAACGCGGCGGCGAGGAGCAGCGGGATGAGCCAGAGGAAAGAGAACGACTTGAACGCGAGGAGAAGGAAGAAGATCAGCGCGGCGCCGACGACCAGAATGCAGCCCGCCACCTTCGAGGGGTCGGTGCGCTTTGCGCTGAGTCGCCGGTTGAAGAAGTAGTAGAGCTGACGCGGGGTGAAGAAGAGCGAGCCGCCGACGGAGAGCGTCGAGAGTGACTGCTGGAAGAACCTGTCCGTGAAGTCAACGCCCGGCGTGACCTTCGGGTCGAACGCGAACGGGTGGCGGCAGCTCTTGCAGCGCCCCGAGTTCGCCTGCCGTTCTTTGAGCTTGTTGTCGGCGTCACACTTGATGCACTTCACGTGTATCTCCTTTTGAGAACCCTGAGCAGAGGGAGCGGGAGCCAACGAGGTGTGACCGCCCCGCCGCGCGCGGGGGCCGCGCCGGTGCGCAGGACGCCTTCGCGCCACGCGCGCCACATCAGCATCAGCCACAGAGTCTCGCCGATGCGCCGCCCCTGCACCTGCCCGCTCAACTCGCCGTCGAGGATTCGCCGCGCCGCGTCCGCCTGCCACAACCCTTCACGCGCGAGCGCGCGCGGGCTCAAACGCCTCTTCGACCAGCGGCGCAAACGCCCGGTCAGCCAGGGGGTCAGCGGCACGCCCATGCCGCGCTTCTCGCGCCAGACGACTGCGGAGGGCAGGAGGTCTTCGACCGCGCGCTTCAGCAGATACTTCTCACACCCGCCGCGCAGCCACAACTCGCCGCCCACGCCGAACGTCCACTCGGCCAGCCGCCTTGAGCAGAAGGGCGTGCGCACGTCGAGGCCGTAGCTCAGGCCCAGACTCGCGGCGCGGGGTTGAATGTTGTCCGCGCCCTTGAGCATGAGGTTGGCGCGGCGCAGACGGTGGAGCAGGCCGCGCGTGTAAGCGGGGTCGAGCGCCCGCGCGAGCGGCGCGAGCGCGTCCAGCTCTGCGACCTCCCGCTGCACATCCTTCGTGTAGACGCCCGCCTCGTGGCCGTGGAGGCGGTGAAACGTTCGCATGTAGCCGGCGGCGAATGTCTCCTCGCCGTCCGGAGTCGCGCGGGCAGTGGTCGCGCCCGCGGCGTGCCCGTACAGCGACGCGGCGATCAGCGGTTTGTTCGTCCACCCGCCGAAGAGTTGATCGCCGCCCTCGCCGTTAAAGACGACGCTCACCTCCCGACAGGCGCGCGCGCAGAGGAGCGCGAGAGGGACGGTCACGCCGTCGCCGTAGAGACCGTCGAGCCGCGCGGCGGTTGAGGCAAGCGCCCGGCGCACGCCGCCCGCGGTGACCGGGATTTTCGTGAGCGGAATCCCCAACGCGCCCGCGGTCAGCTCGGCGTAAGGAACTTCCGAGTAAAACTCCCTGCCGAAGTCGAGCGTGTAGGCTCGTACGCGCGCGCCCGCGCGGACGAGCATGGCCGCGGTCACGGCCGAATCCAGCCCGCCGGAGAGAAACACGCCCAACGGCTCCCCCCGCGAGCGCCCGAGCTGCTCCGCGACGCTCTCCTCCAGCAGACCGCGCAGACTGCCGGCGGCCTCTCTCTCGTCTACGGTCTGGGCGGCGGCTTCTCGCCATTCGTAAAGTGTTCGGGTCTGCGGCGGTGCTTCGGGCGACGCGCCGCTCCACACCACTTCTGACCCGGCGGGGACGGCGTAGATGTTCTTGACAGGCGTGAGCGGCGCGGGGAGGTACGAGTAGCAGCCGTAGGCGTAGAAGCCCTCAACAGAAACACGCGCGCCCCCGACCACCGACAGCAACAACCCGAGTCGCGTTGAGAACCAGACGGCATCGTCCGTGCGGGTCCAAAAGATCGTCGCGCGACCGAAAACCCCGCGCCCGAGGGTGAGGCCGTCGCCGCCGGCCTTGAACCACACGTCCGCGGCCGTGCCCGCGCCCGCGGCGGCGAGGGCGGCCTTCAAATGTGTGCAGGTTGCGCCGCCCGGTTCGCGCGCCTCGGCGGCTTCGAGCGTGGAGTGCCTGCCGCCCACGGCGATGCCGAAGCTGATTGTGCGAGGGGGCTCGGCGCGGTCGGGTCGGGGTGAGGATTGACCGGCGCAGGGCGAGATGATTTTAGATTCGTCGCGGCCCGCACCGGCCGGGGCCTCAGTCAACAGCCGGTGCAGCTTGTCTGGAGTTTCAACATTCTCATCGCTGCTCCAGTAACCGATGACTATGCTCATGCGGAGTAAGGGGCTGCCGGTTCGCTATTCGACCCTGAAATCGGTTCGACTCACCACGCGATCATCCAGAAGCATCTCGACGCTCCACGCGCCGGGCTGCGCGGCCGCCCCCAGGCTGTGGCGGCACGATGTCGCCCACACGTCCTTATCTGTCGTCCGCGTCTCCCACGAGTTCTGCTTGACGACGCGCCCGTCGGGATTGATCCAGTTACACTTCAAAGACAAATTTTCGGAGACCGGCACGCGCCCCAGCGTCACGCGGTAAACCAGCTCGCCGCCGTCGGGACGGACGGCGCCCATGTTCCCGCCGTCGTCGTTCGTGCGCGTGATGCGCCCCGGCTCGACGGCCCTGATGTCCGCGAAGGCGCGACTGCGTCGCTGGATGAAGGAGCCGACCAGGAGAATTAAGACGAGCAGCGCGGCGACGCTCGACCCGATAATCAGAAATCTCCGCCGCCTCTCCGCGGCGCGCGCCTGCTCGTAGCGCGCCAGCTCGGCCGCTTCCGCCTCCCGCCGCTCCAACTCCTGCATCGCCGGGTCGAGCAACTCGACCGGCAGACTCAACTCCTCCAGAATCTGCACCACCTGCTCGCGGCCGAGCGACTCGCGTTCTTTCAACTCACGCTGCTGCGCCTGCCTGGTGACTTCTGCGACCACGCGGGCGACCTGCAATTCTGTCAGTTGGTTGCTCATACTCGAAAAACCATAAGCTCGCGCGAAGACATCCGGACGAGAGTATTCTACACGATTTCCCCGATAACGAGAGGCGCCCGGCCGCGGCACCCGGCGCAAAGTTGGCGTAGCGGCGTGACAGGAATTGCCGGGATAAGCTATCCTCTGACGGCTGCGGGGTGTTTGAATTCCCGGCAATTTTTACCAGGTCTTTGTTAAGCGGAGTGGGTAGAGCGGGTTCGAA